>JAQBXT010000098.1 GCA_027624175.1 Pseudomonadota bacterium | reverse complement strand
GGTCGAAGGCGCGCTGGCGCTTACGCAGATCGCGAGGCGCGCCAAGCTGCCGCCCGAACGCTGTGAGCACGTGCTCGAGCGCTGCGCGCCGAGGCGCCGCCGGTGCTGGCCGAGCAGCTGCTGCGCGCGGGAGAGAGCGTGACCATGACGCTGCAGGACCTGGCGGCCGAGGAGGGAACTGCATGAGCGGCATCGACCCGCGCGAACGCCTGATTGCGGCGCTGGACCTGCCCACGGCCGCGGAGGCGCGCGCCTGCGCCGAGCGCCTGGGCGAGGCGGTGCGCTTCTACAAGATCGGCCTGGAGCTGTTCTCGGCTGGCGGATACTTCGAGTTGCTGCAATGGCTGCGTGCGCGCGGCGCCAAGGTGTTCGCCGACCTCAAGCTCTACGACATTCCCGAGACGGTGCGCCGCGCGGTAGCCAACCTCCGGTCCAGCGGCGCGGAATTCCTTACCGTGCACGCGGAGCGCTCGATCATGGAGGCCGCGGCGCGCGAGAAGGGGCGGCTGAAGATCCTCGCGGTCACCGTGCTCACCAGCTTCGACCAGAACAATCTGGCCGAAATGGGCTACGCCGGCAGCGTCGAGGACCTGGTGCTGCAGCGTGCACGCGCCGCGCTCGAATGCGGATGCGACGGCGTCATTGCTTCCGGGCTGGAAGCGCCGAAGATCAAGGCGGCGTTCGGCGGCAAGCTGCTCGTCGTGACGCCGGGCGTGCGGCCCGCCGGCACCGCGGCGGCGGATCAAAAGCGCACCGTCGATGTGGCGCAGGCGTTCGTCAACGGCGCCGACTACATCGTCGTCGGCCGCCCGATTCGCGACGCAGCCGATCCACGCGCTGCCGCCGAGGCGATTCAAAGCACCATCGCAACCGTGTTCAAAGACTGACGCAACGCAACACGGCGCCACCTAAGTCGCGTACAATGCGCGCGACTTTTGTTTTTCGGATCAAAGCCATGCCGCGCGCATTGCGCAACCTAGCGATCATCGCCCACGTCGACCACGGCAAGACCACGCTGGTCGACAAGCTGTTGCGCGCCTCCGGTATCTTCGCCGCCCACGAGCAGCTGCAGGAGCGCGTGATGGACTCCAACGCCCTGGAGCGCGAGCGGGGCATCACGATTCTGGCCAAGAACTGCGCGGTACGCTACGAGGGCACGCACATCAACATCGTCGACACCCCGGGCCACGCCGACTTCGGCGGCGAGGTCGAGCGCGTGCTGTCGATGGTCGACGGCGTGCTGCTGCTGGTGGATGCGGTCGATGGCCCGATGCCGCAGACGCGCTTCGTCACGCGCAAGGCACTGGCGCAGGGCCTCAAGCCCATCGTGGTGGTGAACAAGGTGGACCGGCCCGGCGCGCGCGCGCAGTGGACGGTCAACCAGACCTTCGACCTGTTCGACAAGCTCGGGGCGACCGAGGAGCAACTGGACTTTCCCGTGGTCTACGCCTCCGCCCTGGAAGGCTGGGCGAGCCTTGACGTCGGCGCAAGGGGCGGCGACATGAAGCCCCTGTTCGAGGCGATCCTGCAGCACGTGCCGATGCGCGACGAAGACGCGGACGGGCCGTTGCAGCTGCAGATCTGCTCGCTCGATTACTCGAGTTACGTCGGCAAGATCGGCATTGGCCGTATCCGCCGTGGGCGCCTCAAGGCGGCGCAGGAGGTTCTGGTGCTGAACGGCCCCGAGGTGGCGCCGTTCAAGGCGAAGGTCAACCAGATACAGATGTTCGAGGGCCTGGCGCGGGTGCAGGTGGACGAGGCCGAGGCGGGCGACATCGTGCTGATCAACGGCATCGACGAGCTCGGCATTGGCACCACGCTGTGCCATCCAGAACATGCCGATGCGTTGCCGCCGCTCAAGGTGGACGAGCCGACGCTCACCATGAATTTCCTGGTCAACGCATCGCCGCTGGCGGGGCGCGAAGGAAAGTTCGTCACCAGCCGCCAGATCCGCGAGCGCCTCGAGCGTGAAACCAAGAGCAACGTTGCGTTGCGCGTCGAATACCCGGAAGACACCGACACCTTCATCGTCCACGGCCGCGGTGAGCTGCACCTGACGATCCTGCTGGAGAACATGCGCCGCGAAGGCTACGAAATCGCCGTGTCGCGCCCGCGCGTGGTGATCAAGCAAATCGATGGCGTGCGCTGCGAGCCGTTCGAGGTCCTGACGGTGGACGTGGAAGAGGTCAACCAGGGCGGCGTGATGGAGGAGCTGGGCCGGCGGCGCGGCGAGCTGCTCGAGATGCAGCCCGCCGGCAAAGGCCGGGTGCGCCTCGATTACCGCATTTCGGCGCGCGGGCTGATCGGCTTCCAGGGCGAGTTCATGACCCTGACGCGCGGCACCGGCATCATGAGCCACGTATTCGATGAGTATGCCCCCGCCAAGACAGAGGAGATGGCCGAGCGCAGGAATGGCGTGCTGGTGTCGCAGGACGACGGCGTCGCGGTGGCCTATGCGTTGTGGAAGCTGCAGGAGCGCGGGCGCATGTTCGTCATTCCCGGCGAGCCGGTGTACGAGGGGATGATCGTCGGCATCCACAGCCGCGACAACGACCTGGTGGTGAACCCGATCCGCACCAAGCAGCTCACCAATATCCGCGCCTCCGGCAAGGACGAGGCCATCGACCTGACCCCGCCCATCGGCCTGACCCTGGAGTACGCGGTGGAATTCATCGCCGACGACGAACTGGTGGAAATCACGCCGAAGTCGATCCGGCTGCGCAAGCGTTTCCTGCAGGAGAACGAGCGCCGCCGCGCGGACCGGGCGGCGGCCTAGCCCCGCTCAGGGGATCGGAACCGCCGCGAGCAGTTGCGCGCCGACGTCGACGCGGCGCGCCGCGTCGTGCGCCGGACGCAGGCGATGCGCGGCGACGCCGGGGAGCACAGCCTGTACGTCTTCGGGAATCACCTTGTCCCGGCCTTCCAGCAGCGCCCACGCCCGCGCCGAATGCACCAGCGCCAGTGCGGCGCGCGGCGACAGGCCGGCGACATAGTCGGGCGAGCGCCGCGTATGCACGACGATCGCCTGCACGTAGTCGAGCAGCGCCGGCGCTACGTGCACGCGCTGCGCATCGGTCTGCAGTTCCACCAGTTCGGCCGGGCTCATGCAGGGATCGAGGCTGGCAAGCAGGTCGCGCCGGGTCGGTGCCCGCGAGCAGCGCGCGTTCGGCGTCGCGGTCCGGGTAGCCCAGTTCGATGCGCATCAGGAAGCGATCGAGCTGCGATTCGGGCAGCGGAAAGGTGCCGACCTGTTCGGTCGGGTTCTGGGTCGCAATGACGAAAAAGGGCTCGGGGAGCTTGCGCGTCTCCGTCTCCACCGTCACCTGGTGTTCCTCCATCGCCTCGAGCAACGCGCTTTGCGTCTTGGGCGTGGCGCGGTTCACTTCGTCGGCGAGGATCACCTGGGCGAAGATCGGCCCGGGATGGAATTTGAACGAGCCGCTGTCGCGCTCGTACACCGAGACGCCGATGATGTCCGCCGGCAGCATGTCGCTGGTGAACTGGATGCGTTGAAAATGCAAACCCAGTGAACCTGCCAACACGTGCGCCAGCGTGGTCTTGCCCACACCGGGGACGTCCTCGATCAGCAGGTGGCCGCGCGCGATCAGGCAGGCGAGCGACAGCTGGATCTGATATTCCTTGCCAAGGATCACCTCGCCGGCGGTGCGCACCAGGCGCTCGAGCGGGGATGGCGCGAGCTTGGTTTTGACCTGTGTTTTCAGGAGTATGGCCGGATTGTACAGGGTATGATTTGACGCATCATGGCGACTGCGTTCATCACGCACGGCGATTGCCTGAAGCACGAAATGGGCGCCTGGCATCCGGAGCGGCCCGAGCGTCTTGCGGCGATCGAGGACCAGTTGATCGCCTCGGGCGTCGGCGCGCTGCTCGCGCGCTACGAAGCGCCGCTGGTGAGCGACGAACAGCTGGCGCGCGTGCATCCGCTCGAGTACGTGCGCGCAGTGCGCGCCGCCGCGCCCGAGACGGGCACGGTACACCTGGACCCGGACACGGCGATGAATCCCCACAGTTTGGGCGCGGCGCTGCGCGCGGCCGGGGCGGCGGTGCTGGCCACCGACCTGGTGCTGCGCGGCGAGGCCGACAGCGCGTTCTGCAGCGTGCGCCCGCCGGGACACCACGCCTGCCGTGCACGGGCGATGGGTTTTTGCATCTTCAACAATGTCGCCGTGGCCGCGCGCCATGCGCTGCAGGCGCATGGACTGGAGCGCGTCGCGATCATCGATTTCGACGTGCACCACGGCAACGGCACCGAGGACATTTTCGGCAACGACCCGCAGGTGCTGATGGCGTCGATCTTCCAGCATCCGTTCTATCCGTACAGCGGCACCGAGGCGCCGGCGCCCAACATGGTGAACGTGCCGCTCGCCGCAGGGGCGGGCTCGAAGCAGTTCCGCGCCGCGGTGAGCGAGGTGTGGGCTCCGGCGCTGGAGGACTTCAGGCCGCAACTGGTGATTTTTTCCGCGGGATTCGACGCGCACGAAGAGGATGACATGGCGATGCTGCGGCTTGCGGACGCCGATTACGGCTGGGTAACGCAGCAGATCAAGGCGGTGGCCGACCGGCATGCGCAGGGACGCATGGTGTCGATGCTCGAAGGCGGGTACGCACTGTCGGCCCTGGGCAGGAGCGTGGTGCAGCATGTGCGCGTGCTGGCCGGACTGAACGGCTGACGCGTATCCTGATGTGAGGTTAGCGCCTGGCTGCGGCGTTTCCTCGGCCGCTCGGGCGCCTGAGCAGCGCGCGGAGCGCACGCGAGAGCGCGGCGCGCTCGGCCGCCGGCGAGAACAGCCCGCGCCGCG
>JAQBXT010000028.1 GCA_027624175.1 Pseudomonadota bacterium | reverse complement strand
GGCTGCGCTTTGCCATCCGCGAGGGCGGCAAGACCGTCGGCGCCGGCGTCGTCGCCAAGGTGATCGAGTGAGCACCACGAAAAACCAGCGCATCCGCATCCGCCTCAAGGCGTTCGACTACCGGCTCATCGACCAGTCGGCGCTCGAGATCGTCGACACCGCCAAGCGCACGGGTGCCGTGGTGCGTGGACCGGTGCCCTTGCCGACGCGCAGGCAGCGTTTCGACCTGCTGCGCTCACCGAACATCGACAAGGCGTCGCGCGACCAGTTGGAGATCCGCACGCACCTGCGCCTGATGGACATCATCGACCCGACGGACAAGACGGTGGACGCGCTGATGAAGCTCGATCTGCCGGCGGGCGTGGACGTGGAAATCAAGGTCAGGTAACACGCAGCACAAAGTGCAGTGCCGGGCCAATAGCAGCCGGCGCCCGGGCAAGGCGCATGCGCCGCCGGGTTCATGACAAGAGGGCTTTATGACGATAGGACTGGTCGGCCGCAAGGTCGGTATGACGCGCATCTTCACCGATGACGGCACCACGCTGCCGGTGACGGTGCTCGACGTGTCCGACAACCGGATCACGCAGATCAAGACGGCGGAGAAGGACGGCTATGCTGCCGTGCAGATCGCGTTCGGCAAGCGCCGCGCGAGCCGCGTGCGCAAGCCCCTCGCGGGCCACCTTGCCAAGGCGGCCGTCGAAGCCGGCAGCCTGCTCAAGGAGTTCCGCGCGGATGCCAAGGATCTTGCCAGCCTGAAGGTCGGCGGCAAGCTGGGTGTCGAGCTGTTCAAAGTCGGGCAGAAAGTGGACGTGCAGGGCGTGACCATCGGCAAGGGCTTTGCCGGCGTCATCAAGCGCCATCACTTCTCGTCGAACCGCGCTTCGCACGGCAACTCCCTGTCGCACAACAAGCCGGGCTCGACCGGCCAGAACCAGGATCCGGGCCGCGTATTTCCGGGCAAGCGTATGGCAGGCCACCTCGGCAACGTCAAGCGCACCGTGCCCAACCTGGTGGTGGTGCGCGTCGATGCCGAACGCCAGCTGCTGCTGGTCAGGGGATCGGTGCCGGGCTCCAAGGGACGCGACGTGGTCGTGCGTCCGGCGGCCAAGGTCTGAGGCGCGCCATGGAACTCAAGCTGATCGGTGACCAGGGCGCAGCCGGCACCACCAGTGCGCCGGATGCGATTTTCGGCCGGGAATTCAACGAGGCCCTGGTGCACCAGGTGGTCGTGGCCTACCAGGCCAACGCGCGCATGGGCACGCGCAAGCAGAAGGAACGCAGCGAGATCGCCAAGTCGACCAAGAAGCCCTGGCGCCAGAAGGGCACCGGCCGCGCACGTGCCGGCATGGCCTCGAGCCCGTTGTGGCGCGGCGGCGGCAAGATATTCGCCTCCAGTCCGGACGAGAATTTCTCGCACAAGGTCAATCGCAAGATGATGCGCGCCGGCATGATGTCGATCCTGTCCCAGCTGGTGCGCGAGGACCGCATCTGCGTGGTGGAGGAGTTCAAGCTCGAGGCCCCCAAGACCAAGCTTCTGGCGCAGAAGGTGAAGTCGATGGGTTTTGATGAGGTGCTGGTGATCACCGACGAGATCGATGCGAACCTGGAGCTGTCCGCGCGCAATCTGTCGAACGTCGCGGTGATCGCGGCGCGCCAGGTCAATCCGCTTGCCCTGGTGCGCTTCCCGCATGTGCTGCTGACGCGCAAGGCGCTGGCGCGCTTCGAGGAGATGTTCAAATGAGCGCGCCGACAAAGTATGCCGACGAGCATCTGATGAAGGTGGTGCTCGCCCCCGTGGTGTCGGAGAAGAGCACGCTGGTCGCGGACAAGCACCGGCAGTACGTATTCCGCGTCGCCGACGATGCGACCAAGCCGGAAGTGAAGGCCGCGGTGGAGCTGCTGTTCAAGACCAAGGTGCAGTCGGTGACGGTGTCCAACGTCAAGGGCAAGCAGAAGCGCTTCGGGCGCTTCATGGGACGCCGGCGCAACTGGAAGAAGGCCTACGTGCGCCTGGCGGCCGGCCAGGAAATCAATTTCGCGGCGACGGAGTAAGCCATGCCACTGATCAAGGTAAAACCCACCTCGCCCGGGCGCCGCGCGCTGGTGAAGGTGGTGACGCCGGAGCTGCACAAGGGCGAGCCGCACTGGCCGCTGACCGCGACGAAATCGAAGTCCAGCGGGCGCAACAACCATGGCCGCATCACCATGCGGCACCAGGGCGGCGGCCACAAGCAGCATTACCGGCTGATCGATTTCCGCCGCAACAAGGACGGCATCCCGGCGACGGTGGAGCGGCTCGAGTACGACCCGAACCGCAGCGCCCACCTGGCACTGCTCCTGTACGCCGATGGTGAGCGGCGCTACGTGCTGGCGCCCAAAGGCGTGAGCGCCGGCGCGCAGTTGCTCTCGGGCACGGATGCGCCGATCAAGTCCGGCAATACGCGGCCGCTGCGCAGCATCCCGATCGGCACTACGGTGCACTGCATCGAGCTGCAGCCGGGCAAGGGCGCGCAGATGGCGCGCTCGGCCGGCGCCTCGGCGCAGTTGCTGGCGCGCGAGGGCTCCTACGCCCAGCTGCGGCTGCGCTCGGGCGAGATCCGCAAGGTGCACATCGAGTGCCGGGCAACCATTGGCGAGGTGGGCAACGAGGAGCACAACCTCGAGTCCATCGGCAAGGCGGGCCGCAAGCGCTGGCGCGGCATCAGACCGACGGTGCGCGGCGTGGCGATGAACCCGATTGACCATCCCCATGGCGGCGGCGAAGGCCGTACCGCCTCGGCACGGCCCCCGGTATCGCCCTGGGGCGTACAGACCAAGGGCTACAAGACGCGTCGCAACAAGCGCACGAAGGTGATGATCGTGCGCGACCGGCGCACGAAATAAGGGCACCCCATGGCACGCTCAATCAAGAAAGGTCCCTTTGTGGACCAGCATCTCCTGGACAAGGTCTCCGCGGCGCGCGCTTCCAGCGACAAGCGCCCGATCAAGACCTGGTCGCGCCGCTCCACCGTGATGCCGGAGTTCATCGGCTTGACGATGGCGGTGCACAACGGCAAGCAGCACATCCCGGTGTACATCACCGAGAACATGGTCGGCCACAAGTTGGGCGAGTTCGCGCTGACGCGCGTCTTCAAGAGCCACTCCGCGGTGGGCAAGCGCACCGAACAGGCGGTCGGCGGCAGGCCGCCACAGGGTGCGCCCGGCGCGGCCGCGGCTGCGGCGCCGGCGGCGAAAAAGTAAGGGGCGGGCATGGAAACCAAAGCGACGCTGCGCAGCGCGAGGATCTCGGCCCAGAAGGGCAGGCTGGTCGCCGACATGATCCGCGGCCAGCCGGTGGACAAGGCGCTCAATACCCTGGCGTTCATGCCGAAAAAGGGCGCCGCCATCATCAGAAAGCTGCTGCAGTCGGCAATCGCCAACGCGGAGCATAACGATGGCGCGGACATCGACGCGCTGAAAGTGAAGAGCGTGCTGGTGGAGCGCGGCGCGTTCCTCAAGCGCTTCCAGGCCCGCGCCAAGGGCCGGGGCAATCGCATACTCAAGCACACCTGCAACATTTACGTCACGGTCGGAGACTGACGAGGGCCTATGGGACAAAAAATCAATCCGATCGGTTTCCGCCTCGCGGTCAACCGCAACTGGAGTTCGCGCTGGTACGCCAACAGCCGGCTGTTCCCGGGCATGCTGGCCGAGGACATCAAGGTGCGCGGTTTCCTCAAGAAGAAGCTGGCGCATGCCTCCGTCGGGCGCGTGCTGATCGAGCGCCCGGCCAAGGACGCGCGCATCACGATATTCTCCGCGCGCCCCGGCGTGGTGATCGGCAAAAAGGGCGAGGAAATCGAGGCGCTCAAGGCTGAGTTGCGGCGCCTGATGGGCGTGCAGCAGGTGCATGTGAACATCGAGGAGATCCGCAAGCCCGAGATCGACGCGCAGTTGATTGCCGATTCGATCGCCCAGCAGCTCGAGAAGCGCATCATGTTCCGGCGCGCGATGAAGCGCGCAATGCAAAACGCCATGCGGCTGGGCGCGCAGGGCATCAAGATCATGAGCGCCGGGCGCCTCAACGGCAGCGAGATCGCCCGCACCGAGTGGTATCGCGAAGGCCGCGTGCCCCTGCATACGCTGCGCGCCGACATCGATTACGGCACCGGCGAGGCGAAGACGACGTACGGCGTGATCGGCATCAAGGTCTGGGTCTACAAGGGCGAAGTGATGACCAAGGCCGAGATCCAGGCTGCGCTGCCGGCAGCAGCGGTACCGGCGCCGATGGAGGCGCCCGCCGAGCCGCGCAAGGCGAAAAAGCCGGTGCCCAAGCCGGGCGCGCGGCGCGCGCCGGCGCGTGCCAAGCCCGACGGCGAGAAAAAGCCGGCGAAGAAGGCGGATGCCCCTGCGCCCAAGACCACGGTCAAGCGCGCCAGGAAAGTGGTCAAGGACCAGGGCGACAAGAAGGATTGAGAGGAAACTGAGCAATGCTGCAACCCGCACGAACCAAGTACCGCAAACAGCAGAAGGGACGCAACACGGGCGTCGCGACGCGCGGCAACAAGGTCTCCTTCGGCGAGTACGGTCTGAAGGCCATCGGCCGGGGCCGTCTCACCGCGCGCCAGCTCGAGGCGGCGCGCCGCGCGTTGTCGCGCCACATCAAGCGTGGCGGCCGCATCTGGATCCGCGTATTCCCGGACAAGCCGATCTCGACCAAGCCGGCCGAGGTGCGCATGGGCAACGGCAAGGGCAATCCGGAGTACTTCGTCTGCGAGATCCAGCCCGGCAAGATCATCTACGAGATGGACGGCGTGGATGCCGCGATCGCCAAGCAGGCCTTTGCCCTGGCCTCGGCCAAGCTGCCGTTCAAGACCATCGTCGTGCACCGGATGCTGGGGTAAGCCATGAAAGCGAATGAACTACGCGCGAAAAGCGGCGACGAACTGGGCAAGGAGCTGCACGATCTGCTCAGGGCGCAGTTCGGCCTGCGCATGCAGCTCGCCACGCAGCAGCTCGGCAATACCAGCCAGATCAAGAAAGTGCGGCGCGACATTGCGCGCGTGCGCACCATGCTCAAGGAGAAAGCGGGCAAATGAACCAGCCAGCGACGCAGACCCCGAACCATACTCGCACGCTGACCGGACGCGTGGTGAGCGACAAGATGCAGAAAACCGTGACGGTGCTGGTCGAGCGCCGGGTCAGGCACCCGCTGGTCGGCAAGACCATCACGCGCTCGAAGAAGTACCACGCGCACGTGGAGGAGAGCGGCATTGCCCAGGGCGACCTGGTCGAGATTTCAGAATGCCGCCCGATTTCCAGGACCAAGGCGTGGAAGGTGACCCGGCTGATCGAGAAATCCAAAGCGGTTTAGCCTTGCCCAAGGTGCGGATTTCACGATAGAATTCGCGTCCTTTTCGACGGTCCGGCTCCGGCCGGCCCGACACCAGCCCCGTACGGGGTCCAAAACTGCCCGCCGGGCGGCGCCCGGCGAAGCAAGTTGGATGGAGAGTTGCAAATGATTCAGATGCAGTCGATTTTGGACGTCGCCGACAACACCGGCGCACGCTCGGTCATGTGCATCAAGGTGCTGGGCGGCTCCAAGCGGCGCTACGCCAGCATCGGCGACGTGATCAAAGTGAGCGTAAAGGATGCGGCGCCCCGCGGGCGTGTGAAGAAGGGCGAGATCTACGACGCCGTGGTGGTGCGCACTGCCAAGGGCGTGCGCCGCGCGGACGGCTCGCTGATCCGCTTCGACAGCAACGCCGCCGTGCTGCTGACCCCCAAGCTCGAGCCGATCGGCACGCGCATCTTCGGACCGGTGACGCGCGAGCTGCGCACCGAGCGTTTCATGAAGATCGTCTCGCTCGCGCCGGAAGTTCTCTGAGGAAAACCGCATGCAACGCATTCGCAAGGGCGACGAAGTGGTCGCCATCACCGGCCGCGACAAGGGCAAGCGCGGCACCGTGCTGCGCCGCGTGAGCGCCGAATTCGTCGTGGTCGAGGGCATCAACCGGGTGAAGAAGCACACGCGCCCCAATCCGATGAAGGGCGTGACCGGCGGCATTCTCGACAAGGACATGCCGATCCATGTCTCGAATATCGCCTTGTTCAATCCGGCCACGAAGAAAGCCGACCGCGTGGGATTCAAGCAGCTCAACGACGGTCGCAAGGTGCGCGTGTTCAAGTCGAACGGCGAACAGGTCGACGCATAAGGGGACAGGGATGGCCAAGGAAAAAGCCCCACAGCAAGGGAAACCCGAAAAGGTCGGCAAGCCCGCCAAGGCGGCGGACAAGCCCGTGGAGAAGGCCGCCCGGCCCGCCCAGCCCGCGCTGCCGGTGCCGCCGGCGCGCCTCGCAGCGCACTACCGCGACAAGGTGGTCCCGGAGCTGGTGAAGAAGTACGGCTACAAGAGCACCATGGAAGTGCCGCGCATCCGCAAAATCACCCTCAACATGGGTGTGGGCGAGACCGTCGGCGACAAGAAGACGCTCGACAACGCGGTCGCCGACATGGCCAAGATCGCCGGCCAGAAGCCGGTGGTCACCAAGGCGCGGCGCTCGATCGCCAATTTCAAGCTGCGCGCCGGCTACCCGATCGGCTGCATGGTCACGCTGCACGGCGCGCGCATGTACGAATTCCTCGATCGCCTGGTCAATATCGCCATGCCCCGCATCCGCGATTTCCGCGGCGTGTCCAATCGCGCGTTCGACGGGCGCGGCAATTACAGCCTTGGCGTCAAGGAACAGATCATTTTCCCGGAGATCGAGTACGACAAGATCGACGCGCTCCGGGGCATGAACATCGCCATTACCACGACGGCAAAGACGGACGACGAGGCCAAGGCCCTGCTCGCCGCGTTCCGTTTCCCGTTCAAGCACTGAGGGGACCCGCACATGGCCAAACTTTCCGTAGTACTGCGTGAGAAGAAGCGTCGCCTGACGGTGGCCAAATTCAAGGTCAGACGCCAGGCGCTGCTCGAGGTGATCCGCAGCTCCAGGGCCTCCGACGAGGAGCGCGACGCAGCGCGCGCGAAACTGCAGAAGCTGCCGCGCAACGCTTCGCCCTCGCGCCTGCGCAACCGTTGCGCCCTCACCGGGCGGCCGCGCGGCGTATACCGCAAGTTCGGCCTGGGCCGCATCAAGTTGCGCGATCTGGCAATGCGCGGCGAGGTGCCGGGCGTCATCAAGGCTAGCTGGTAAGGGGAGATGCGCGCATGAGCATGACCGACCCGATCGCCGATATGCTGACCCGCATCCGTAATGCCCAGATGGTGGGCTATACGGAAGTCAACATGCCCTGCTCGAAGCTCAAGGTATCCATCGCCCAGGTGCTGAAGGACGAGGGCTATATCGAGGAATTCGCGGTGCGCGAGGAAAACGCCATGCGCCAGCTGCGCATCGGCCTCAAGTACTACGCCGGCCGTCCGGTGATCGAGCGCCTGGAGCGCGTGTCCAAGCCGGGCCTGCGCGTCTACAAGGGCCGCGACGACATCCCGCGCGTGATGAACGGCTTGGGCGTGGCGATCCTGTCGACCTCGCGCGGCGTGATGACCGATCGCAAGGCGCGCGCCGACGGCATCGGCGGCGAACTGCTTTGCATCGTGGCTTAAGGAGACGCGCATGTCCCGAATTGCCAAGAACCCGATTGCCTTGCCCAAGGGCGTGGAAGTGACCCTCGCCACGGGCAGCATTTCGGTCAAGGGGCCGCTCGGCAATCTGGCGCGTCCGGCGGACCCGAACGTCGGCGTGCAGAAGGAAGGCGATGTGCTGGTGTGCAAGGCGCTGGGCAACTCGCGGCATGCCGTCGCCATGTCGGGCACGCTGCGCGCGCTGCTGGCCAACATGGTGACCGGCGTGACCAAGGGATTCGAGAAGCGGCTTGCGCTGGTGGGTGTCGGTTACCGCGCGCAGGCCCAGGGCGACAAGCTCAACCTGTCGGTGGGTTTTTCGCACCCGGTGGTGCATCAGATACCCAAGGGCATCAAGGTGGTGACGCCGACGCAGACCGAAATCGTGGTCAGCGGCGTCGACAAACAACTCGTCGGCCAGGTGGCCGCGGAAATCCGCGACTCCAGGCCGCCCGAGCCCTACAAGGGCAAGGGCGTGCGCTACGCCAACGAGCAGATCGTGTTGAAAGAAACGAAGAAGAAGTAACGGAGCCCACCATGGTCGACAAGAACCAAGCGCGCTTGCGCCGCGCGCGCCAGACGCGACTGAAAATCCGCGAGCTCGGCGCCGTGCGCCTGACCGTGCATCGCACCAACAGCCACATCTATGCGCAGATTACCTCCGGCGCCGGCGACAAGGTGCTGGCAACCGCGTCCTCCGTGGAGAAGGAAGTGCGCTCGTCGCTCAAGAACGGCGGCAATCGCAAGGCCGCAGAGACGGTGGGGGCGCGCATTGCGGAGAAGGCCAGGCAGGCTGGCATCGAGACGGTCGCGTTCGACCGTTCCGGGTACCGTTACCATGGGCGCGTGAAAGCGCTCGCCGAGGCTGCCCGCGCGGGCGGCCTCAAGTTCTGAGGATCACAGCATGGCGAGAATGAAGCCGAGAATGCAGAAGAGCGAAGAGCGCTCCGACGGCCTGCGCGAAAAGATGATTTCGGTGAACCGCGTCACCAAGGTGGTGAAGGGCGGTCGCGTGCTCGGCTTCGCCGCGCTCACGGTGGTTGGTGATGGCGACGGCGGCATCGGCATGGGCAAGGGCAAGGCGCGCGAGGTGCCGGTCGCGGTGCAAAAGGCGATGGAAGAGGCGCGGCAAAAACTGTTCAAGGTCAAACTCAAGAATGGCACGCTGCACCACACGGTGATCGGTCACCACGGCGCGGCCACGGTGCTGATGCAGCCGGCGCGCGAAGGCACGGGGATCATTGCCGGCGGGCCGATGCGCGCCGTGTTCGACGTGATGGGCGTGACCAACGTCCTCGCGAAATGCTTCGGCTCGACCAACCCCTATAACGTGGTCCGGGCGACCCTGCAGGGCCTGCAGGCGATGAACACGCCAGCGCAGATTGCGGCCAAGCGCGGGAAAAAGGTCGAGGACATCTTTTCGTAAAGGCGCGCCATGGCGGACAAGAAAATCAAGGTGAAACTTGTGAAGAGCACGGCCGGGTGCAAGATGGCCCATCGCGCGACGGTGCGCGGACTGGGTCTGCGCAGGATGCATCAGACCGTCGAGGTGGTCGACACCCCGGCGGTGCGCGGCATGATCGACAGCGTCTTTTACCTCGTACGGATCGAGAACTGAACCATGCGTCTCAATACACTTAAACCCGCCGCCGGGTCGAAGACGTCGCGCCACCGTGTGGGCCGCGGCGTCGGCTCGGGCTGGGGCAAGACCGCGGGCCGCGGCCACAAGGGCCAGCGCGCGCGTTCGGGCGGTTACCACAAGGTCAGCTTCGAGGGCGGCCAGATGCCCCTGCACCGGCGCCTGCCCAAGCGCGGCTTCGCTTCGCCCACGCGCACGCATTACGCGGAGGTGCGCCTGTCCGAACTGCAGACCATGAAAGCGGACGATATCGATCTCGCCGCGCTCAAGTCCGCGGGCATCGTGCCGCGCGACGTGAAGGTGGCCAAGGTGATTCTCTCCGGCAAGCTGTCGCGCAAGCTGGCGCTCAAGGGCGTCAAGGTCAGCAAGGGCGCGCGCGCGGCAATCGAGGCGGCGGGTGGCACGGTCGAGGATCAGCCGCAGCCTGCCAAGGATCAGCCGCAGGCGGCCAAGGAATAACCGGGTTTGGCAACCACGCTTCCATCCGCGGGCAAGACCGGGCGCTATGGCGACCTGAAGCGGCGCCTGCTGTTCATGCTGGGCGCGCTGGTGGTATTCCGCCTCGGCGCGCACATTCCGGTGCCCGGGATCGATCCCAACGTGCTCGCCGACCTGTTCAAGAGCCAGCAGGGCGGCATCCTGGGCATGTTCAACATGTTTTCGGGCGGCGCACTGTCGCGCTTCACCATTTTCGCGCTCGGCATCATGCCTTACATCTCGGCCTCGATCATCATGCAATTGATGACGGCGGTGCACCCGCATCTCGAGGCACTGAAGAAGGAAGGCGAGACGGGCCGCCGCAAGATCACCCAGTACACGCGCTACGGTACGCTGGCCCTGGCGCTGTTCCAGGCGTTCGGCATTTCGTTTGCGCTCGAGACCCAGCCGGGGCTGGTGCTCGATCCCGGGCTGATGTTTCGCATCACGACGGTGACCACCCTGGTCACCGGCACCATGTTCCTGATGTGGCTCGGCGAGCAGATCACCGAGCGCGGCCTGGGCAACGGCATTTCGATCATCATTTTCGCGGGCATCGCCGCCGGACTGCCGCAGGCGATCGCCGGAACGCTGGAGCTGGTGCGTACCGGCGCCATGCACCCGCTCACCGCGCTGTTCATCGCCGCGGCGGTGCTCGCGGTTACCGCAGTGGTGTGTTTCGTGGAGCGCGGGCAGCGCAAGATCCTGGTCAACTACGCCAAGCGCCAGGTCGGCAACCGCGTCTACGGCGGCCAGAGCTCGCACCTGCCGTTCAAGCTGAACATGGCGGGCGTGATTCCGCCGATCTTCGCTTCTTCGCTGATCCTGTTTCCGGCGACGCTGCTGGGGTGGTTCGGCTCGGGCGATGGCATGGTCTGGCTGCGCGACATCGCGGCGACGATGACCCCGGGCCAGCCGATCTACGTGCTGCTGTACGCGGGGCTGATCGTGTTCTTCTGCTTTTTCTACACGGCGCTGCAGTACAACCCGAAAGAAACGGCCGACAACCTGAAGAAGTCCGGCGCCTTCGTGCCTGGGATCCGGCCCGGTGAACAGACTGCGCGCTACGTGGAAAAGATCCTCACGCGGCTGACCCTGGCGGGCGCGATCTACGTCACGCTGGTGTGCCTGCTGCCGGAATTCCTGATTCTGCGCTGGAACGTGCCGTTTTACTTCGGCGGCACGTCGCTGTTGATCATCGTGGTGGTGACGATGGACTTCATGTCGCAGGTGCAGGCGTACGTCATGACACATCAGTACGAGAGCCTGTTGCGCAAGGCGAGCTTCAAGGGCGGCTTGCCCGTGCCCTGAGGGCGCAGCAAGACACAAGGAGCAGGATCATGAAAGTGATGGCATCGGTGAAAAGGATCTGCCGCAAGTGCAAGATCGTGCGGCGCAAACGCGTGGTGCGCGTGATTTGTTCGAACCCGCGCCACAAGCAACGCCAGGGTTGATAAAGCCTTGAGCGAACAGGTATAATTTCAGGTTTCCCGGGATCCCCATGGCACGCATCGCAGGCATCAATATTCCGAACCACCAGCACGCCGATATCGCGCTGACCGCGATCTACGGTGTCGGGCGGGCGCGCGCGCAGGCGCTATGCACGGCGGCCAGGGTGGAGCGCACACGCAAGATCAAGGACCTGAGCGACGCGGAGATGGAGCGCCTGCGCGAGCAGGTGACGCGCCTCACGCTGGAGGGCGACCTGCGCCGCGAAGTGTCGATGTCGATCAAGCGCCTGATGGACCTCGGCTGCTACCGCGGCGTGCGCCACCGCAAGGGGCTGCCGGTGCGCGGGCAGCGCACGCGCACCAATGCCCGCACGCGCAAGGGCCCGCGCAAGGCTGCGATCAAACTGAACACCCAAGCGGGCAAAGCCGCTTAATCCCGGAACCAGGACGCGACCATGGCCAGCAAAACCACCACCAACCCGCAGCAACAGCAGCAGACCGCGTCGGCGCGCGCGCGCAAGAAGGTCAAGAAAAATGTGGCCGAGGGCATCGCCCACGTCCACGCTTCCTTCAACAACACCATCGTCACCATCACCGATCGCCAGGGCAACACGCTGGCCTGGGCCACGGCCGGGAACGCGGGGTTCAAGGGTTCGCGCAAGTCCACGCCGTTCGCCGCCCAGGTTGCCGCCGAGCGCGCCGGGCGCGGCGCGCAGGAATGCGGCGTGAAGAACATCGAAGTGCGCATCAAGGGCCCGGGGCCCGGCCGCGAATCCGCGGTGCGCGCGCTGAACGCGCTCGGTCTGAAGATCGCCAGCATTGCGGATGTCACCCCGGTCCCGCACAACGGCTGCCGCGCGCCCAAGCGCCGGCGCGTCTGAAGAAGTCAAGGAGAACGCATGGCCAGAAACCTCGGTCCCAAATGCCGCCAGTGCCGCCGCGAGGGCGAGAAACTGTTCCTCAAAGGCGAAAAATGCTTCACCGACCGCTGCGCCGTGGAGCGGCGCAGCTACGCGCCGGGGCAGCATGGGCAGAAAAGCGGCAGCCGCATGTCCGATTTCGGCAAGCAGTTGCGTGAGAAGCAGAAGCTACGCCGCACCTACGGGGTGCTCGAGCGGCAGTTCCGCAATACCTACGCGCAGGCCTCGCGTTCCAAGGGTGTGACTGGCGAGCGCCTGCTGCAGCTGCTGGAGACGCGGCTGGACAACATGGCCTACCGCATGGGCTTCGGCGCCTCGCGTTCCGAGGCGCGCCAGGTGGTGCGCCACAACGGCATCCTGGTGAATGGCAAGCGCGTCAACATTCCCTCCTACCAGGTGCGGCCGGGCGACGTGATCGAGGTCGTCGCCAAGGCGAAGGAGCAGTTGCGCGTCAAGGCAGCCAGCGAGGCCGCCGAAAGCCGCGGCTTCCCCGAGTGGCTGGAGGTCGATGCCAAGGCGATGAAGGGAATCTTCAAGTCGCTGCCGGCACGCGCCGACCTGCCTTCCACAGTGAACGAGAGTTTGATCATCGAGTTGTATTCGAAGTAACGGGAAAAAACGAAAATGCCGCAAACTGGATTTCTCAAGCCGCGCATCGTCAACGTGCAGAACCTGTCGCCCTCGCACGCCAAAGTCACCATGGAGCCCTTTGAGCGCGGCTACGGCCATACGCTCGGCAACTCGCTGAGGCGCGTGCTCCTGTCCTCCATGCCGGGCTACGCGCCCACCGAGGTGCAGATCGCCGGCGTGGTGCACGAGTACTCGGCCATGGACGGCGTGCGCGAGGACGTGGTCGACATCCTGCTCAACCTCAAGGGCATCGTGTTCCTGCTGCATAACCGCCAGGAAGCACTGCTCACTCTGAAGAAAAAGGGCGAGGGGCCGGTGACGGCCGCGGACATCGAGTCGTCGCACGACGTGGAGATCGTCAATCCGGAGCATGTGATTGCCAACCTGGCGGCCGGCGGCAAGCTGGAAATGCAGATCAAGGTGGAGTCGGGGCGCGGCTACGTGCCGGGCAACATGCGTTTCCTCCCCGAGGAGACCAAGGGCATCGGCCGCATCATCCTCGACGCCTCGTTCAGCCCGGTGCGGCGCGTCTCGTATGCCGTGGAATCCGCGCGCGTCGAGCAGCGCACCGACCTCGACAAGCTGATCATGGACATCGAGACCAACGGGTCGGTCGAGCCCGAGGAAGCGATCCGCTATGCGGCGCGAGTCCTCGTCGACCAGTTGTCGGTGTTTGCCCAGCTCGAAGGCACGGCGATGCTCCTGGAGGCGCCGAAGTCGCCCACCGTCGATCCGATCCTGCTGCGCCCGGTGGACGACCTGGAACTCACGGTGCGCTCGGCCAACTGCCTGAAGGCCGAGAACATCTACTACATCGGCGAGCTGATCCAGCGCAGCGAGACCGAGTTGCTGAAGACGCCCAACCTGGGGCGCAAGTCGCTCAACGAAATCAAGGAAGTGCTCGCCTCGCGCGGGCTGACCCTGGGCATGAAGCTGGAGAACTGGCCGCCGGCCGGTCTCGAGCACCACCGTACGTGAGGGGCATATGCGTCACGGACTAGGCCTGCGCAAGCTCAATCGCACCTCGAGCCACCGGCTCGCGATGCTGCGCAACATGATGGTGTCGCTGCTGCGCCACGAGGAGATCAACACCACGCTGCCCAAGGCGAAGGAACTGCGCCGCGTGGTGGAACCGATGATCACGCTCGGCAAGGCGCCTTCGCTCGCCCACCGGCGCCTGGCATTCGACCGGCTGCGCGATCGCGACATCGTGGGCAAACTGTTCGACGAACTGGGTCCGCGCTACGCCAAGCGCAACGGCGGTTACCTGCGCATCCTGAAGAACGGCATGCGCAAGGGCGACAACGCGCCGATGGCGCTGGTCACGCTGATGGACCGGCCGGAGCCGAAGGCGGAGGAGAAGAAGCCCGCCGAAGAGAAGAAGGCCGCGTAAGCCAGCGCTGGCGAGCTTTGCGTGCGCAGTCCCCGGCATCATGGCCACGCGCCATATCAGCAGCGCGCGCGATCGGCTGACCACGATCATGATTGCACCGCTGACGACGTGCTCCGCGCGCTTGCCGGTGTATGCCCTGATCATCGGCGCCTTCATCCCCCAGCGCACCGTGCTGGATCATCTGAATCTGCAAGGCGTCGTGCTGTTCGTCCTGTACGTGGCTGGAATCGTGGGCGCGATGGCGGTGGCGTGGGCAATCAAGATCGCCGCCGGACGCGCAATGCTGCATCCTCTGCTGATGGAGCTGCCGTCGTACCGGTGGCCCAATCTGCGGAACCTGTTCTTCGGCCTCATGGAACGAGCGAAGATATTCCTCGTGCGCGTCGGCACCATCATCCTGTCCTTGTCGATCCTGCTGTGGTTCCTGTCTTCATTCCCGGCCCCACCGGCCGATGCCGCCGGACCGGCCATCCAGTACAGCTTCGCGGGAATGCTGGGGCGGGCGCTGGAGACGGTGCTGGCGCCCATCGGGTTCAATTGGCAGATTTCCATCGCCCTGATACCGGGGCTTGCCGCGCGCGAAGTGGCGGTCAGCGCACTCGGCACGGTGTATGCGCTTTCTGCCACCGGCGAGCACTTGGCAGAGCAACTCGGGCCGATGATTGCGCAGGACTGGTCGATGGCGACGGCGTTTTCCCTGCTCGCCTGGTACGTGTTCGCCCCGCAATGCATTGCGACCTTGTCGATCGTGAAGCGGGAAACCAACTCGATGCGATATCCGTTGCTGATGGTGGGTTACCTGTTTGCATTGGCGTACCTGGCCGCGTTCGTCACCTACCGCGCGGCTCTTGCCTTTGCTGGAGGCTGAACCATGCAGAGCCTGACCGTCTTTCTCATTGTCGCGGTTGCAGCTGCCTATGCCGCGTGGCTGCTCATGCCGCAGACCCTGCGCCGCTGGCTGATCGGCCGGCTGAGGGTCGTTGTGCCGTCGGGTCACGACTGGCTTGCCCGCCTGGAGGCGGATGCCGAAAGCAGCGGCTGCAGCAGTTGCAAAGGTTGCGCGGCCGTCGACGACCCGGGACGAGGATCCAGGGCCGCTCGAGCAGATCGACTGCAGCGCCGGCCGCACGTGCCAGCGTGTCGGGCGAAATTAACGACGCGGCCCAAATGGCATAGAATTTCTCGCCTGTCTTAGCTGCGTGCAATGTTGGCCTGTCGGCCGCGCATTTAGATGAAGCCACCCCGGCCTAAACCGTTTCGACTGCAGATGCCTGATGCGGCTATCGCCGACTTGCGCGAGCGCCTCGCGCGTACGCGCTGGCCCGACGAGCCACCGCTTGCGCCCTGGTTGAGCGGCACGAGCGTCGCCTACCTGAAGACGCTGGTCGAGTACTGGAAGAACGGCTTCGACTGGCGCGCCCAAGAGGCGAAGCTGAACGCGCTGCCGCAGTACACGGTGCCGATCCGCGGCATCGATGTGCACTTCATCCACGTGCCGGGCACCGGCAGAAACCCGACGCCGCTGCTGCTCTCGCACGGCTGGCCGGGCTCGGTGCTCGAGTTTCTCAAGCTGATCCCGCTGCTGCGGGACCAGTTCACGATCGTCGCGCCTTCGATTCCCGGCTTCGCAATGTCGTTCAAGCCGGGGCAGGAACGCTTCGGGGTGGAGGAGATTGCGGCGATCTTCGCCGAGCTGATGACCGACGTCCTGGGCTACGAGAAATTCGCGGCGCAGGGCGGCGATTGGGGGGCGTTCGTTTGTTCGCGCCTCGGAGTGGATGTCCCGCAGCGTCTGATCGGCATCCATCTCAACCTGCTCGCCGTGCGGCGCGATCCGCAGGCGGCGGCCGGCGCGGACCCGGAAACGCAAAAGTATCTCGGCGAGCTCGCCTCCTGGCTCAAGGAAGAAACCGGCTACCAGTGGATCCAGGGCACCAAGCCGCAGACGCTCGCCTTTGGCCTGACCGATTCGCCTGCGGGGCTGGCGGCGTGGCTGGTGGAGAAATTCCGCAGCTGGACCGATTGCGACGGCAATCCGGAGAACGCGCTCAGCCGGGACGAGATGCTCGCCGGCATCTCGCTTTACTGGTTTACCGGCGCGATCGGCTCGTCGTTCTGGCCCTACTACGCTCGGATGCACCGGCCTTGGCCGATCCCGGAAGGAACGACTGTCGACGTTCCCATGGGCTACGCGGCGTTTCCGAAGGAAATCCTGCGGCCGCCGCGCACCCTGGCGGCGCGCACGTACACCGACATCCGCAGATGGAGCGCGATGCCGAAGGGCGGGCATTTCGCGGCGCTGGAGCAGCCGCAGGCGCTGGCGCACGAGGTCAGGGCGTTTTTTGATTCGCTAGGCTAGCTTGCGGCTCAGCCCCGGGCCATGATTCGCGCATGGACCGGCCGGAGCCGAAGGTAGAGGACAGGAAGCCTGCCCCATGAGCTGGTTCTGGATCATTGGCATCGTCGCCAACGTGAGCCTTACGGTGCTTGCCATCGTCTGGGTCATCCGCCAGGGCAAACCGAAACGCGATGCCGCCCAGGACGACGAGGATTCCTCCGCTTAGCCGACCAGGATCGCGCGGTAGTCGTTGACATTGGTGCGCGTCGGGCCAGTGACCATCAGGTCGCCGAGCCCCGCGAAGAACGAATAGCTGTCATTCGCGTCGAGCAGCTTCCTCGCGTCCAGGCCGCGTGCGGCGGCGCGCGCGAGCGTGTCGGGGGACATGACCGCCCCGGCGTTGTCCTCAGAGCCGTCGATGCCGTCGGTGTCCGCGGCGATGCCGTGCACGCCCGGCACGCCCTCAAGCGCAATGGCGAGCGCTAGCAGGAACTCGGCGCAGCGGCCGCCGCGACCGTCTGTGCCGCGCATGGTGACCGTGCACTCGCCGCCGGAAATCAGCACCGATGGCCGGCGTGCCCCGCGTACCTGAAGCGCCATCGATTTCGCGACTTCCCTCGCCTCTCCCGTAATGTCGTCGCCGAGGATCGTCGGTGCGATGCCTCGCGCGTCGAACGCGGTGGCCGCAGCCTCGAGCGAGCGCCGTGCCGTGGCGATCACGCGATTTTCGACCCGGGCGAACAGCGGGTCCCCGGGCTTGGGGGTCTCGGAGAACGGCCCCGGCGCCTCGATGCCGTAATGGCGTAGCACGGCTTGCGCATCGGCGATCGTCGTCGGATCGGGCGCGCAGGGGCCCGAAGCAATATGCGTCGGATCGTCGCCGGTGACGTCGGAGATGATCAAAGTCAGCACCGGGGCGCGGCACGCCGCCGCCAGGCGCCCGCCCTGGATCGCCGAGAGGTGCTTGCGCACCGTATTGATCTCCTGGATCGGCGCGCCGCAGCGCAGGAGTTCACGCGTCATCGCCTTGAGGGCTTCCATCGTTACGCCGGGCGCTGGCAGCGACAGCAGGCTCGAACCGCCGCCCGAAACGAGGACCAGCAGCAGGTCGTCCTTTCCCAGCGCCTGGACGCGCATCAGCATTTCGCGCGCGCCGGCCTCGCCGGCCGCGTCGGGAACCGGATGCCCTGCCTCGATCACGCGGATGCGCTCGGTCGGCAGGCCGTGCGCGTAGCGCGTGATGGCGAGGCCCTCGATGGGCGCCGCGGGCGGCCAGTGGCGCTCGACGGCGAGCGCCATGGACGCCGCGGCCTTGCCCGCCGCGGCGACGAACGTCCGGCCGCGCGGCGGCGACGGCAGATGGGCGGGCAGGATCCGCAGGGGATCCGCGGCAGCGATCGCCGCGCGGAAACTTTCTTCAAGCAAGGCGCGCATCGGACGCAGTTTACCGGTGGGAGCACGGCGCGGTTTGCGCTATTCTCGTCAGCCTATGACGAAACGCACCGTGCCGCCCTACCGCGCCGATCATGTCGGCAGCTTCCTGCGCCCGAAGGAACTGCTCGAGGCGCGCGACCAGCACTTCAAGAAGAAGGCCATCACCCGTGCACAGTTGCGCGAGGTCGAGGATACGGCGATCCGCGAGATCGTGAAACTGCAGGAAGACTGGGGCCTGCAGGGCATCACCGACGGCGAGTTTCGACGCACCTTCTTCCACATCGATTTCCTCGAGCAGCTGGAGGGCGTGGAGGTCAAGGGCGGCATCCAGGTCAAGTTCCACGGCGCCGCCCGGGGACGTCGACTTCGCCCCGCCGGTGATGCACGTGACCGGCAAACTCCGGCACGTCAAGCCGATCCAGCTGGAGGACTTCAAGTTCCTCAAGTCCGCCACCGGGCGCACGCCCAAGGTCACCATTCCGTCGCCCACCATGCTGCATTTCCGCGGCGGCCGCGGCGCCATCAGCCGCGAGGCCTACCCCGACATGGACGGTTTCTACGAGGACGTGGCGCGTTGCTACCGAGACGAGATCCGCCAGCTGGCGGAGGCAGGCTGCCGCTACCTGCAGCTCGACGATACGAACCTTGCCTACCTGTGCGATCCGAAGATGCGCGAAGGGGCGAAGCAGCGCGGCGATGATCCGGACGAACTGCCCAGGCGCTACGCGCGCCTGATCAACGCGGCGATCGCCGGCAGGCCGAAGGACATGTCGGTCAGCGTGCACCTGTGCCGCGGCAACTTCCAGAGCGCCTGGGCGGCGGAAGGCGGCTACGAACCGGTGGCAGAAGTTCTGTTCAACGAATTGCAGGTCGACGGCTACTTCCTCGAGTATGACGACGCGCGTTCGGGCGACTTTTCGCCTTTGCGCTTCTTGCCGAAGGGCAAGACCGTGGTGCTGGGGCTGGTCACCACCAAGCTGGGCGTGCTGGAACCCAAGGACGATCTGAAAAGGCGCATCCACCAGGCCGCGCGCCTCGTGCCGCTGGAGCAGTTGTGCCTGTCGCCGCAGTGCGGTTTTTCCAGCACGGTGCACGGCAACCAGGTCGCCGTCCAGGCGCAGGCGGCGAAGATCCGCTTGGTGGTGGAAACCGCGCGCGAAGTCTGGGGCGAGGCCTAGAGGCCCAACCGGCCCGGCTCAGGCGAAGGTTTCTTTCGCGGCGTCTTTTCCGAGGCCGTAAAGCACCGGGTAGGATTCCCGGAACACACGCTGGATTTCGGCGACCGGCACGTCGGCGAACGACCCGCGCTCGCGCAGGTATTCCATGTGGCGGCGCTCGTCCGCGTCGAAGGGGTGGAAGATCGAGTCGTTGCGGCCGTCGAATTCGAGCGGCTTGACGCGGAACTTGCGGCACAGGTCGAGGTTGAAGGCGGGCGTCGCCTTCACCCAATTGCCGTCCAGCCACAGCTCGGTAAAGCCGTGGTACACGAACAGATCGGTGCCCATGCGCTCGGCGAGGCGCGGCGTGGTGAGATGGTTCTTCACGTCGGCGAAGCCCACGCGCGCCGGGATGCCCTCGGCGCGCGCGCAGGCCGCGAGCAGCGCCGCCTTGCCGACGCAAAAGCCTTCGCCCGTCTCCAGGCACACGCTGCCCTGGAACGCGGTGTCCCTGGAGAAATCCAGGAACGGGTTGTAGCGCACGCCGTCGCGCACCGCGTAGTACAGCGACACCCCGCGCTCCAGGTCGTTCGCGCCTTTCGCGTGCCGCCTCGCGAATTCGATTACCGCGGGGTGGTCGCTGTCGACGTAGCGTCCCGGCGCGAGGAATTCCTTCACCGGCCCAGGCCCATCATGCGCCGCGCGCCGGCAAACAGCGCGCTGGCGGGATCCGCGAGAGCGTCGATCACGGTGAAATGGTCCTTCCCCGGCATTGCCACGTCGCCGCCCAGGACTGGTTTCCAGCGCTGCGCCAGTAGCGCGTTCTGGCGCTTGAACTCCGAGCTCTCCAGCCCGCCCACCGCCAGATAGAGCGGCGCGCGCGTCGCTGGCGGGACGAAGGCGGGCGAGAGCCTGAGTGCGGACGCCTCATCGAGGTGCAGATCACCGCTCAGCCAGTCGACTTGCAGCAGCGGCCGCAGGTCATAGACCCCGCTGACCGCCAGCGCGCCCTTGTAGAGATCCGGCGGCAGCGCGCGTTCGTACGCGGGCCAGAGCGCCGCCAGCATCATCGCCGCCAGGTGCCCGCCCGCGGAATGGCCGCTGACGAACAGCCGTTCCTCGTCCATGTCGTAGCGCTCGGCGTTTCGGTACAGCCAGGCCGACGCGGCGAGCATCTGCTGCACGATGCGCTCGAGGGTCACCTTGGGACACAGGTCGTAATTCACCACCACCAGCGACACGCCGGCATCCACCCAGGCGGGCGCGAGGTAGGAAAAGTCCTTCTTGTCCAGCGAGCGCCAGTAGCCGCCGTGGATGAACAGCAGCACGCTGCCGTCGCCCTTGCGCGCCGGGAACACGTCCAGCGTTTCGCCCGGCGAGGCGCCGTAGGCCAGGTCGAGATGGCAGCTCATGGTCGAGCGCGCGCGCGCCGAACTCTCCTGCCAGCGCGCGAAGTGACGCGGATGGTCGGGAAACAGCTCGCGGTTGTTGTACTCGCGGCTGAGGAAAGCGGGGTCGGTGCCGTTGGCCATAGGCGGCGGATTCTAGCGGGTGTTCTCGGCGCGCAGCCAGGTCACCGGCCGTCCGAGCGTCTTCTCCAGTGCCTTTTGCTCAGGATCGGCAAGTGCCGCCGCGCGGGCTTTGCGGATCGCCGCCGCCTGCGCTGCGGCATCGGCGCTGGCCGGCTTATCCACCAGTGCGTCGAGGATGGCGAGGAAGTTGCTCCGGCCGCGGCGGTGAGTTTCGCCATAGCCTTTCAGCAGGGTCGCGCATTGCGCAATCTCCAGGGCCAGCGCCGTGCTCCTGGGTGCCGCAGTCCGCACCGCGGCGAGCCAGCGCTCGATCAGCGCCTGCTCCTCTGCATAGCGCAGGCTGTGCGGCCGCCAGGGCTTCAACCAGGCGAGGGAGCGCACCAGGAGATAGCCCGACACGCCGGAGGTCTTCACATGCAGGCCCACGTTCCAGGCGTCGAGCTTGCCGCGCCGCTCGGCCCAGGCGCGCAGGCGCCGCCCGAGCGCGGGCGGCAGCAACGAGGCGACTTCCTCGACGCCGGGCTTGAGGTAATCGATTACCACCACCGGCTCGTCGTCCTTGGCGCCGACTTCCCGGCGCACGCGTTCGAACCGCGAGGCGCGGGTCTTCAGGTCCGCGACCCGGATGATGTCCTCGTAGCTCATCCACAATGCAAGCTGCCGCCCCACCTCGCCGATCAGTTCGGCATCGGCTTGGCCCAGCGTGGCGACGCGCTCGCGAAACAGCGCGGCGTAGGCTGTGCCCTGGTAGTCGCGCAGTCGTGCCTCGCCAAGTGCCAGGATGTCGGCGGTCTCGAGCGGCAGTGCCTGCGGCGCCGCCTCCGGCGCCTGGCGCGCGCCGGCGGCGATGTCGTAGCCGGCGGCAAATCCGCGCAGGCTCGCCTCTGCACCCGTGCCCGAGCTGCGGATCGCGGCCTCGCAGGCCTCGCGCGGCAGCGGCAGGGCGCCGGAACCTGCCATGGCACCCAGCAGGACCGCGTTGATCACCGTGCCGCTGTCCTGCGCCAACTGACGCATGTCGAACAGCACGGAGCGCTGCGCCAGCTGCCTGGCCGCTTCGAGCACGCGTTCGCTGGCAAAGCGGCCGTCGGCCATCTGCATCTTTTCCACCGTGGCGTAGATGCGGTGCGTGGAGGCGATGAGCACGGTGCGCTCGGGCGTGACGTAGCCGTTTTGCATGGCCCGGCCGGCCTCGATCAGTTCCGAGGCCACCATCACGTCCACATTGCCTGGGCTGGGCGCGAGCGACATCACCGGTTCGCGTCCGCCCAGCAGCTCGCGCTGCGCCGCAAAGATCTCCAGGTAATAGGTGGTGGCGCCGGTGCGCTGCGCCACGCCGGGAATCGAAGTCGCCTGTGCCGGGTAGCCGCAAGCCCTCGCCGCGTGCATCAGCCAGTCGGCCAACATGCCGCCGCCTTCGCCGCCGAGGGCCGCAACCAGGATCGTGAACGTCCGCTCGGGCAGGCTCATGCTGCGATCCAGGCGCTGCGCAGGCTGCGCATCGCGCGGTCCCAGAGCGTCGGGTTCTGGATCACCTCGGCGCGATAGAACGAGGGGCACAGCACCGCCGCGTGCGCGTTCTCCCCGCACAGCCCGCAGCCCACGCAACCCTCGATCACCGTGGCCACCGGGTCCCTGCGCAGCGGATCCGGATTGTCCTTGACCGTGAGGGTGGGGCAGCCGGAGAGCCGGATGCAGGAGTGGTCCCCGGTGCAGGTGTCCTCGTCCACGCCGTATTTGACGCGCACCACGCGCTTGCCGGCAGCGAGCTTATTCGCCGTTTCAGGGCGTACGCGCCGCTGGCGCTCGAGCTGGCACTCGCCATCGGCGATGATCACCTTGAGACCCTGCTTGCCGGTGGCCATCGCTTCCTTCAGCGTCTCTTTCATCTCGCCGACGTGGTAGGTGTTTACCGTGCGCATCCAGTCCACGCCCAGGCCGCCGAGCGCCCGCTCGATCGACATGTCGGCCGCCTTGTGCTCGCTGTGCTGCGGGCTCGAAGGCAGCTCCTGGGTGCCGGTGGCCGAGCTGTAGCCGTTCTTCATGATCACCAGGATGCCGTCGCCCTTGTTGAACACGGCATTCGCCACGCCGGAAGTCAGCCCGTTGTGCCAGAAGCCGCCGTCGCCCATGATGGTCACGGTGCGCTTGCCGAACATCGTGTTCACCGCCGAATTTGACGCGAGGCCCAGGCCATAGCCGAGGACAGTGTGGCCGATGTTGAATGGTGGCAGCGTGGAGAAGGTGTGGCAGCCGATGTCGGCCGACACGTGGTACTTGCCCACGTCCTTTTCCACCAGCTTCATCGCCGCGAACACCGGGCGCTCGGGGCAACCGACGCAGAATCCGGGCGGACGCGTGGGCAGCAGCGTGCCAAACAGTTCTGCGGCCTTTTTCTTCGCCGCGACGATCGCGGCAAGCGCCACACCGGCATCGACGAACTTCGCCACGCCGGTGACCACCACTTCGCCGGTGTACTCGCCAGCCATCGGCAGCAGGTCCTTGCCGTGCACCTTGACGCCGTTGACGTCGTGGCGGCGCAAGGTGGCGAGGATGGCGTCTTCGAGATACGCAGGCTGGCCTTCCTCGATCACCAGCACGGCGCGCTTGCCGGCGCAGAACTGCACGATCTCTTCCGGCACCAGCGGGTAGGTCACGTTCATGCAATAGATCGGGATGCGCGACGCACCGAACACGTCGGCAAGCTCCAGCTGCTGCAGGGCGCGGATGGTGGCGTTGTACATGCCGCCCTGGCACAGGATGCCGATGTCCTCACGCTCGCCGGGAAACACCTCGTTCAACTGGTGCTCGCGGATGTACTGCACCGCCGCCGGCCAGCGCACCTCGATCTTGTGTTTTTCCTGCGCGTAGGTGGAGGGCGGCAGGCTGATGCGCCCGAAATCGAAATCCGGATCCTGCAGCAGGTTGCGCGTGGAGTAGCGCGCGGCGCGATTCTTTTTCGCCGTAAAACTGCCCTGCACGTGGCAGGCGCGGATGCGCAATTCGAGCATCACCGGGCTGCTGGAGGCTTCCGACAGCGCGAAGCCGTGCTCCACCATCTCGACGATCTTCGGCAGGTTGGGCCGCGGGTCGAGCAGCCAGATCTGCGACTTCATGGCGAATGCGTGGCTGCGCTCCTGGATGATGGAGGCGCCCTCGCCGTAGTCCTCGCCCAGCACGATCAGTGCGCCGCCCTTGACCCCGGCGGAAGCGAGGTTGGACAAGGCGTCGGACGCCACGTTGGTGCCCACGGTGGACTTGAAGGTCACCGCGCCGCGCAGGGGATAGTTGATCGAGGCGCCCAGCATCGCCGCCGCGCCTGCTTCCGAGGCATTGGTCTCGATGTGCACGCCCAAATCGTCCATGATGTCGCGCGCGTCGTTCAGCACGTCCATCATGTGCGACACCGGCGCGCCCTGGTAGCCGCCGACGTAGGAAACCCCGGACTGCAGCAGTGCCTTGGTGACTGCGAGGATGCCCTCGCCGTGGAACACCTCGCCGTCGCCGAGCGTCAGTTTCGCGACCTCTTCCTTGAAGGAGCGCTCCATACCGATAAGATATACCAGATGCGAGTCGCGGTCCTCGGTGGTGGCAATGGCGCGTACGCGGCCGCGGCCGACCTCACCGAGCAGGGCCACGAGGTGCGTTTCTGGCGCCGCAATGCGGCCGCGTTGCCGAACAGGATCACCTTGCAGGATGCCGTCGGCGAGCGCGAAATCAGGCTGGCGCGGACCTGCACCGAGATGGGCGAGGCGGTGCGCGGCGCCGAGCTCGTGTTCATGCCGGATCCGGCCTTCACGCAGCCCGACAATGCGCAGCGCCTCGCGCCGCATCTCGCCGACGGACAGGTGGTGTTCCTCGCGCCCGGGACGTTCGGCTCGGTCGTCATGACGCGGGTCATGCGCGCGGCCGGCAGCCGAGCGCATTTCGCCATCGCGGAAACCGGCACGCTTCCCTGGCTCACGCGCAAACACGGCGCGTCTACCGCGGCCATCACCGCGCGCGCGACCCGTTTGCCGACAGGGGTATTTCCGGCGCACCGGCACGACGAGGTCTTCGCAAAGCTGAAGCTCGCGTTTCCGGCCATCGAGCCGGTCGAAGACGCGCTTTCGGCGGCGCTGATGAACGCGGGGCCGGTGATCCACCCGCCGCTCGTCCTCATGAATGCGGGGCCGCTCGAGCACTTCGAGCGCTGGGACATCCACAAGGAGGGCACGCAGCCCGCAATCCGGCGCGTGACCGATGCGCTGGACGCCGAGCGCATCGCCGTGCGCGTGACGCTGGCCTACGCGGCGCCGCACTTTCCGCTCGCCGACCACTACCGCCGGGACGGCGACGAGTGGATGTACGGCCGGCGCGTGCACCAGAAGCTCACCGACTCGGGCGACTGGAAGGAGCGCATCGTGCTTGCCGAGCACCGCTACATGCGCGAGGACGTCGAACTCGGGCTCGCGTTCCTCGTTTCGGTCTGTGACTGGGCGGGCGTGCCCTGTCCGGTAGCGCGCGGGCTGCTTGCGCTCGGCTCGGCGGTCCAGGGACGCGACCTGCGCGCCGGGCCCCGCACGCTCGAAGCGCTCGGGCTCGCCGGCCTGTCGCGCGAGGCCATGCGCAAGATGCTGCAGGAGGGGGCGTGACGCGCATCGTCGCGCTCGGCGCCGGGCGCATGGGGCGCGGCATCGGCCACGTGTTCGCTTACGCCGGCTATCGCGTCGACGTGGTCGATTTCAAGCCGCGCGGCGGCGGCGAGGGAGCGAAGCTGCGCGCGGCGGCGCTCGAGGAGATCGGGGCGAATCTCGGCCTGTTGTGCGACTTCGGCGTGCTGGATGAAGAACAGCGCCAGGCGATCCTCGGCCGCATCCGCGTGCTGCCGCTGGAGGCAGCGCCGGAGGCGCTGGCGGGGGCCGATTTCATTTTCGAGGGTGTGACCGAGACGCTGGAGGCGAAGCGCGACGCCTTCGCGCGTGCCTGCGCGCACGCGCGGCCGGAAGCGGTGATCGCTTCCACCACCTCTTCGATCCTGGCGGACGAACTCGCGGCGCTGGTGACGCATCCGGCACGGTTCGTCAATACTCACTTTCTCAATCCCGCTTACCTGATTCCGCTTGTCGAAGTGAGCCCGGCGCAGGCCACCGCGGAGCGCACGGTCGAGGCGACGAAGACCCTGCTCGAATCGGCCGGCAAGGTGGTGGTGCGCTGCGCCCCCTCGCCCGGCTTCATCGTGCCGCGGCTGCAAGCGGCGGCGATGAACGAGGCGGCGCGCCTGGTGGAAGAAGGGGTGGCGACACCCGAAGACATCGACAAGGCGGTCCGTTCGGGATTTGGCCCGCGCTACACCGCCATGGGCATGTGCGAGTTCATCGACTATGGCGGCCTCGACATCCTCTACTACGCGGCGCGCTCGATGGCGCGCTCGCTGGATGCGCCGCGCTACGAGCCGCCGGCGATCGTCGAGCGGCTGATGCGGGAGGGCAAGCGCGGCGCGCGCGAGGGCGAGGGCTTCTACGACTGGCGAGGGCGCGACCTGGCCGCGTACCAGCGCGAACTCGTCGGGCGCTATGTCGCCCTGTTCGGGCACCTGCAGCTATTGCCGCCACCTTGGGCAGCCGATAGACTCGACGGGCCAGAATCCTGGGGAGGAAACTTTCGTGAAGATGCGTAAATCGTTCGTGCTTTGCGCGGCTGCGCTCGCCGCGGCCTCGCTGCCGGTGGCCGACGCCGCGGCCGAAGCAAAGCTCAAGGCGGCTTCGTTCCTGCCGGTGCGCTCGATCGTGGCGAGGCAGTTCATGCGCTTCGTCGAGGAGACCAACAAGCAGTGCGCGGGCAAGGTGAACATCAGCGTCGTCGGCCCCGAGGCGGTGCCGTCGCTGGAGCAGTGGAACGCGCTCAAGAATGGCGTGATCGACATGCACTACGGCCCGCCGAACTACTGGCGCGGGGTGGTGCCGGCGGGCGACGTGATCAGCGTAGCGCGCAACGAGTCCGAGGAGCAGAGGAAGAACGGCGCCTGGGCGATGATCAACGCGGAATACAACAAGAAGCTGAACGCGTATTACCTCACGCACCTGTTCAACGGCGTGCGCTTCCACCTCTACACCACCAAGCCGGCCAAGGACCGCAAGTTCGAGGGTATGCGTCTGCGCTCGGTACCGATCTACGACGCGTTCTTCAAGTCGCTCGGCGCGCAGCCGTTGCGCATGGCGCCGCCGGACGTCTACACCGCGCTCGAGCGCAACACCGTCGAGGGCTACGGCTGGCCGCTGTGGGGCATCCAGGACTTCGGCTGGGACAAATACACCAAGTTCCGCCACGACCCGGGTTTCATCAGCGCGGCGGTCGCCGTGATCATCAACCTCGACAAGTGGCAGGGGCTGGAAGCCGGCCAGCGCGACTGCCTGACGCGCATGTCGCTGTGGGTCGAGGGCGAGTGGCCGAAGTGGCGCGCCGCCGAAGACGCCGTGCAGAAGGCAGCGCAGGAGAAGTCCGGCGTCCAGGCGGTCGACATGGGCGCGGACTTCGCGCTGCAGGCCGAGGAGATCTACTGGCAGGACCTGACCAAGGGTGATGCCGAGTTCGTCAGGAAAATCCGGCCGCTGCTAAGCGGCAAGTAGCTTGAACGGCAAGGCGGGCGGGCTGCTCGACCGGCTGGTCGACGCGCTCGCCCTCGCCGCGGGCGCGCTCCTGTGCGCCCTCGTCGTGCTGATCTGCATGGATGTGGCCGCGCGCACGTTCACGCTGTTTGCCACGCCGTGGACGCTCGACATCACCGAATACATGCTCTATGCGATCACGTTCCTCGGCGCGCCCTGGGTGCTGCGCGAGGACGGGCACATCGCCATCGAGATCTTCGTCGAGCGGCTGGCGCCGCGGGCGCGCCGGGCGGTGCGACGTGGCAGCGACGCGTTCGGGGCCCTGGTCTGCGCCGTACTGCTGTACTACGCCTGCCGGATGTGGTGGCGTTCGTATACGTCCAAGAACCTCATCTACGAGACCTTCGTGTTCCCGGAGTGGTACCTGTACTGCATCGCGCCCCCGGTGTTCCTGCTGCTGCTGCTCCTGTTCCTGCGCCGCACGGCGCGCGCCACGCCGCAAGCGCCGCGCGAGCCTCCCAGCGAAGGCATCTGATGGCCTGGTACGAAATCCTGCTCGTCCTCATCGGCGTGCTGGTGCTGTTCATGGCGCTCGGCCTGCCGGTGGTGTTCGCATTCTTCGCCACCAACCTCGTCGGCGCCTACGTATTCATGGGCGGCGAGAACGGCATTTTGCAGCTGATGCGTAATGCGGTGGACTCGGTGCAGAGCTTCGCGCTGCTGCCGATCCCGCTGTTCATCCTGATGGGCGAGATCATGTCCCACACCGGTGTCGCCGCGCGCGCCATCGACGCGGTCGACAAGCTGATCACGCGCGTGCCGGGGCGCTTGTCGCTGGTGGCGATCATCGGCGGCACCATCTTTTCCTCGCTGTCGGGGTCGACCATCGCCAATACGGCGATGCTCGGCTCGACGCTACTGCCGGAAATGTACCGCCGCGGCTACAAGCCCTCGATCTCGATCGGGCCGATCGTCGCCGTGGGCGGCCTCGCCATGCTGATCCCGCCCTCGGCGCTCGCCGTGCTGCTCGGCTCGATCGCGCAAATCCCGATCGGCGAGCTGCTCATCGCCTCGATCGTGCCGGCGCTGATCCTCGCGGCGCTGTTCTTCGGCTACGTGATCTTGCGCTGCCGGCTCGATCCGTCGCTCGCCCCGCCGTATGAGGTAAGCGCGCTCGACTGGCGCGCGCGCCTAATGCCGTTCGTCAAGTACGTGCTGCCGCTGTCGGCGATCTTCATCGTCGTGGTCGGCTCGATCATCGGCGGCATCGCCACGCCCACCGAGTCGGCGGCGCTGGGCGCGGCGGCGTCGCTGATCGCGGCCGCCGCCTACCGGCGGCTCACCTGGGCGAACTTCGTGGTATCGATCCGCCAGACCCTGCGCTTCACCGTAATGACGCTGTTCATCATCTGCGGCTCGATCACCTTCTCGCAAATCATGGCCTTTTCGCAGGCCTCGAACGGCCTGTCGGCGGCGGTGCTCGGCGCGGGCCTCGCGCCGATCGTGCTGCTCGCCGGCATGCTGCTGATCCTGCTGTTTCTCGGCTGCTTCATGGACCAGGTGAGCATGATGATGATCACGGTGCCCCTGTTCATGCCGCTGGTGCAGCAGTTCGGCTTCGAGCCGGTGTGGTTCGGCGTGCTGATGCTGATGTGCCTCGAGATCAGCCTGGCGACGCCGCCGTTCGGGCTGCTGCTGTTCGTCGCCAAGGGCGCATCGCCCGAAACGTCGATGCGCGACATCATTTTCTCGGTGGCGCCGTTCGTGGCGCTCGCGCTGTCGGTGGTGGTGCTGCTGATCGCCGTGCCGCAGCTCACGCTCTGGCTGCCGCGGCTGATGGCGCCTTAGTTAGCGGTGCTAACGGTCGAAGTTTTCCGCTTCCCCGGCAATCGCCCAGACGCCCGGAATTTCGTTCATGGTTGCCGGCTATACGCGTGCCGCGTATAGTTCGAGACATGGTCTTTGTCGAGCTCACGCCGTTCATCGCTTTTCGTACCGAGCAGTGGAGCGACGAAGACTTGCGCAGCCTGCAGAATTTCTTGCTTGCCACGCCGGACGCAGGCGACGTCATCCCGGGCGGTTCCGGTTTGCGCAAGCTGCGCTGGGCGGTAAGAGGACGCGGCAAGCGGGGTGGCGCGAGGGTGATCTACTACCGGCATGTGCCGAAGGAACACATCTACCTGATTTACGCTTACGTAAAGAGCGCGCAAGCTGACCTGACACCCAAGCAGATCAAGACGCTGGCACAACTGATGAAGGACATCGAAAATGGATAAGCAGCATTTCGACCAACTGGTCAAAGGCGTGCGTGAAATGAAGCGCCATATGGCAGGCAAAAGTGTGCGTGGCGCAAGAACGACCGAACTGCCCGAGCCGGACGTGCGCACCATCC
>JAQBXT010000097.1 GCA_027624175.1 Pseudomonadota bacterium | reverse complement strand
AAGCGAAGCGCCCGGCGCGCGCGACCGCGGCGCCCGCGCCATTGGCGGGCGTGCTCGCACGTGCGGCGGACCATTACCGGGAGATCTTTTCCAAATTCGTCGATTGCACGGTGGCGCCGGCAAAGGCGCCCGTGGGCGACGATCTCCGGCGCCGCGTGATGGACCTGAAAGGCGGGGCATATTTTCTGGACGCCAGCCTGACTGGAATTTGCGCGATGCCGATCACAGCCTGGTCGGGTGCACCGGCTGCGGGGCACGCATTCGCGGTCGTGCTTCTGGTCGAACACGAGCGGGTTCCCGAGCCGGGGAACCTGGCGCACGAGTGGACGCGCGAGGCCGTGAACGCAGCGGCGGACATGCGTGCCGCGGAAATCGCGGCAGTGCTCGCCGGGCACGTGCGCACTATGGGGTTTCAGGCGCGCGCGCATTTTGCCGGCCACGCGCAGGTCGACCTGGAGAAACTTGCGGTGCTTGCCGGCATCGCCGTGCGCAAGGGCGACGCGCTCGAGGCGCCTTACATCGGCGCGCGCTTCAGCGTCGCCGCCATCACGACTGACTACGCACTGGCGGTCGACCTGCCGCTGCGCGCCGATGCGCTCAAGCCGGGCGGCCTGCACTATTGGTGGGGCATCAACGGCGCGCAGTCCGGACGCGAGCGCAACCGCCGCGCGAAGCGGCCGACGCACCTGAGCCGCTACCCGATGGAGACCGTGAAGCGCATCGGGCGGCCCAGCACGCTGATCCTCGACGACGAGGTGCCGCGCGTGCCCAAGCGCGCCGCGTTCTTCCAGCGCGCACTGCACGGCGATCTCGGCGAGCGATCGAAGACGGAACGCACGCGCTTTTCCTTCAAGACGCCGTTCTCCTACAGCCTGCTGCAGGTGATTCGCGCGCTGGTGCCGTTCCAGGACGGCGAAGTGGCGGGGAGCGGCGCGCAGGCCCATGGCGATGCGGCGGCGAACACGCGCGCCATCAAGTCGCTGTCCTACTTCCTGGGCGCGGATCTCACCGGCATCTGCGAGGTGCCGCGCTACGCCTGGTTCTCGCACAAGGAAAACGGCGCCGAGATCAAGCCCTACCACCGCTATGCCGTGGTGATGCTGATCGACCAGGGCTTCGACACCATGGAAGGGGCGAGCGGGGACGACTGGATCTCGGGGGCGCAGTCGATGCGCGGCTATCTGCGCGGCGCCGAGATCGCCGGCGTGATGTCCGAATTCCTGCGCGCACACGGCTTTCCCGCGCGCGCGCAGACCAACGCCGACAGCGACGTGCTGCAGATCCCGCTCATCCTGTGGGCGGGGCTGGGCGAACTCTCGAGGATCGGCGAGCTGGTGCTCAATCCCTTCGTCGGGCCGCGCTTCAAGTCCGTGGTGCTCACCACCGACCTGCCGCTCGAAGCGGACCAGCCGATCGATTTCGGCCTGCAGAAGTTCTGCGGCCATTGCATGAAATGCGCGCGCGAATGTCCCTGCGACGCGATTCCCTTCGGCGACAAGGTGATGTTCAACGGCTACGAGATGTGGAAGCCGGATGTCGAGCGCTGCACGCGCTACCGCGTCACCAATCCCAAAGGCTCGGCCTGCGGACGCTGCATGAAGACCTGTCCGATCAACAAGGTGGTGGATGCGGACGGCGCGTGGCTGACGCGTGCCGCGAGCTGGATCGGGGTGAATGCCCTGTGGGCCAAGCCCCTCACCGTGCCTTTCGCGGCCTGGTTCGACGACTGGATCGGCAACGGGCGGCGCAATGCGGCGAAAAAGTGGTGGTACGACCACGAGCTCGTCGAGGGCGTGGCGGTCGAACCGAAAGGCACCAATCGGCGCGATCTGGATGTCGGCCGCAAGACCGACGCGGCGACGCAGAAGATGGCCTACTACCACGCCAGCATGATGCCGCCGCCGGATGAGCAGGGGCCGGTGGTGGTGGACCGCAAGGCGGCGATGCTGGCAGCCGCGCTTCTGGAAACCCCGCAGGCGGCCCGCAGGCGCAAGGCGGCAGGCGGGGGGGTACCGATGCACTACGTTCCGACGCCTGCGCATGGCGCGACGCACTCAGGATCGGACGCGCAACCGTCCAAGAGCCCCTACAAGGAATGAACAGCATGGACATCAAGGCGCTGACTTTTGACACCGGCGGGACCATTCTCGACTGGCACACGGGATTTGCATCGGCGCTGGCCGCGATCGGCAAGCGTCATGGCGTCACGCGCGACTGGCACGCGCTCGCGAACGAGATGCGCCGGCGGGCGCTGAAGAAAATGGTGAACCTGGGCGAACATGAGCCGCCGGCGTACAACTTCGACGGCGCGCATCGGCAGGTGCTCGACGAGATCCTGAGCGAAAACGCGCTGGCCGCGGCGAGCGAAGCGGAGCGCCGGGCGCTCTGGTGGGACACGGTGCACAACCTGCAGTGCTGGCCGGATTTCCCGCCGACGCTGCCCAAATTGCGCGCACGCTTCATCTGCGCGTCGTTCACCATCCTCAGTTTTCGCATCATCATCGACACCGCGCGCCGCAATGGCCTGAGCTGGGACGCGGTGATCTCCTGCGAGGCGATCGGCAAGTACAAGGTGTTGCCGGAGGCCTACCGCACCGCCGCGCGCTACCTGCAGCTCGACCCGGGGCAGTGCTGCATGGTCGCCTGCCACAACTTCGACCTCGACGCCGCCAAGGCGGTTGGGTTCAAGACCGCGTTTGTGCGGCGTCCCGACGAGTGGGGTCCGGCCGGGCCGCCGGATCCGACGCCGAGCGCGCATCATGACATCGTCGTCGATACGTTTCCGGAACTGGTCGGCGCCCTGAGCGCCACGTGACGCGGTATGCGGGCGAAATTCGCGCTGCGTAAGCTGCGCAGCGCGCCCGCGTTGCTGGTCCTCGCCGGCGGCGCGCTCGACAAGACGCCCGCCGAGACCTGGCGGCAGTACGAGCCCATGTTCCGGGCGCAATCGACCGCCGTCATCACGCCCGATTTCCTTGCCGCGCTGGCGCAGGTTGAAAGTGCGGGCAATCCAGTCGCCAGAACCTACTGGCGCTGGCGCCTGACCGAGGATCCGTTCGACGTGTACCGCCCGGCCTCGAGCGCGGTCGGCATGTTCCAGATCACCGACGGCACGTTCCGCGAGGCGCGGCGCTACTGCATCCGCGACCACGTGGCCGTGGAGGAGGGTGCGTGGCACGAGTGGAATGCGTGCTGGTTCAACAGCCTGTATTTCCGCGTGCTTCCCAGTCACGCCGCGGAGATGACAGCGGCGTTCCTGGACCAGGGCACTGCCAGAGCGCTGGATCGACTGAAAATCAGGAACCCGACGCTGCGCCAGCGGCAGGATCTTGCTGCCGTGATGCATCTTTGCGGGGTGGCGGCGGGGGAGGCCTATGCGCGCGGCGGATTCCGCTGGTCCGCCAACCGGCGCTGCGGCGACCAGGACGTCGGTGCCTACGTCGAGCGCGTGCGCGCCACGCAGCGCCTGTTTGCCCGGTTCGCCGGCTAGCGCCCACCGTCGCGCCGACCCGACATCTGGCGCGGAACATCGGCGCGGGTTACCCTTTGCGCCTCAAGGAGAAAGCATGAATTTCATCTTCCGCGGCCTGCTCGCCGCCTTCGCAGCAATCTGGCTATCCTCGGCGCTCGCGCAGCAGACCTACCCGGCCAAGCCCGGCCAGTTGATGCTGGGCCACGGCGGAAACGGCACGGCGATGCACCTGTCGGGCGAGTTGTTCAAGCTGATGGCCAGAATACAGATGGTGAACGCGCCCTACAAAGGCAACGGGCCGGCAGCGGCGGATACGGTGGGCGGGCAGCTGCCGCTCGCGGTGGTGGATGTTGCGTCGGCAATTACGCAGGTCAAGGCGGGGCGGCTCAAGGCGCTGGCGGTCACCAGCGCCAAGCGCATCAGCGCTGCGCCGCAGGTGCCGACGTTGGCCGAGGCGGGCCTGCCCGGTTACCAAGCCACCGGCTGGTTCGGCGTAGTGATGCCCCCGAACACGCCGGCAAATATCGTAGAGCGCATGAATGCCGAACTGGCGGCCACGCTCAAGCGTGCGGAGGTTCGTGACCGCCTGCTTGCCGCCGGCGCCGAACCTGCGCCGAGTACCGCGGCGCAGCTTGCCGCGTTGATCCGCTCCGAGATCGACAAGTGGGCGGAGGTGGTCAAACTCTCGGGCGCGCGCATCGACTGAGCGTGGCGCGGCGCACCATCCCGATCCTGCCCTCCAGGGTCACGGTCGAGGGCATCGATCGCGCTCCGCACCGCGCGTTCCTGCGTAGCCTGGGCGTCGGCGACGCGGACCTGGGCAAACCGTTTGTCGGCGTTGCCTCGACTGACGGGCGCGTGACGCCCTGCAACGCTCTGCTTGGCGGGTTCGCGCGCGAGGCCTGCGCCGGGGTGCGCGAGGCGGGCGGCGTGCCTTTCGACTTCGCGTCGGTCTCGGTCGCCGATTCAATGTCCATGAACCACGCCGGCATGCGCTACTCGCTGGTCTCGCGCGAGTTGATCGCCGACGGCGTCGAAGCGGTGGCGCGCGGGCACGCGTACGACGCGCTGGTCACGTTCGCCGGCTGCGACAAGACTCTGCCGGGAATGATGATGGCCATGGTGCGCCTGAACGTGCCGGCGGTGTTCGTCTATGGCGGGGCGGCGCTCCCGGGCCGCTGGCATGGCAAGGACGTCACGGTGCTCGACACCTACGAAGCGGTCGGCGCGGTGCTGGCGGGCGACATGCCGCAGTCGGACCTGGATGAATTGGAGCGCGTCTGCCTGCCGACGCTGGGCTCCTGTCCCGGGCAGTTCACTGCGAATACCATGGCCATGGTGTCCGAGACCCTCGGACTTGCGCTGCCGGGGACGGCGACCCTGCCCGCGGTCGCGGAGGGTC
>JAQBXT010000096.1 GCA_027624175.1 Pseudomonadota bacterium | reverse complement strand
GCTAAAGTTTCAACAATAATCAGGCGAACGGATTTTCCGCAGCGTTTACCGCCGGGCGAAATTCCCCCGGCATTTGCGTGGATCGAATCTGCGATGAGCGACTGCCGAAGGAGGAACGCAAACCGGCCTGCGTAATGGCCTGTCCGACCAATGCGAGGCTGTGCGGCGATGTGCACGACCCCGCTTCGGAGGTGTCCACGGCCATTCGCGAGCGCGGCGGTTACGCATTGATGCCAGAGTGGGGCACGCGTCCGGCCAATCAGTATCTGCCGAAGCGACCATGCGGGCCCACTGCGGAGACCGAAAAGGCCTGAGCAAGGAAATGAGGCCGCATTTTTCAGTGATACTTCTTACCACGCTGATCGGCGCGGGGCAGGGGTTGTTTCTTGCGCTGTACGTCACGGAACTTGCGGAGCCCCTGGGCTGGCACGTTCCTGCACGATCCTCTTTTTATTTCGTCGGAGGGATCATCGCCGGCGGGCTGGCGCTGCTTGGGCTGATCGCGTCATTCTTTCATCTGGGCCATCCGGAGCGAGCCTGGCGTGCGGCAACCATGTGGCGCACTTCCTGGCTGTCCAGGGAAGTTATTGTGCTGCCAGCATTTATTGCTGGTGCCTTCGCGTACGGCTTGGCGCACCATTTCGGCTGGCCGCCGCTGCCGCTCATAGGAGTGTTGACGCTGCTCGCCTGCCTCGCACTGTTTGTATGCACCGCGATGATCTACATGAGTCTGAAGTTTCTTCAAGAGTGGGCGACTCCCCTGACTCTGGTCAATTTCTTCCTGTTAGGCGCCGCGTCGGGGCTTACCCTTGCAGTTCCGCTGGCGTGGCTGTACGCGCAGCAACTTGCAATGCTCTGCGCGTACGCGGCAATCGCCATGACGCTCGCAGCCTTTGCTTCTCGCGCAGCTTCGCTGGCCCGCAACGCCCGGCTGAGGCCCAGTTCTTCCATACACTCCGCGACGGGAATTCAAGGGCGTGTCGTTCAGCGATCGCAAGGGTTCACGGCGGGATCGTTCAATACCAGGGAGTTCTTCCACGGAGCGACGGTTCGGATGTTTCGTCTGGTCAAATGGGGGTTCGTGCTGTTGGTCTTCCCTCTGCCGGTGCTTCTTATCGCGGCTGGCACTTCGCAGGGCCAGGTTTGGCTGATGGGGACGGCCTTTGCCGCCCAATTCATCGGACTTCTGGCGGAGCGTTGGTTCTTCTTCGCGGAAGCCAATCATCCCCAGAATTTGTACTATCGCGCCATTGCCTAAATTTTCGTGTATGGACTCGCCTCCAAGGGCAACGACGGGCCGATCGGTGTTGATGTCGAGAGGAAGTGGCCTGCAGTCGTATATCCGGCATCTGGAGTGGGCTCGAAGTGGCCCGTGCCGAGACGGAAGTTGCGAACACTGAAGCGCCGCACAATGCCAACGACAGGGGAGCTGCTGCGGCAGTTTTGCCGCGCCGCGCCAGCCGCCCGGCTGCGGCGATGGCCGGCCGCGCCGTGTTGGTGCTTCAGGGCGCGCCGAGGGCGGCGGCCAGCCGCAGCAGGAATGGCGGCACGTCGGTCTGGTGGTTGAGAAAGAAGCGCGCCGCGCTGTCGGCCACGTAGCCCACGCGCACCGTCAGCCAGTCGGCGGGCGCGCCTCGGAACACGATCTCGTCGGTCTCGTCGTCGCCCACGAATACCACGCGCGTGCAGCCGCTCATCTCGACCAGTCGCAGCAGCGCGCCCAGCTTGTCGGGCGATTCCGGCGGCAGCAGGTTGAACACGAAGTGCCCGCCGATGATGCGCGGCGCCGGCGACAGCGTCGCCAGCCGCTCGCGAATCGCCAGTTCGGCGCGCTGGCGATCGCGCGCAAGGCGATAGTGGACCGACAGCGACACGCCCTTGTCCTCGACCGCGATGCCGGTCTGCGCCTCTTGCAGCGCCGGCGGCGCGTTCAGTTGCGCCAGCCAGTCGCGGCAATGCGCGCCGGCCTGCGCCACCAGCGCTTCCTGGCCGGGCAGTCCTTCCATGCCGTGGTTGCCGACCACGTGGCGCGGACGGTAGGGCAGTCGCGCGGTCACGTCGCGCACGCTGCGCCCGCTGACGATGGCCACCGTGGCGACTTCATCCAACCGGCGCAGCGGTTCGGCCACGCCGGCCGCCGTGCGCGCCTGGTCGGGGATCGGCACGATCGGCGCCAGCGTGCCGTCGTAGTCCAGGCCAACCAGCGTGCGCTCGCCTGCCAGCGCTGCCAGCGCCGCTTCCCCGTCGGGGGCGAAGGCGTGCTTCATCCCGGCGCCTGCGAGCGCATGAAGCGGCGCCGGTGCGACACGATGCGATCAGAGACGCGCTCGCGCTGTCGCAGCCCGGCCGCGTCCAGCAGCATGCGCCCGGCCCAGCGATAGATGTTGAAATCCTTGACCGAGCTGCGCAGGGCGCGCATGCGCTCACGCTGTTCGGCAGCAGGCATGGTCAGGGCGCGATAGATCGCTTCGGCGGTCTGCTCGATGTCGTACGGATTGACGATCAGTGCTTCGTGCAGTTCGCGCGATGCACCGGCAAATTGCGACAGCACCAGGGCGCCCTGTTCGTCGTCGCGCGCCGACACGAACTCCTTGGCCACCAGGTTCATGCCGTCGTGCAGGCTGGTGACGACGCAGACGTTGCAGGCGCGGTAGTGCTCGAAGATGGCGCTGTAGTCGAGCGTCTCCACCAGCAGCCGGATCGGATCGTTGCCGGCGGCGGCGAAGCGCGCATTGATGCGCGCCGCGGTGGCGCGCACGCGCTCCTCGAAGCTCTGGTATTCGCCGAGCGCGCTGCGCGTCGGCGCGGCGATCTGGATGAAGGTGAAGCGATCACCGAGCTCCGGATGCTTTTCCAGCATGGTTTCGATGGCTTCCAGCCGCTCGACGATGCCCTTGGTGTAGTCCAGCCGGTCCACGCCCAGCCCGATCAGGTGCGACGCATTGAAGCCAAGGTCGCTGCGCAATTTTGCTGCAGCCTGCTCTGCCGACAGCGCCGTGTCCGGCCGCTCTTCGGGCCAGTCGACGGAGATCGGGTAGCTCTCGACGCGGGTCAGCTTGCCGCCGAGGGAGACGGTCGCCGACTCGTGCTCGATCCTGGCCTCCAGATAGCGATCCACGGTTTCCAGGAAGTTCTTGCAGTGCTGGGCGGTGTGGAACCCGAGGATGGTGCTGCCGAGCATGCCGTCGAGCAGTTCCTCGCGCCACGGGCAGATGCCGAACGACTCCTGGTTGGGCCATGGAATGTGCCAGAAGGCGATGATGGTGGCGCGCGGCAGGGCGTCGCGCACCATGCGCGGCAGCAGCGCGAAATGGTAGTCCTGCACCAGCACCACCGGGTCGGGCGTGCGCGCCTCGGCCACCACGGCGTCGGCAAAGCGCTGGTTGACGGCGACGTACTGCTCCCAGTCGGCGCGGCGGAATACCGGGCGCACGTGCGCGATGTGGCACAGCGGCCACATCCCTTCGTTGGCGAAGCCGTAGTAGTAGCCCTGCTCCTCTTCCGGCGTCAGCCAGATGCGCCGCAGCGTGTAGGCGGGGTGGTCGGGCGGAACCTGCACGTGCGCGTGCTCGTCCACGGTTTCGCGATCCGCCGAGCCGCTGCCATGCGCGATCCAGGTGCCGGAAACCGCGCGCATCACCGGTTCCACCGCAGTCACCAGCCCTCCGGCGGGCCGGCGCACCTTGATGCCGGTGTCGCTGCGGGTGTGAATGTAGGGTTCGCGATTGGACACGACCAGAATCTGGTCGCCGTAAAAGCGCTCGCGCAGCAGGCGCCGCAGCGCGTCCGGATTCCATTGCGCGGTGACATCCTCGGCGGCGTTGCGGTCTTCGGTGACTTCGCGCAGCAGCGCACGCATGTCGCCGACCAGCGGGCGGATCTCGGCCGCGGGTTGGGCCGCCATCCCGGTGCCAGCTGCGGCCGCGGAACTGTCGAACGGCCGCACCAGTCCCTCGCCGCGCAGAAACGAGCGCACGCCGGCGATCCAGCCGCGCCAGGACAAGTGCGCGACCAGTACCGTGATCAGCGACACCACGATGCCGAGCACCAGGAACAGCGCCAGCACGTAGTTGCGCGAGTCGGCGCTGCGCCGTTCGATGAAGCTCATGTCCTGGGCGATGACCAGCTGCCCCGCCGGGGCGGCGCCCAGCACGACGGGAAAATACGAGACATACAGTGCCCCGGCTTCCAGCCGCAGGATGCTGCCGGCAAAATCCGCCTGTGGCGCCGGCGCCACGCAGTTCAGTTCGGCCGGGAACGTGGCGGTCTTGAATGCCACCTTGCGATTCGCGTCACAGAATGCGATGGCATACAGGCGTTCGTCGCGGATGGCGCGCGCGAACAACGCGATGACCTTGCCCGCCGGGCGCTGTCCAACCATTTCCGACATCGGCTCCTGCATCGAATCGGCGATCAGCTGGGCGCGACCGTCGAGATCGCGGATGAACCAGCGCGTCGTCAGCTGGTCCAGAACCAGCACCGAGACATAGGCGAGCGCCGACAGGGCGAGAACCAGCGGCAATATGAAACGCAACGATAAACGCATTGCTGTCCTTGGCGTATTCTGCGTCGTCGGTCATCGGCGCGAATTAAAGCGGCGCACCGTCGCCAGGCGCGCCTGCGACGGATAGGAAATTCAAGCTCCCTGCCACCTCCGCATAATACACCCGCTCCACTCCTCTTGTCAAGCTTATCAAGCACCTATTTCTGCTAACCCCCACCCAACCAGCGTCTTGGAGGCAGAGACCACATTTACTCAATTTAGGAATGGCTTGATCAACCTAACAAGCAGAAATTGGCCAACTTCTATACGCCGGCACTGGCAGTCCGCAACCCTCACCGCACCCTGCCGGCGCCTGAACCACACCCACCCACGC
>JAQBXT010000027.1 GCA_027624175.1 Pseudomonadota bacterium | reverse complement strand
CGCCGGGCCCTTATGATTCGCGACCGCCTGTTCGCCGCGCTCGACGCGCGCGCCTTCTACGGCTGGACCATCCTCGGCGTGGCGGGGCTGGGCATCTTCGCCAGCGGACCCGGGCAGTCGCACACCTTTAGCGTGTTTGTCGGTCCGATCGGGGACGACCTCGGCTTGTCCAAGGCCGCGATCGCGGGCGCCTACGGCCTCGCGACCCTGGCCGCCGCCTTCCTGCTGCCGAAAATGGGCAGGCTGGTCGACCGCTACGGGCCGCGGCGCATGACCAGCGTCATCGCGCTGCTGCTCGGCCTCGCCTGCATGGCCTTCGGCGCCGCGGGCGGCATCGTTACGCTCGCGCTGGGCTTTGGCGCGTTGCGCTTCCTCGGGCAGGGCTCGCTGATGATGAACTGCGCGAACCTGGTCGCGCAGTGGTTCAGCCGCAAGCGCGGCTTCGCCATGGGCCTGATGGCGCTCGGCTTCGCCGCCTCGATGGCCGTGCACCCGCCGCTTGGCCAGTTCCTCATCAACCAGTTCGGCTGGCGCTGGGCCTGGGTGATCCTCGGGCTCCTGACCTGGGTCCTGCTGCTGCCGCCGGTGCTGCTGCTGGTGCACGACAAGCCCGAGGACAAGGGCTTGCGTCCGGACGGCGAGGCCGCGCCGGCGGGCGGCGCGCCGGCGGCCGCGATCGACGGCCTCGATCTGCGCGCGGCGCTCGCCACGCCGACCTTCTACCTGCTCGCCGCGGGCTGGTTCGGCATGGCGATGCTCGTCACTACGCTGCACTTCTACCAGGTGTCGATCCTCACCGCGCAGGGCGTGGCGGCCGAAATCGCGGCGCGCGTGTTCCCGGTCTCGGCGCTGGTGCTGGCGGTGACGATGCCGCTGGTGGGGCGGATGTTCGATCGCGTGCGCACCCGCTTCGTATTCGCCACCGGTCTGGTGGTGATGGCCGCGGCGCTGTTTGGCGTAACTCTGGTGAGCGATCTGCCGAGCGCGATCATCTACGCAGCCCTGTTCGGCCTCAATAACGCGTTCAGCCTCACCATGTTCGGCTACCTCATGCCGCGCTACTTCGGCCGCAAGCACCTCGGCACCCTGCAGGGCACCGGGCAGATGGTGGCGGTGGTGGGCGCTTCGCTCGGCCCGCTGCCGGTCGGGTTCGCCTTCGATTACCTCGGCGATCCGACGCTGACGCTGCGCTTGCTCGCCCTGTACCCGATCGCCTGCGCCGCGGCCGCGGCGCTGTTCCTGCGCACGCCCCCGGGCGTGACCCACCCCACGCACCTGGAGTAACCATGGCCCACCTCGACATTTCTCCCGGCGAAGCGTTGTATTACGAATACGACGCGCCCGGCGCCGCGGCCAGCACCTTCGTGTTCGTCAACGCGCTCACCGGCAATACCGGCACCTGGCAGCACGCCGACATCGGCCCCGCGTTGCGCGCTGCCGGCTATGGCACGCTGGCCTGGAATTTCCGCGGCCAGGTGCAGACGCGCTTCGGTGCCAACACGCCGCTCACGCCGCGGCTGGTGGTCGAAGACCTGAAGCGGCTGGTCGCCGAGGTCAAGCCGCCCCGGCCGATCGTGGTAGGCCTGTCGATCGGCGGGCTGTTCGCCGCGCAGGCGGTGCTCGCGGGCATGCCGGCCGAGGCGCTGGTGCTGATCAACACGCTGAGAAAACCGGGCCCGCGCCTGGAATGGATCAACCAGGCGACCGCGGCGCTGGCGCGCGTCGGAGGCGCGCGGCTGATCATGGAAGCGAACCTGCCCCAACTGGTGAACCCCGAACAGCTGGGCGCCATGCGCGCGGGCGTGTTCGGCGCCGAGCCCTACCAGCCCATGGACCGCGGCGAGGGGCTGTACCGCCTGATCGAGGGCTCGATTGCGTCGGACTGGAACTTCCCCTGGGAGAAACTGAAGCTCCCGGTGCTGTCGATGACCGGCCTGCACGATCGCGTGTTCTACGTCGCCGAGGACGTGGCGGCGCTCGCCGCGCGCCTGCCGGATGTGCGCCGCGTCGAGTTCAAGGACGCGGGCCACCTGATCCCGATCGAGCGCCCCCAGGCCTTCACGCGCGCGCTGCTGGAATTCGCGCGCCGCGACCGGTAGCGGGCAGCGGTCCGGTACGCCGGGCTGTTACTATAGTGGCCGGTAGCAAATTCCTGAGGAGGAGGCCGCAACATGAACCAACCCCGCATTGCCGCAGTACTGGCCGCGACGGCGGCGCTCGCCTTCGCCGGCGCGCCCGCGCAGGCGCAGACCACGCTCACGATGTCCAACTGGGTGCCGCCGACGCATCCGATCGTGGTCTACATCATGAAGCCCTGGGCCGACCAGGTGGCCAAGGCCACGAGCGGGCGCGTGCGCATCCAGATGCTGCCCAAGGCCATCGCCGCGCCCAACCAGCACTATGATGCAACCATCAATGGGCAGGTGGATCTGGCCTGGGCGACCTACGGCTACCAGCCCGAGCGCTTCCAGCCCTACCTGATCGCGGAGTTGCCGCAGCTCGGGGAGACCGCGGTGCACAACGGCGTGGCGCTGTGGCGCACGCACAAGAAATTCATCGAGCAGTCGGGCATCCACAAGGACGTGCAGCTGCTCGGCGTGATGACGCACGGCCCGGGCCTGTTCCACCACTCGAAGAAGCACATCCTCCTGCCCGAAGACCTGCAAGGGCAGAAGGTGCGCGTCGGCGGCGACGTGCCCAAGCGCATCGTCGAGGCCTTCGGCGGCGTGGTGATCACGCAGCCGGCACCCAAGTCCTACGAGATCCTGTCGGCCGGCATCGCCGACGGCATCATGTTCCCGACCGAGTCGCTGAAAAGCTTCAAGATCGCGGGCCTGGTGAAACATTCGAGCTTCGTGAAGGGCGGCCTGTACAGCTCCTCGTTCTGGTTCGCGATGAACAAGAAGAAGTTCGACGGCCTGTCCACGGCCGACCAGGGCGCCATCATGAAGGTGTCGGGCGAGCAGTTCGCGCGCCTGGCCGGCGCCGGCTGGGATCGCGCCGACAAGGAGGGCCGTGTGGCCATCAAGGAAGCAGGCGGGACGATCAAGGAAGTATCGCCGAAGTTCATCGCCGAGCTGAAGAAGGTTAGCGATGCGCTCGAGCTGGAATACGGCGCCAAGATGGACGCCATGGGCATCGATGGCCGGGGCGCGATGAAGTTCTTCCGCGCTGAAGTGGCGCGCGTTGCCGCAGGAAAGTAATCGCATCTGACTGACACAGCGCACGAACCGCCCCGGGAAGACTCGCTTTTCCCGGGGCGGGCCGGCACCTGGGCGGCGTGGGTGCTGGGCAGCATCGCCGCGCTCGACCTGGCGGCGATGATGCTGCTTACCTTCACCGACGTGATGGGGCGCAAGTTCTTCTCCAGCCCGATCTACGGCGCCTACGAGGTCACCGAATTCATGATGGGCGTGCTGATTTTCAGCGCGCTGCCGCTGGTCACCGCGCGCGAGGACCACGTCACCATCGACGTGTTCGACCATTTCATCACGCCGCATATCGGCCGCTGGCAGCGCGTGGCCGTCAACATGATCAGCACTTGCGTGCTGGCGGTGCTCGGCTGGCGCCTGTGGGTGCTGGCGGCGAGCCATCTGCGCACCAATGAAGTGACCATGACCTTGCACATTCCGCACAGCCCGTTCACGCATTTGTTCGCGGTGATGGCGCTGCTCGCGGCCGTGGCCAGCCTGGTGCTGACCCTGCAGCATCTGCGCCGCGCGCGGGGCCGGGACTAGCCGCGCCATGACCGAGACGCTGCTCGCATTCGCGGTGCTGCTCACGCTCGCTTTCGCGCGCATGCCGATCGCCTTCGCCATGCTGATCGTGGGCGGTGGCGGCTTCGCGCTCAAGCGCGGCTGGACGGCGGCCTTCGACCAGGTGGCGCAGACCACCTTCGGCGCGGGCATCGATTACGAGCTCTCGGTGGTGCCGCTGTTCATCCTGATGGGAAATTTCGTCGCCCGCGCCGGCATGTCGCAGGAACTGTTCCGCGCCGCCTACACCTTCATCGGCCACTGGAAGGGCGGGCTCGCCATGTCCACGGTGGTGGCCTGCGCGGGCTTCGGCTCCATCTGCGGCTCCTCCATTGCCACTGCCGCCACCATGTCGCGCGTGGCCTATCCGCCGATGAAAAAGCTCGGCTACTCCGACCAGCTTGCCGCCGGCTCGATCGCCGCCGGCGGCACGCTCGGCATCCTCATCCCGCCTTCGACCATCATGGTGATCTACGGCATCATCACCGAGACCAACATCGGGCGGCTGTTCGCAGCCGGCGTGCTGCCGGGCGTCCTCGCCGTGGCGCTCCTGTGCATCGCAGTGCGCTGGGTGGTATGGCGCGATCCCAAGGCCGGCCCGGCGGGCGAGCGCTCCTCCTGGGGTGAGCGCATCGCTGCGCTCAAGGACATCTGGGGCGTGGTGGCGTTGTTTACGGTCTCCATCGGCGGCATCTACGCTGGGGTCTTCACCGCCACCGAAGGCGCCGGCATCGGCGCTTTCGGCGCCTTCCTGTTCGCGCTGGCGCGCCGCGCGCTCACCTGGCGCGTGCTGCGCGACATCCTGGTCGAATCGGCGCGCACCACCGGCATGCTGTTCATGATCTTGATCGGCGCGCTGGTGTTCGCCAACTACATCAATTTCACCACGCTGCCCTCCGACCTGATGGGCTTCGTCGAGCAGTTCAGCCTGCACCCGATGCTGGTGGTGGCCGCGATCTGCGTGATCTACGTGGTCCTCGGCACGGCGATGGAGGAGCTTTCCATGATCCTGCTCACGGTGCCGGTGTTCTTTCCTTTGATCATCAGCCTCGGCCTCGACCCGGTGTGGTTCGGCATCCTGGTGGTGGTGGTGGTGGAGATCGGCCTGATCAGCCCGCCGGTGGGCATGAACCTGTTCGTGCTGACCTCGCTCCTGCCGCAGGTGAGCACGCCGACGCTGTTCCGTGGGGTGATCCCGTTCGTCACCGCGGACGTGGTGCGCCTGTTCATCCTGCTCGCCTTCCCGGGGATCGCGCTGTGGCTGCCCTCGGTGCTGAACATCGCGGGCAAGTGATGAGCGCTCTTGTCGACCTGCGCAGCGACACCGTGACGCGGCCCTCGGCAGGGATGCGCAAGGCGATGGCTGCGGCGGAAGTCGGTGACGACGTGTTCGGCGACGATCCCACGGTCAACCGGCTGCAGGAGTGCGCCGCGCAGCTGTTCGGTTTCGAGGCGTCGCTGTTCTTCCCCACCGGCACGCAATCCAACCTCGCCGCACTGATGAGCCACTGCCAGCGCGGCGACGAGGTGCTGGTCGGCATGGAGGCGCACACCTACCGCTACGAGGCGGGCGGGGGCGCGGTGCTGGGCTCGATCCAGCCGCAGGCGATCGTCAACCGGCCCGACGGCACGCTGGATCTCGGCGAGGTGGAAGCCGCGATCAAGCCCGACGATCCGCATTTCGCGAGGACGCGCCTGCTGGCACTGGAGAACACCATTACCGGGCGCGTCATCCCGCGCGCGTATTTCGATCAGGCGCTGGCGCTGGCGCAGCGCCGCGGGTTGTCCACGCATCTGGATGGCGCGCGCATCTTCAATGCCGCGGTGAAGCTGGGCCTGCCGGTGAAGGATCTTTGCCGCGGCTTCGACTCGGTGTCCTCCTGCCTGTCGAAGGGGTTGGGCGCGCCAGCGGGCACCATGCTGCTGGGCTCCAAGGACTTCATCGCGCGCGCCAAGCGTGCGCGCAAGATGCTCGGTGGCGTGATGCGCCAGGCGGGCGTGCTGGCCGCCGCCGGGCTTTACGCGCTCGAGCACAACGTCGAGCGCCTGGCGGAGGACCATGCCAACGCCGAGCGCCTCGCCAAGGGCATCGGCGCACCCACGCCGCAGTCGAACATGGTGTTTTTCGATGCGGCGCCCGGCCTCGTCGAGCATTTGGCGCAGCAGGGCGTCATCGTGCTGCCGGGCGCGCGCCTGCGGCTGGTCACGCACCTCGATGTCGACGCGGCCGGTATCGAGCGCGCAATCGCCGCGTTCAACAGCTTTAAATAGGGACAGACCCCATTTAGCCTGCGTCCGGCGGCGCCGCGCTGCGCACGCCGAGTTGCGCCCAGGCGATCCCGCCCATGGCAGCGACCGCGCCCACGATCTTCAGCCAGGTGAAGGTTTCACCCAGCGTAAGCCAGGCGACCAGCCCGGCGATTGGCGGCATGAGGTACTGCAGCGGCGCGCTCCGCGCCAGGCCGCGCACCGCGTTGACCCAGGCCCAGACGATCCAGCCGAGGAAGGAAGAGACCGCGATGGCCCAGAACACGCCGAACCACACGGCGGCACCGACGTGCGCGAGCGGCGCCTGCAGGAACGCGGGCAGCGTCGCGATCACCAGCGGCGGCGCGCCGAACAGCAGCGAGTAGCACATCACATTCAGGGGGCCGTAGCGCTGCACCAGCGGCTTGGTGATCACCGTATAGAGAGAGAACAGCGACGCCGCGAGCAACAGCACCAGGTCGCCCGCACCGGCGAGCGCGAAGCCGGCGACGAACTTGTCCGACAGGAACACCACGATGCCGGCGAATGCGACCAGCGTGCCGATGAGTTGCCGCCGGCGCAGCTTCTCGGCGCCGAGCAGCGCGAGGATCAGCAGCGTGAACAGCGGGCTCGAGGTCAGCACCAGCGACGAAGAGAACGCCGTGGACAGGTTGATGCCCCACATGACGAGGCTGACGTGCGCCGTGTGGCCGATGAGCCCGGCGGCGACGAAGCGCGCCAGGTCCTCGCGCCTGGGCCAGGACCGGGGGAAATGGCGGCGCGTGACGGCAACCAGCAGGGCGAAGCCGAACAGGGGCATGGCGAGAAAGCGGATGAACAGGAACGGGGCGACCCCGAGCTCGGCGAGCACCACCTTGGTGACGGCGAAATTCACGCCCCAGGTCACCATCAGCGCGACGCCCGCGGCGAGCGCCCATTTCTGCAGCGGATTTGTGTCGGTCACCATGCGAGGAGAGCAATCTACAATACCGGGACGCCATGAGACCCGAGAATCCCGATCCCGTTCACGCGCGCGCCGCGGTGCGCGCGCTCACCGCCTCCAAGATCCGGGAGCTGTTCAACGCCGGCATCGGCCGCAAGGACATCGTGCCGTTCTGGGTGGGCGAGCCCGACGAGCCTACGCCGGAATTCATCCGCCGCGCCGGCATCGCCTCGATCGAGGCCGGGGAACTGTTCTATTCGAGCAACTACGGTATCGCCGAGCTGCGCGAGGCGCTCGCCGCGTACACCACGCGCCTGCACCGGCCCACCTCCAGCGCGCAGATCGTCGTCACCAGCGCCGGCGTGAGCGCGCTGATGCTGGTGTCGCAGTTGCTGCTCGATCCGGGCGACCGCGTGGTCGAGGTGGTGCCGCTGTGGCCCAACCTGCAGGAGATCCCGAAGATCCTCAATGCCGAGGTCGCCACGGTGGCGCTCGAATTTTCGCCCGGCGGCTGGACGCTCGATCTCGAGCGGTTGCTCGGCGCGCTCAAGCCCGGAACCAAGGCGTTGTACCTCAACTCGCCCAACAATCCGACCGGCTGGACCATTTCGCGTGAGGCGCAAGTAGCGATTCTCGAGCATTGCCGGCGCCATGGCATCTGGATTTTTGCCGACGACGCCTACGAGCGCCTGTACTACGAGGGCAACAACATCGCACCGTCCTTCCTCGACCTCGCGGAAGCAGGCGAGCGCGTGATCAGCACCAACACGTTTTCCAAGAGCTGGCTGATGACCGGCTGGCGCCTGGGCTGGGCGGTGGTGCCGGCCGCGCTGGAAGCCGACCTCGGCAAGCTGGTTGAATACAACACCTCTTGCGCGCCGGTGTTCGTGCAGCGCGCGGGCGTTGCGGCGGTGACGCAGGGCGAGCCGGTGATCGCGCATACGCTGCAGCGCTTTCGCAAGGCGCGCGATTTCCTCATCGGAGAATTGAATGCCATGCCGCGCGTCGAGGTCGCGCTGCCGTCTGGAACCATGTATGCGTTCCTGCGCATTGCCGGTGTCACTGACGGCCTCGCGTTCTGCAAGAAACTCGTCGCCGAGCATGGCCTGGGCCTTGCACCGGGCTCCGCCTTCGGACCCGAGGGCGAGGGCTACGTGCGCTGGTGCTTCGCGGCGGGCGAGGACAAGCTTGCCGATGGCGTGGCGCGGCTGCGGCGCGCGCTGGCGCACGGTGCATAGCCGCATGCCATGACGATGCGGCAGCAGAGTTTCCTCAGCCTCGGGCCCGCAGGATTCCACCGCGTGGCGTACACCGACTGGGGCGACGCGGACAATCCGAACGTGGTGCTGTGCGTGCATGGCCTGTGGCGCAACAGCCGCGATTTCGATTCCCTCGCCGATGCGCTGCAAAGGGACTACCGCGTGGTGTGCATGGACGTGGTCGGGCGCGGCGAAAGCGAGTGGCTCGAGGACAAGTCGGAATACACGTTCTCCACCTACCTCTGCGACGCGGCGGCGCTGGTGGCACGCGTGACCACGCCGGTGCGCGCGCGGTTTTTGCGGGAGGCGCGCTCGCGCTGCGTCGACTGGGTCGGGACGTCAATGGGAGGCCCTGATGGGCATGATGCTCGCGGCGAAGCGCGGCTCGCCGATCGGGCGCCTGGTGATGAATGACGTCGGGCCATTCATACCCTGGAACGGTCTTATCCAGCTCAAGGGACATCTCGGGGGGGCGCGCGGCTTCGCTTCGGGAGCTGCCGATCGGCCCGACATTCCTGCGCGGCATCGACCTGTGGACGACTTGGAACGCGGTGAACTGCCCGGTGCTGGTGCTGCGTGGCGCCGACTCCGACGTACTGCTCGCGGCGACGGTGCAGGAGATGCGGCGGCGCAAGCCCGGCACGCAGGCGGTCGAGTTCGCGGGCGTGGGGCACGCGCCGGCGCTTTTCGACAAGGCGCAGATCGAGGCGGTGCGTGGCTTTCTCAAGCAACGCCGCAGCGCATCGCGTGAAAAGAGGGCGGCGGGGTGAGGATGGTTGAAATCAAGGCCAGGTTGAAGATTGCGCGCTCGGCCTACAAGCTCGAGGTGAAGGGCAGGCTCGAGCTGCCGTTCGCTTTGCGGCGACAGAGTCGCCTGGACACGCAGCTCGCCTCGGGCGAAAAGGTGGCGCTCCGGCTGCCCGCCGGCGAGATCCTGCGCGGCGGCGATCTGGTCACGGCCTCCGACGGGCGCGTGATCGAAGTGGTCGCCGAGCCTGAGAAGTTGCTGCAGGTGAACTGTGCAAGCGCGGCGCAGTTGGCGCGCCTGGCCTGGCAACTCGGCGGCGAGCACGTCGCGGTCGAGGTCGGCGAGGGTTTTCTGCGCGTTGCCGCCGATGCCGCGCTCGCGGAAAAGCTCAAGAAATCGGGTGTCGCGACGATGGAAGTCGAAGCGCCGTTCGAGCCGGAGGTCGAAGCGGGCGCGCCCCATGACCACGGCCACGGCGATCACGATCACGAGCATCACCACAAGCACTGAGAAAAGGGGACAGACCTCATTTTTACAAAAATGAGGTCTGTCCCCTTTTAATGCAGCGCGGGCTTCTTCAGGAAGTCGTTGCGGTCGGCCGACGCTAAGCGCACCTCAATACGCGTGCCGGCGCGCGTCACGGAAAGCGGCACTTCCACCCCCGCCGGCCCCAGCGCCCAGACCTTGCGAAACAGGTCGGCCAGGCCCGACACGCGCTCGCCCGCCACCTCCAGCACCTGGTCGCCGAGTTTCAGCCCCGCGCGCTCCGCGGGCCCGCCACCGGGGAGTCCCGCCACCACCAGCTTGGGCCCGATCTCGGTGGCGTACATGCCCAGCCAGGGTCGCACCGGACGCTGCGCGCGCCCCCGCGACACCAGGTCCTCGAGGATCGGTTCGAGCAGGTCGACGGGTACGAACATGTTGCCCTGCACGCTTTGCTCGCCGGTTTTTTCCTCCACCAGCAGCGAGCCGATGCCCAACAGTTTTCCGTCGGCGCCGATGAGTGCCGAGCCGCCCCACTGCGGGTGCGCGGGCGCGGCAAACAGCGCCTCATCCAGCACATACTCCCAGTAGCCGGCGAATTCGCGCTTGTCGAACAGCTGTGCCTTCAGCGCGTGCGCGCGCCCGCCATGTCCCGCGATGACCACGTGGTCGCCGACGCTCGCGCGGGCCGCGGAACCAAGCGCGAGCGCGGGCACGCCCGGCCGCCCCAGCGGCAGTACCAGCCCGAAGCCCGTCTGCTGGTCGTAGGCGAGGGGATGGCCGGCGAGCACTGCACCCTGCGCCGTGGTGATCCATACCGAAGTCGCTTCCGTGAGCAGGTAGCCGATGGTGAGGATCAGGTCGTCGTCGCGAATCACGACGCCGTTGCCCAGGCGCTCGGTGCCGAGGATCTGCGCGGTGAAGGCGTCCTCGGGGATCTCGGTGCGCAGCAGCACCATCGAGCCGAGGGCCCGGTCAAGGTCGAAGCGCCACTCCTCCGGCCGCGGCCGCAGCTCGGAGGGGAAAGCCCAGTCCGTAGGGTCGCTCATGCGGGCACTGTTGCGCGCCCGCAGGCGGGCGTCAAGTCCCGGTGCGCTTGACCAGAACTCCCTGCGGGCCGCGTTCCATCATGCTGATTTCGCCCGCCAGTTCCGCGCCTTCCTCGACCTTGATTTTGGCGTAGCGGATCTTGCCCGAGACCTTGCCGGTGGCATGGATCACGAGCTGCTTTATAACCGTGAGCTCGCCCTCCAGGCGGCCGTGGATTTCCGCGGTGTCCACCGCGACGGTGCCGCAGAAAATGCCGTTCTGCGCGATCTGCAGCACGCGCGAGTCGAGCGTGGCCTTGATGCGGCCTTCCACCACCAGCGTGTCGCAGTCGGTGATCTCGACGCCTTTCATCTTGATGTCGGGGCCGACGATGAGCTTGGCTTCCTTGCGTTCGTCGGACCTGTCCAGCGCCTTGGCGGCTTCAGGTTGCACCGGGGCAGGCGGTACGGTTGCGGTTGCGGCTGCGGGGGCTGCGGGCGGCGTCGGTGTGGAACTGCGGAAGAACGAATCGCTGCGGCGGAACAGGCTGTCTTTCTGAAGCATGGTGGTCTCCCAGTTGTGGTTGGTGGCCAAGAACCCCACACGCATCGATCGTGCCTGCCATGAACCGTCAATAAATCAGAGAGTTACGGAATCTACTTGAAGCGCGAACGTCGCCTTGCGGCGACGCCGTAGGGTGGGCCGTTGGCCCACCTTACGCCGCAAACTCGCGCAGTACGCGACCGGGCAGCGACTTCAGATCGCGAATGCCGTTCACCCACACGCCGTGCACGCCGCGCGCCGGGGTGGTGAGCCGCGGATGCCCGCCCGGCAGGTCGAACACGCGCTGCTTCGCACCGCGGCCGACGGCCTTGGGATCAAACAGCATCAAATCAGCGGCATAGCCGGACTTGAGGATGCCGCGGCCGCGGATGCCGAACAGCTGTGCCGGGGTGCTGGTGAGCCGACGCACCGCCTCGGGGAGGGTGAGCGCGGCGCGCTCGCGCACCCAGTGACCGAGCAGGTGCAGGCCAAACCCGGCATCGTTGAAGAAGGTGAGGTGCGCACCGGCGTCCGACAACGACACCAGGCTCGCCGGGTGGCGCAGCATTTCGGCCACGGCCTGCTCGTCGGCATTGAGCAGCATGGCGTTGAACACCGTGTCGAGGTTCTCCCGCAGCGCCAGATCGAGCATGCAATCGAGCGGGTCGCCGCCTGCGGCGCGCGCCAGTTCGCCGATCGAGCGCTGCTCGCAGGCCTTGTCCGCCGCTTGCACTACCTCGACCTGGTCCCACTGGCCGTTGAACAGGCGAAAGTGCGCGGGCTGCGCCAGCTCCGCGCGCACCGCGTCGCGGAAGCTCTTTTCTTTCAGCTTCGCGGCGTAGGCGGGGCCTTGCAGCCGCAGCGCAGGCTGCCACGCTTGCAGGCCCTCGAAGGTATAGGGCGAGTGCAGGGTGAAATCCATCGACAGCGGGCAGCAGGAGATCGCGCCCACCATCTTGCGGCCGCGCGCGTTGGCCTGCGCGATCGCGTCGAGGTCCGCGAACACCGCGCGCGGATTGGTGCTGTTGTGCAGCAGCGCGGCGACCACCACCGGGCGGGCGGTTTGCGCCGCCAGCACTTCGAGGAACGACACCTTGGTGTGGCCGCCCTTGGTGAGCATGAACACGCCGCGACCGGCGTCCTGCAGCGCGCCGACCAGCGCGCGCAGTTCCGCTTCGTCCGCCAGGCGCGAGGGCATCGGCAGGCCGCCATGGCCGTTGTGCGCGGGCGAGGTGCTGGTGGCGAACCCCACGGCGCCGGCGCGCATGCCTTCGACTACGATGGCGCGCATGCGCGCGACCTCGTCGGCCGTCGCCGCGCGCAGCGGTGCGTCCTCGCCCATGACGTAGGTACGCACCGAGGAGTGGCCGACAAAACCGGCGATGTTGATCGCGCAGCCGCGGCGCTCGAGCATGTCGAAATATTCGCGCACCGTCTCGAATTCCCAGCGGATGCCCTGGCGCAGCACCTCCAGCGACATGCCTTCCACCTGCGTCAGGTTCTTCATCACCAGCTCGCGGTCCGCAGGGCGGCAGGGCGCGATGGTGAAGCCGCAGTTGCCGATGATCGCGGTGGTGACGCCGAGCGCGGGCGAGGGCGAGACCATCGGGTCCCAGGTGATCTGTGCGTCGTAATGCGTGTGGTTGTCGATGATGCCGGGCATCAGCGCGAGGCCGTCAGCAGCTACGATCTCATTTCCCGAAAGGGATTCCCCGATCTGCGAGATCTTGCCGTCCGCGACTGCGAGGTCGGCCTGAAATGGTTCCGAGCCGAGTCCGTCCAGGATCTTCGCGCCGCGGATGACGAAATCGTTCACCCCCCTATACTAACGGGCCTATGGACCCCTTCGACGTGAAAGGCAGGACCGCGGTTGTCACCGGCGCCGCCCGCGGCATTGGCAAGGCCGTCGCAGACCTCTTTGCCGCGCGGGGTTGTACGGTCGCCCGCCTCGATGTTGAGGCGGGCGAAAGCATTTTGACCTGCGATGTGGCAGATGAACCTGCGGTCGAGGCCGCGTTCAAGAAACTGGGTCGCATCGACATCCTGGTCAACAACGCCGGCATCGCCGTGCGCAAGAACGCCCTCGAGATCTCGCGCGAAGACTGGGACCGGGTGATGGCGGTGAACGTGAGCGGCACGTTCCTTTGTTCCAGGATTGCCGCCCGCTCGATGAAGCAGCACGGCGGCGGCGCGATCGTGAACCTCGCCTCGATCATGGGTTTTTCGGGCGGCCTGTTTCCGAATCCTGCCTACCAGGCGTCCAAAGGCGCGGTGGTCAATCTCACGCGCGCCCTGGCGCTGGAGTTCGCGCCGTTCGGCATCCGCGTGAACGCCGTCGCGCCGACTTTCGTGCGCACCCCGCTCACCACGCCGATCTTCTCCAATCCGGAATTGCTCGACAAGGTGATGCAGCACACCCCGCTCGGCGTGCTGCCGGAGGTCGAGGACATTGCCGCGGCGGTGCTGTTCCTCGCCGGCCCGGCGGCGCGCTGCATCACCGGCGTCACGCTGCCGGTGGACTCGGGCTACCTCGCGCGGTAGGGTGGGCCGCTGGCCCACCCGACAACGAGGTTGCGCATGAAATCCGTAGGCAGGATCTTCCTCACCGGCACCCTCACCGTGCTTCCGGTGCTCGCCACCCTCTACCTGGTCGTCTGGCTGGTGACGGCTGCCGAGCGCTTCGTCGGCAAGCAGCTGATGTGGCTCATTCCGGACGAGTACTACCGTACCGGCATGGGCCTGGTGCTCGCGCTCCTGCTGATCTTCGCGGTCGGCCTGTTGATGCACGCTTTGCTGTTCCGCCAGTTGTTCGGCTGGGCGGAGCGGCTGCTGCTGGAAATACCGCTGCTGCGCTCGGTGTACGGCGCGCTGCGCGACCTGTTCGGCCTGTTCGCCGGCCACAAGGGGAGCGAGGCGATGCAGGTGGTGTCGGTGACGCTGCCCGGATCGGGCAGTCGTGCGCTCGGCTTCGTTACGCGCGCCGATTTCTCCGATCTGCCGCACGGCATCGGCGCGCCGGGCGAGATCGCCGTGTACCTGCCGATGAGCTACCAGATCGGCGGCTACACGCTGTTCATGCAGCGCGATCAGGCCGTCGCCGTCGACATGTCGCGCGAGGCGGCGATGAAGTTCATCCTCACCGCGGGTCTGCGCAGCGGCAACGGCGCCTAAGCCGATGGACATCACCGGCCGCGTCATGAAGGGCTTCGTATGGGTGGATCCGGCGCGCTGCGACGCCAGGGCATTCAAGCGCTGGCTGGTGATGGCGGAAGCGTACGTCGGCAAGCTGCCGGCGAAGTAGGGTGGGCCGTTGGCCCACCGTACGCTCAGTAGCCCGCCCCGCGATCGACCAGGTTGACCGGCGCCTCGCCGCTGCGCACGCGCTCGAGGTTCTCCACGACCTTCGCCACCGCGGTGCGCGGCTCGGTGAGCGCCGCGATGTGCGGCGTGATCGTCACGCCAGGATGCGTCCACAGGGGCGAATCCGCGGGCAGCGGTTCCTTCTCGAACACGTCGAGATAGGCATGCGCGAGCTGTCCCGCATCGAGCGCGGCGAGAAGATCCGGCAGCACGACATGCGCGCCGCGCGCGAGGTTGATGACGCAGCCGCCCTTCGGCATGCGCGCGAACGCGCGCGCGTTCAGCACCCCGCGCGTTTGCGCGGTGAGCGGCAGCAGGCAGACGAGCGCCTGCGATTTCGACACCACGTCGTCGAGGTCGGTCGAACAGTGCACGCCGTCGATCGACTTCGGCCGCCGGCTCCAACCGCAGACTTTGAAACCGAGCGCGAGGAGCTTCGCCGCGGCGTAGCTCCCAAGCTCGCCCAGGCCGAGCAGCCCCACGGTGCGGTCGGACGGCAGCAGCTGCGGCTGCCATTTCCATTTGCGCGCCTGCTGCTGCGCGCGGTACAGGTAGCGATGTCGGTGCCAGTCGAGCACGCTCGCGATCACCGTCTCGGCCATGGCGTGCACCATGCCGGGGTCGATGAGCCGCGCGAGCGGCACGCCGCGCGGCACTTCGGCGTCGGCGAGGATGTTCTCCACGCCCATCCACAGCGACTGGATGAGCTTGAGGCGCGGCAGCTGCGCGAAGGTACCCGCCGGATGCGTGGCGACGATCGCTACGTCGATGGCACCGCCGTTCACGTCCGGCCAGGCGAAGAAGCGGTCCTGCGGCAGCGCCGCCTCGAGCAGCCGCAGCCAGCGCTGCGGGTCCTCCTTCGTCGAAGCGAAGAGGAGGTTCAACTCCCGGGCTTGAAGCCGGAGGCCTTGATCACCGGACCCCACAGGTCGTAGTCGCGCTTCTGGATGCGCGCCAGTTCCGCCGGCCCGAGCCCGGTGGGCTCCATGCCGTAGGTGTCCAGCTTCTCGACCACGTCCGGGGCGTGCAGCCCGGCGATGATCGCCTTGGACAGGCGCTCGACCACCGTTGCCGGGGTCCCGGCCGGCGCGTAGGCCGCGTACCAGCCGCCGCCCTCGATGTCGTAACCCAGCTCGCGGAAGGTCGGCACATCTGGCAGATGCTTGGACCGCTGCGCCCCGGAGGTTGCCACGGCGTGCACCTTGCCGGCCTTGTGCTGCGGGGCGACGTCTGACACAGTGCCCATGAACGCCGCGATCTGGCCGCCGAGCAGGTCGGTCAGCGCCGCGGCCGTGCCGCGGTAGCCGATGTGGTTGAGGCTGATGCCGGCTTTCTCGGCGAACAGCAGCGAGAAGAAGTGCGGCAGGCTGCCGGTCGCCGCGGAGGCGTAGTTGGCGAACTTGGGGTCCTGCTTCACCAGCGCGATGTACCCCTTCAGGTCCTTGGCCGGCGTCGCCGGGCCCATGGCAAACGCGAACAGGAAATTCGCGGCGTGCGCCACCGGCGCGAAGTCGGCCACCGGGTCGTAGGGCAGCTTGGCGAACACGTGCGGCGCGGTGACCACGGTCACCAGCGGCGTTATCACCAGCACCGTGCCGTCCGCGGGCGAGCTCTTCAGCGCCGTCATGGCGATCTGGCCGCCAGCGCCGGTGCGGTTCTCGACGATCACGGTCTGGCCGAGCGAGGCCTGCATCTTGTCGGCGACCAGGCGCGTCATGGCGTCCAGGCTCGCCCCGGCAGGGAAGCCGACGAGGATCTTGATCGTGCCCTGCTGGGCAGCGGCGGGCAGCGCGATGCCGACCGACAGAAGTAGCACGGCGAGTTTATGCATGAGTCCTCCCCTGGGTGACGGCCGATGTTAGCACCCGCGGCTGCGCCTCAGCCCGCGCCCCACACCTCGCGCGCAACGCCGACGATCAGTTCGAGCTTGCGCCACTGGTCGTCCTGCCAGAGGGCGTTGCCGTGGTGCGTGCTGGAGAAGCCGCACTGCGGCGACAGGCACAGGTCCTCCAGCGGCACGAACTTCGCCGCCTCGGCGATGCGCCGCTTGAGCATCGCCGCGTCCTCTATCTCGCCCACCTTGGTGGTGACGAGGCCGAGCACCACTTTCTTGCCTTTCGGCAGGGCGCGCAGCGGCTCGAACGTGCCGGCCCGCGCGGAATCGAACTCCATGAAGAAGCCGTCCACGTTCGCGGAGAACATCGCTTCGGCCACCGGGTCGTAGCCGCCCTCGGCGACCCAGGCGCTCTTGAAGTTGCCGCGGCAGGTGTGCAGCGTGACCGTCATGCCGGCGGGCCGGTCCTGCAGCGCGGCGCTGATGGTGTCGGCGTAGCGTTGCGGGAGCAAAGCCGGGTCGTCGCCGTTCCGTCTGCAGTTGTCCTGGATCTTCGAGTCGCACAGGTAGGCGAAAGCCGCGGCGAGCGCGCTGCTGCCCGTCGCCGCGCTGGGCGTCGAACCCCTGTCGCGCGCCTATGCCGCGCGCCGCGCGCAGGCGGACGCGGGAGAGACGGACTTCACGTTCGACGACGGCACCTGGCGCGCGCGCTTCGAGCGCTTTGCGCTCGGGGGAACCTCGATCGAGATCGTGACTGCCGCGCCGAGCGCGGATTTCACGCCTTCCGTGGCCAGCCTGGCATTCGCCCTCGCCGTGACCGGGTCGGTGGTCCTGCTGGCGGGCCTGTGGCTGGCCTGGCAGCTCGCGCGCCGTGTTTCCCAGCCGCTCGAGGCGCTGGCGGGCGAAAGCGCGCGCATCGGCAGGCTCGACTTCTCGGACCGCCCGGCGGTGCGCAGCAGCTGGCGCGAGATCGACAGTCTTGCCGAGGAGCAGGCCCGCATGCGCGAGCTGTTGCGCGACGCGACCGGACGCCTCGAGGACGCGAACCGCGGGCTCGAGGAGCGAGTGGCGCTTCGCACCCGCGCGCTCGAACTGGCCAACGCAGAGCTCGCGTCGTTCGACTACACGGTGTCGCACGATCTGCGCGCACCGCTGCGGGCGATCAACGGTTTCTGCGCCATCCTGGAAAAGGACTTCGCGGCGCGGCTCGATGACGTGGGGCGACAGCACCTGGCGCGCGTACGCGACGCGAGCGCGCAGATGGCGGACCTGATCGACGGACTGCTGACCATGGTGCGCCACTCTTCGCGGCCGCTCGAGCTCAGGGACACCGATCTCAGCGCCATGGCCGTGGAGGAGCTCGAGCAATTGCAGCGCACGGAACCCGCGCGTCGCGTGCGCGTCGAGGTCGAGCCGGGGCTGCATGCGCGCGCCGATCCGGTCCTGTTGCGCAGCGTCCTGCAGAACCTCGTCGGCAACGCGTGGAAATACACTGCCGGGTGCGAACTGGCCGAGATCGTGTTCGGCGCCGGGGAGCGCGGCGGCGAGCGGGTGTTTTTCGTGCGCGACAACGGCGTCGGTTTCGACATGGCGCATGCAGCAAGGCTGTTCGAGCCCTTCCAGCGGCTGCACGCAGAGCCGGACTTCCAGGGCATGGGCATCGGCCTTGCCAGCGTGCAGCGGATCGTTGCGCGGCACCTCGGCCGCGTGTGGGCCGAGTCGGCGCCGGGCGCCGGCGCGCGCTTTTACTTCACGCTGGGCTCGCAGGCCTGAGGCCGGCCGCGCTTCAACCGCGCGCCAGCCGGTTCAATCCGCTTCTCGTCACCCGGCCGTGCAGCCCGCGCTTGGCCGCCGTGGGCACGAACTCCGGCTCGTGCTGCAGCCCGTCGCGTGCGAAACACTCGCAGAGGGTCACCCCGGTCATCGTTGACATCATCAACTATCTGGCGCTAGGCTGTCAACGATGCACAGCGTGAAGCGCCCGGCAAGTACCGCTTCGGCCTCAAGCTGCGCGGCGAGCATGAAACCCCGTTCTTCGATGACCGAGGCGCCCACCATCCGCGAGCTGCTGTCGTACCGGTTGCACGTGGTGGCGAATCTGCTGTCGCGCGGCGCCGAGCTGCGCAACCGGCGCGAATTCGGCGTCAGCCTGTGGGAGTGGCGCAGCATCGCGCTGCTGGGCGGCGCAACCGGGCCGCTGTCGCTCAACGAGCTCGCGCGCGCGGCGGGCGTCGACAAGAGCCAGATGAGCCGCGTGGTGTCGGGGTTGACGTCGAGAAAGTACGTCCTCAGGCAGGCAGACGCCGCGGACGGCCGCGGCGTCCAGCTCACGCTCACGCCCGCCGGGCGCAGGGTGTACCTCGGGTTGATCCGCGCGGCGGCCGAGCGCAACGACGCGTTCCTGGATTGCCTGAGTTCGAAAGAGCGTGCGGCGTTCGACGATGCGCTCGCCAAGCTCGCAGCGCGCGCGCGCACCTTCATCGAGCGCGAAGGCGCGCGCAAGCGAAGACACGCATCACCGAGCTCACCAAGCAACTGCGCTTCGCGTGTTCGCGCATGGCCAAGCCGGAGGTGACAGCGATCAACGGCGCGGCGAAGGGCGGCGGGGCGGCACTCGCGCGCGGGCGCGAAGCCAACAAGAGAATGCGCGCGTTTCGCAAACCCTGAGCCATGGGCATCACCTACGCGCTCCTGGCGATGCTGTCTTTCGCCACCAACATCGTGATCACGCGCTACGCGGTGGTGCGGCTGCCGGTGGAGGCGGGGTTCTTCGTGGTGCTCGCCACCAACGTGCTGTTTCCGGCGGCGTTGTTCGGCGTGGAACTGTCGGTGCGTGCCGCACCTTACGCCTGGGAGTGGAAAGGCGCCGGCCTGTTCGTGATTGGCGGCGTGATCGGCACCTTTCTCGGCCGCAGATTCCTGTTCGACACGGTCAGGCTCCTCGGGCCCTCGCGCGCAAGCGTGTTTCACTCCACCGCGCCGGCCTTCGCGCTGATCGGCGCGTGGCTGCTCGCCGGCGAGGTCCTCGGTGCTTACGAGATCGCGCTGATGTTCGTGGTGTGGACGGGTCTGTGGCTCACGCAGCCGCGCGCCGGGTCGCTGCAGTCGCTGGCGCCGGAGGTCCTGCGCAGGGGATTTGCCGCCGGGCTGCTGACCGTTGCGGGGTTCGGCTTCGGCAATGTCCTGCGCGGGCTTGCGATGCGGGAATGGAACGAGGCGGCCCTGGGCACGGTGGTCGCGTCGCTGGCGGCGCTCGCCTGCCAGTTCGCGGTGACGCGAAATTGGGCGCGGGTCGGCGCGCAGCTGCGCGGCGCGGACCGCACGGCAATCCTGCTCTACGCCGGTTGCGGCGTGTTCACGTCGCTGGGTTCGATCTTCATCGCCCTTGCCATGACACGTATCGAGATCGCGCTGGCGGTGCTCGTCGTACACACGACGCCGCTGGTGATCTTTCCGGTGAGCGTGTTCCTGCTCAAGAACCGCGAAGAGCTGACGCCGCGCACCTTGCTCGGTGCGTCCCTGGTGCTTGCCGGGATCGCCTTCCTGGCCATAAGGTAACTGCGCGCTGACATGAAGCCGCTCCAGCACCTCACGATCCTCGACCTGTCGCGCGTGCTCGCCTGCCCGTTCGCGAGCATGATCCTCGCCGAGCTGGGCGCCACGGTGATCAAGGTCGAGCAGCCCGGCGCAGGCGACGAGACGCGCGGCTTCGAGCCGCAGCTCGCGCAGGACAGTGCCTATTACTTCGCCTGCAACCGCTCGAAGGCCTCGATCACCGTCAACCTGCGCAGCGACGAGGGCCGCCGGATCATCCGCGAGCTGGCGCAGCAGGCGGATGCGCTGGTCGAAAATTTCTCCGTGGGCACGCTCGCCCGCCAGGGACTCGACTACGCGACGCTCTCCACGCTGAACCCGAAGCTGGTCTACGTCTCCTGCACCGGTTTCGGCCAGACCGGGCCCTATGCGCACAAGAAAGGTTACGACACCGTGTTCCAGGCGATGGGCGGCCTGATGAGCCTCACCGGCGAGAAGGGCGGCGGGCCGGTGAAGCCAGGCCTGCCGGTCGCCGATCTCACCTCGGGACTGTGGGTGGCGATCGCGATCCTTTCGGCGCTCGCCGGGCGCGACCGGACCGGACGCGGTTCACTGGTGGACTTCTCGATGCTCGACGGCCAGGTGGCCCTGCTGACGCTCGCCGCCGCGCGCTACTTCGCCCTGGGCGAAGTCCCTCCCAGGCTCGGCACCGAGCATCCCGGCCGCGTGCCCTCGGCAACCTTCCGCTGCAAGGACGGCAAGTACGCGCACATCACTGCCAGCGACCAGCACTGGGCGCCCCTGTGCGAAGCACTGCAAATGGGGACAGACCTCATTTTTCTCAACAACGCGGCGCGCGTGGCGCGCCGCGACGAAGTGATGGCGGCAATGACGCATGCGGTCGCGAAGCTCACGCGCGCCGAACTGATCGCAAGACTCGACGCCGCCGAGGTGCCGGTCGGACCGGTGAACGATGTCGCCGAAGTCCTCGCCGATCCGCAGGTGCGGGCGCGCAAGCTCATCGGCAGCTTCGACTACCCGGGGGTGGGCGAATTCAAGGCGCTCGGGCTGCCGTACAAATTCCTCGGCTGGGACGATCCGTCGATCGGCCGCCCGCCGCTGCTGGGCGAGCACACCGAGGCGATCCTCAAGGAACGCCTGGGCTATACCGATGAGCGCATCGCCGAACTGCGGCAGGCGAAAGCCATATGACCGTCCAGTTCGCTGTCCGGGACGGTGTCGCCGCGATCGAGGAACAGCTCGCCTCGGGCGCGTGCCTGGGGAAGCAGTGAGCGCCTGGACGCCGAGGACGCTCGGCGAATTCCTCGCGGCGCAAAAGCCGGACGCCGCAGCCCTGGTCACCGCCACCGCGCGCCTGACCTACGCCGAACTGCTGCAGCGGGCGCGGGACGCCGCGGGCGGCATGCACGCGCTCGGCTTGCGCAAAGGCGACCATGTCGCGCTCCTGATGGGCAACGACGAGCACTGGATCACGCACTTTTACGGCGCGGCGTTGCTCGGCGCGGTCACCGTTCCCGTCAACACCCGCTTCAAGGCGGCGGAGCTGGCGTTCTGCCTCAGGCAGGCCGATTGCAAGGCGCTGTTCTACGCGCCGAAATTCCTCAACAACGACTACGAGGCGATGCTGCGGGCGATCCGGCAGGACTTGCCCCCGCTCAAGCATGCCCTCCGCGTGGGAGAGTTGCGCGCCGCGCCGTTCGTTCCTGGTGGGGTGACGGCCGACGACCTGCTCCTGATCCAGTTCACCTCGGGCACCACGGCCTACCCCAAGGGCGTGATGCTCACGCACGACAACATGCTGAGGAACGCCTGGGCCGCCGGGCAGCGCATGGGCGTCCAACCGGAGGACCGCTATTTCAACTGCCGCCCGTTCTTTCACGTCGGCGGCTCGACGCTCTCGGCGCTGGTGTCCCTGGTCCACGGCGCGTGCCTTGTCACGTTGCCAGGTTTCGAGCCGGGCGCGGTGCTCGAGATGATGGAACAGGAGCGCTGCACGCTCACCTCGGGCAACGACACCATTTTCCAGATGCTGATGGGGCACGATGATTTTGCCAAGCGCAAGCTCTCTTTGCGCGGCGGGTGGGCGGCCGCGGGCCCACAGACCATGCGTCGCATCGTGCACGTGCTTGGCGCCAAGTACATCTGCGCGGCCTACGGCCTGTCGGAAGCCTCGCCCAACGTGGTGATGAGCGACTGGCGCGACCCGGAGGAGCTGCGCGTGCAGGGGCTCGCCACGCCGCTCGAGGAACTGCAGCTGCGCACGCTGGACGGCGAAATCCAGGTGCGCGGCTGGAGCGTGATGCGCGGCTACTACAACGATCCGGACGCGACCGCGCAGGCGTTCACCGCGGACGGCTGGCTGCGCACCGGCGACCTGGGCGAACTGCATCCGGGCGGGCGGCTGCGCATGCTGGGCCGGCTGAAGGCGAAGCTGCGCGAGCATGCCGTAAGCGAATTCAAGCTGTGATGACCCGCGCGCGCGCGTCGGCCTACGCCCTGCTGGTGCTGGCGATGCTGTTCTGGGCGGGGAACTGGGTCCTCGGCCGGGCGCTGCGCGACGCCTTCGAGCCGGCGGCGCTGAATTTCTGGCGCTGGGCGATCGCGACGCTGATCCTCGCGCCGTTCGCGCTGCCGGCGTTGCGTGCCCAGGCCGGGGTTCTGCGGCGCCGGGCCGGTGTGATCGTGCTGCTCGCGCTGACCGGCGTGGCGCTGTTCCATTACATGATCTACGCGGGACTGCAGACCACGACGACGGTGAACTCGGTTCTGCTCAATTCCTCGGCGCCGCTGTTCATCCTGTTGTGCGCGTGGATCATCGAGCGCGAGAACGTCAATCTGCGCCAGGTCGGCGGGATGCTGGTCTCCATCGCCGGAATCCTGATCATCCTGTCGCGCGGCGAGCCGGCGCAGCTGCGCGAGCTCGAAGTGCACGCCGGCGACCTGTGGATCCTGCTCGCCATGCCGGTGTGGGGCGTGTACTCGGTGCTGCTCCGGCGACGCCCGCCAGAGCTCGGCGGCGTGAGCCTGCTGTTCGCGATTTCGCTCGCGGGCACCCTGCTGCTCGCGCCGGCGTTCGCGCTGGAGGCGTGGCGCCATCCGCCGCGCCTGCCGACGCCAGTGCAGGCGGCCGGTGTCCTGTATGTGGCGCTGTTCGCCTCGGTTGTGGCCTACATCTGCTGGAACCGGGCGGTGGCGGTGGTGGGCGCAAATGCGGCGGGGTTCACGCTGCACCTGCTGCCGGTTTTCGGCACGCTGCTCGCAGTGGTGTTCCTCGGCGAGACCTTCCAGCCGTTTCACGCTGCCGGCGTCGCGACCATCGTGGTGGGAGTCATCGTGGCGACGCGCGCCACGCCCGCTCAGAACGGGAAGAACCGCGGGATCACGTACACGTAGCCGGCCCACATCAACAGCGCCAGCGGCACCCCGACGCGCACGAAGTCGGCGAAGCGGTAGCCGCCGGCGTGCAGCACCAGCAGGTTGGTCTGGTAGGCCATCGGCGTGGCGAAACTGAGGTTCACGCCGGCGATGATGGCGATCACGAACGGTTCGGGCGCCAGCCCGAGCTTCGCGGCGATGCCGATGGCGATCGGCGTGCCGATGATGCCGGCGGCGTTGTTGGAAAGGATATTGGTCAACAGCGCCATCAGCAGGATCAGGCCGCCGAGGATCGCGGTCGGCGACATGCCGGAGGTCGCCAGGACGAACAGCTCGGCAATGTAGAGCGTGGCCCCCGCCGCCGTAAGCGCGGTGCCGAGCGCCAGGCTGGTCACCACGATCATGATCACCTGCGCGCTCAGGCCCTTGCCCGCCTCCTTCCAGGTCAGGCAGCGGCTCGCCATCATCACGGCGACGCCGATCAGCGCGGCGACGCTGATCGGCAGCAGCCCGGTCGCGGTCGCGGCGATCACCGCCGCCATGATGCCGAGCGCCAGTGCCGCGCGTTCGGTGTCCGGCAGGTCGACCGAGGAATCGAGCACCAGGATCGTGTGGTTCGATTTCAGCCGCCGGATGTCCCCAGCGCTGCCCTGCACCAGCAGCACGTCGCCGGTGCCGAGGATCACGTCGCCCAGCTCGCCGCGGCGGACCTCCTGGTGCAGCTGCCCGCGATGGATGGCGAGCACGAACAGGCCGTACTCGTCCGCGAAGCGCTCGCGCCGCACCGACGAGCCATTGAGCGGCGAATCGTTCGTCACCACCACCTCGACCAGGCGCTGCTTGGCGTCCTCGTCGCTCTCGGGCTTCTTCTCGCTTTCCGCCTCGGCCTCCTTGGCTTCCTTGGCGGCCGCCTCCTCGGCGTCGGTTTCCTGGTCATGCAGCGGCGTGCCGAGCATTCCCTCGAGTTCCTTCAGGCGCTCAGGCGTGTCGCGCACGTGCAGCCGGTCGCCGACCAGGAACACCAGGGTCGGCAGACGCGCCAGCAGCACGCCGTCGCCGCGTTGCACGTCGAGAGCCGCAGATTTCCGCCCGCCAGCTTGCGCGCCTCCAGCAGGGACTTGCCGAGGATCCTGCTGTCCTCCTCCACGTACAGGATCGCGCTGAACAGCCGCGCCGACTTGTCGCTGATCAGCACATCGCGGGCCGGCAGCAGGCACGGTGCGACGAGCCAGAGATAGGCGATGCCGACAGATCCGACCAGCATCATCGGCAGGGCGAAATCGAACATGCCGAAGGTGCGCACCCCCATGTCCCGCGCCACCGACACCACCAGCAGGTTGGTCGAGGTGCCGATGGTGGTGACCGCGCCGCCGATCACCGTGGCGAGGCCGAAAGGCATCAGGACGCCGGAGGGCGAGGCCTTGGCGCTCAGGGTGACGCCGACGAGGATCGGCAGCAGCATGACGACGACCGGCGTGTTGTTGACCACCGCGCTCAGTGCGGCGGCGACCAGCATGGTGAACAGGAGCGAGATCGCGGGCGCGGTCTGCCAGACGCGCGCCAGGATTCGCGCCACCGGCTGCAGTGCCCCCGTGGATTCCAGGCCCTTGCCCAGCACCATCAGGGCGCAGACCGCGACCAGCGCTTCGTGGCCGAAGCCGGCGAAAAGATCGCGCGGCCGTACCGGGCCGGCGTCACTTTCGTAGGGAAAGATCTGGAAGCCCGCGACCAGCGTGATGAAGATCAACAGGCTCGAGGTTTCGAGCGCAATGCGGTCCTGCGCGAACAGCACCAGCGCGAACAGCGTCAGCGCCATGATGGCGAGCGCGTGGGGATCGGGCAGCGCGGGCATGCGGCCATCCTACAATGACCCATGCCCGGCCGCGCCGTCCTGCTGCTTTCGCTCGCCGCCTTCGCCAGCGCCGCGGCGCTGCGCGCCATGGATCCGCTGCTGCCGTTGATCGCCGGCGAGTTCGGCACCACGCCCGGCGGCGCCTCAGCGGTGATCACCGGTTTCGCCGTCGCCTACGGCCTGCTGCAACTGGTGAACGGCCCGATTGGTGACCGTGTCGGCAAGTACCGCATGGTGTTCTGGGTCACCGCGATCTCCGCGTTCGGCAATCTTGCCTGCGCGCTCGCGCCTTCGCTCGCGACCCTGGTCGCGGCGCGTTTTCTCACTGGCGCGACGGTGGGCGCGATCGTGCCGCTGGCCATGGCGTGGATCGGCGACGCCGTGCCTTATGAGAAGCGCCAGCTGGTGCTGGCGCGCTTTCTCGTCGGTCACATGCTGGGCGTCGCGTTCGCCACGTCCGCTTCGGGTTTCCTCGGCGAGCGCTTCGGCTGGCAGGCCATGTTCTACCTGCTCACGGTGCTCTACGCGGTGACGGCGCTGTTGCTCCATCTCGAGCTGCGCGGCAATCCGCAGACGCGTGCGCAGCCGGCCGACGCCACGCCGCTCGCCGCGGCGTTCCGGCGCATGGCCGGGCTGACGCGCCTGCCCTGGGTGCGCGTGATCCTGGTCACCGTGTTCCTGGAAGGCGCGCTGTTCTACGGCGCGCTCGCCTTCGTCGCCTTGTACGTGCACCAGCGCTTCGGCCTGAGCCTGGGCGCGAGCGGTTCGATCGCTGCCGCATTCGCGGCCGGCGGCCTGCTGTTTGCGGCGGTGGCCGGACGCCTCCTGCCGCGCGCCGGTGAGCGCGGGCTGGTCCTCGGCGGCGGCATGCTCATCGGACTGGGCTTCCTTGCTCTCGCGTTCGCCCCTGCGCCCGGCTGGGCCGTTCCCTGCGTGGTGGCGCTCGGCGCCGGGATCTACATGATGCACAACACGCTGCAGGTGCACGCCACGCAGATGGCGCCCGCGACGCGCGGCGCGGCGCTGGCGATCTTCGCCTGCAGCCTGTTCACCGGGCAGTCGGCGGGCGTGTGGCTCGCCTCTCACGCGGTGGACGCAGGCGGCGCCCGGACGGTGTTCGTCGTCGCGGCGATCGGTCTTTCGCTGCTGGCGCTCGACTTCAGGCGGCGCTTGGCTAAACTGCGGCGGTGACCCTCAAACCTTTCACCTACGTCTCGCTGGCCTCGCGCGTGGTATTCGGCGCCGGCAGCGTCGCGCAGCTCGCCGCCGAAGTGGACCGGCTCGGCGCGCGGCGCGCACTCGTCCTGTCCACGCCCGGGCGCGCGGCGAGCGTGAAAGTCATCGCGAGTTCGCTCGGGGCGCGCTACGCAGGCCTGTACGACAAGGCAGTGATGCACACGCCGCTTGAAGTGGCGCAGGATGCGCGTCGCGTGGCGCAGGCGCTCGATGCCGACTGCTGCATTGCGGTGGGCGGCGGTTCGACCATCGGCCTGGGCAAGGCGATCGCGCTCACCACCGGGCTGCCGGTGCTCGCCGTGCCCACCACCTACTCGGGCTCGGAGATGACGCCGATCCAGGGCTTCACCGAAGGCGGCATCAAGCGCACGCAGCGCGACGCGAAGATGCTGCCGAAGACGGTGATCTACGATCCCGAGCTGACGCTGGGCCTGCCGCCCGCGACCTCGGCCGCCAGCGGCATGAACGCCATCGCGCACTGCGTGGAGGCGCTGTATGCGCTTGGCGCGAACCCGGTCGTGACGCTGATGGCCGAGGAGGGGATACGGGCGCTGGCGGCGGCCTTGCCGGCGATCGTGCGCGATCCGCGGGATGCGAACGCCAGGAGCGAAGCGTTGTATGGTGCGTGGCTCGCCGGGGTGACGCTCAATACCGGCATCGCTCTGCACCACAAACTCTGCCATACGCTGGGCGGCACCTGGAACCTGCCGCACGCCGAGACCCATGCCGTCGTGCTGCCGCACGCGGTGCGCTACAACAGGGATGCAGCGCCCGAAGCGATGGCGCGCGTCGCACGCGCGCTTGGGGCCAAAGAGGCCGCGACCGGTTTGTACGACCTGGAAGTGAAGCTGGGGTTGAAGATGAAGCTTTCGGACCTCGGCGTTCGCGAGGGCGACCTAGAGCGCGTGGTAAAGATCGCCCTCGAGGCACCTTACCCGAATCCGGCGCCCGTCACGTATGACGGCGTGCTCGCGCTGCTGAAGAGGGCGCACGCGGGATTGCGACCGGACTGAAATGGCCAATTTAAATAGGGACGGACCCAGTGGTGTCCGGGCGTTCAACCATTGGACGCGCGTAAGGGATTGAAGCGGCATAAAGAATTCATGGTTTTAGCTGGTCTCGATTTGAACTCCGAAGAGCAGCTCTGCCACTCTGCGAGGCAACACTTCGCCGGAGTGACCGATGAACCAAGGCAAGTTGGTGTTCGCACAGTTGACCGAGCATTTGCCGTTGACGACGTTTCGTCGTTGCGTGGCGCGTTATCGCGGCGAATTCAAGGTCAAGTCGTTCAACTGTCTCGACCAGTTCCTGTGCATGGCGTTTGCGCAGCTGACGTTTCGCGAAAGCTTGCGCGAGATCGAGGCGTGCCTGCGTGCGCAACCGCTCAAGCTCTATCACATGGGCATTCGCAGCAAAGTGTCGCGCAGCACCTTGGCCGATGCCAACGAAACGCGCGACTGGCGAATCTATGCCGACTTTGCGCAAAGTCTGATCGGCATGGCGCGTCGACTGTATGCGCAGGAGCCCTTTGGCATCGATCTGAACGAGACGGTCTATGCGTTGGATACGACAACGATCGACCTGTGCCTGTCGGTGTTCCCCTGGGCGCCGTTTATGACGACCAAGGCCGCGGTGAAGCTGCACACGCTGCTCGATCTGCGCGGCAACATTCCCGCCTTCATTCACATCAGCGACGGCAAGCTGCACGAAGTGAACATCCTGGACCAACTGCTGCCGGAGGCGGGCGCCTTCTACGTCATGGATCGGGGATTCCTCGATTACGCGCGGCTGTATCGCTTTCACCAAGCGGGCAGCTTCTTCGTGACGCGTGCGCGCTCCAACATGCAGGCGCGCCGGCGTTACTCGCATCCGATCGATCGCAGCACCGGGCTCGTGTGCGATCACACGGTCGTATTTACTGGCCGCCCCGCCAGCGGGGACTTCCCCCGCAGCCCTGCGTCGCATCCGCTTCAAAGATCGCAACACTGGCAAGACGCTGATCTTCCTCACCAACAACTTCATGCTGCCCGCGTTCACCATCACGCAGCTCTACCGCTGCCGTTGGCAGGTGGAACTGTTCTTCAAATGGATCAAGCAGCACCTTCGCATCAAGGCGTTCTTCGGCACTTCGCAAAATGCAGTGAAGTCGCAAATCTGGATCGCGGTGTCGGTCTACGTGCTCGTCGCCATCATCAAAAATCGGCTTCACCTGAAGCCTTCACTGTTCCAAATCCTACAGATCCTGAGCTTGACCATGTTTGAACGAACCCCTTTGCATCAGCTACTTACGCTCTCAGCCCCTGAGCCCATTCCGCTCGTCTACGACAACCAGCTCAATTTGTTCGAGTTTTAACCGGACACCACTGGGACAGACCTCATTTTTCTCGTCTGCAAATGAGAAGAATGTGGTCTGTCCCTATTTCAGTAGTGTCCCAACGTTTTTCAGAGGAGAACGCCCTGGATCGGCGATATTGGAGGCTCTGAATTGGTCGAGAGGTTTGGAAGCAATTGATTTATGGGTGTTGTTTCGAACATGGTCAGACTCAGGATTTGTAGGATTTCATAGAGGCTATGCGACAGCTTGAGCCGTTTCTTCACGATCGCGATCAGCACGTAGGTGCAGACCGCAATCCAGATTTGCGTCTTCACGGCGTTCTCGCTGGTGCCGAGAAACGCCTTGATGCGCAGATGCTGCTTGATCCACTTGAAGAACAGTTCGACCTGCCAGCGCTGTCGGTACAACTGCGCGATCAGATCGGGTTTCAGAGCAAAGTTGTTGGTCAAGAACGTGACGCGTTTGCCAGATTCTTCGTCCCGCACCACGACCCGGCGCAAGGTGGTTGGATAGTCCTTGCTCGAATAGAACACTGTGAGTACACCGGCCTGGTCGCACAGGACATTGGTGTTGATGCGATCGACCGGGTGCGAGTAGCGACGCTTGAACTTGGTATTGCTCTTGGCGCGGGTGACGAAGAAAGCCTGCGCTTGATGAATGCTGAACAGTCGAGAGAAGTCCAGATACCCGCGATCGAGCAAGTAGTACGCGCCCGGCTCGATGATCAGGTCGTCCAGAATGTTGACCTCGTGGGTCTTGCCATCGGTGATGTGAATAAAGCTTGGAATCGCACCGTGCAAATCGAGCAAGGTATGGAGCTTGATGGCGGCCTTGGCCGAACGAAACGGTGCCCACGGATAGACCGACAGACACAGGTCGATGGTGGTGGCATCGAACGCATAGACCGTCGCGTCCAGGTCCACCGCCAACGGCTCGTCGGCGTACAACGGCCGGGCGATGCCAATCAGGTGCTGCGCGAAGTCGGCGTACATCTGCCAGGGCCGCACTGCGTTCGCGTTGGACAGCGTGTTGCGCGAAATCGTCTTGCAGCGAAAGCCCATGTGGTACAGCCGCGCCGACTGGGCGCGCAAGTTGACTTCGATATCCCGCAACGACTCGCGCGCTGTCAATTGAGCGAAGGCCATCGCAAAGAACTGGTCCAGACACGAGAACTCCTGCACTTTGTGATCGCCCCGATGCGCTGTCACGCAGCGGCGAAACGTGGAGAGCGGCAAATGTGCCATGACCTGCGCAAACACGAGCATGCCTTGATGCATGAGAGCCCTCGGCGGATATGCGCAAAAGGCTCAAATTCTGCGCCTCGACGTTCAAATCGAGACCAGACAAAACCGCTCGTTTCCGCATTTCAATCATTAACCTACAACCGTCTCTCGTGAAAACGTTGGGACACTACTGTCCCCATTCTGAACGAAGGTGACTTGCTCCGGCTGTTGAACGGAACCTGTTTGTGCGCAGGCGGCAATCAGGCCGGTGATAATGACTGCAAGAGTCTATGCACTGTACAAACGCCACCGGTTTCCACCTGAAATCATTCAATATGCCGTCTGGCTCTATCACAGATTCAACCTCAACAATCGAGCTGAGCTTTCGCACGAGCCAACGCGAGTGAGAGAGCGGGGTATGCGTAAGTTTAAATCGATAGAGCATGCGCAGCGATTCTTGGGTGCGCATGCAGCCGTTTACAATTTGTTCAATCCTGGTCGACACTTGGTATCAGCAGAGAATTATCGTTATTTTCGTCTGCGCGCTTTTGCGGCTTAGGAAAAGGGAGTTGCTGCGTAGAGAGGGCTTGACGGAGTTTTCCTGGGTTTAGATAGCTAACTTGTCGATACCCTATTGGGTTCATCCGGGTTTTGCGTGGGTAACGGGATAGAGCTGTAAGCCGCCGCAGTGGA
>JAQBXT010000026.1 GCA_027624175.1 Pseudomonadota bacterium | reverse complement strand
GGTCGAACTCGGTGCTGTTGGCGCCCGCCAGGCCGCAGACATTGCGCGCGAACTCGATGGTCGCGAGCTGCATGCCCAGGCAGATGCCGAGGTAGGGAATGCCGTTCTCGCGCGCGTAGCGGATCGCGGCGATCTTGCCCTCGGTGCCGCGCTTGCCGAATCCGCCCGGCACCAGGATGGCGTCCATCTTCTCCAGCGCCGCTGCGCCGCTGCGTTCGATCTCCTCCGAATCCACGTAGTGAACCCTCACCCGGCTGCGCGTGTGGATGCCGGCGTGGATCAGCGCCTCGTTCAGCGACTTGTAGGAGTCCTGAAGATCCACGTACTTGCCGACGAAGGCGATGTCGGCCTCGTGCTCCGGGTGCTCGAGCGCGTGCACCAGCCGGCTCCAGGCGGACAAGTCCGCGGCCCGCGCCAGGATCTGCAGCTTGTGGCACACGATCTCGTCGAGCATCTGGTCGTGCAGCATCATCGGAATCTTGTAGATCGAATCCACGTCCCAGGCAGAAATCACGGCCTCTTTCTGCACGTTGCAGAACAGCGCGATCTTGCGCCGCTCCTCGTCGGGCAGCGGCCGGTCGGCGCGGCACAGCAGCACGTCGGCCTGGATGCCGATCTCGCGCAGTTCCTTCACCGAGTGCTGCGTGGGTTTGGTCTTGATCTCGCGCGCGCTGGCGATATAGGGCACCAGCGTGAGGTGCACGTAGCACACGTTGTTGCGTCCGAGGTCCAGGCCCATCTGGCGAATGGCCTCGAGGAACGGCAGCGACTCGATGTCGCCGACCGTGCCGCCGATCTCGATGATCGCCACCTCGGCGTCGCCCGCACCCTTCTTGATGTAGGCCTTGATCTGGTCGGTGATATGCGGGATCACCTGCACCGTGCCGCCGAGGTAGTCGCCGCGGCGCTCCTTCTTGATCACCGACTCGTAAATCTGGCCGGTGGTGAAGTTGTTGGCGCGGCGCATCTTGGTGCTCTGGAAGCGCTCGTAGTGGCCGAGGTCGAGGTCGGTCTCGGCGCCATCTTCGGTGACGAATACCTCGCCGTGCTGGAACGGGCTCATGGTGCCCGGGTCCACATTGATGTACGGGTCCAGCTTGATGTTGGTGACGCGGATACTGCGCGATTCGAGAATCGCGGCGAGGGAGGCGGCGGCGATGCCTTTCCCCAGAGAGGAAACTACACCACCGGTTACAAAAACATACTTAGTCATTTACCCACGGCGTGTAGGGATGAAGGAGTCTACAGGAACTCCCCCGTGTCTACAAATCCGCAAGCTCCCGGCGGTCGCGGAAATCCTCCAGCGCCTCCGGATTGGCGAGCGCCTCGAGATTCTTCACCGCTCGCCCGTGCACCACGTGGCGTACCGCCAGCTCGACGATCTTGCCGCTCTTGGTACGCGGGATGTCGCCGACCTGCAACACCTTGGCGGGGACGTGGCGCGGCGTGGTGTTGTCGCGAATGCGCTTCTTGATCTTCAACACCAGGCCGTCGTCGAGCTTGAGTCCCTCGCGCAGCTTGACGAACAGCACCACGCGGACGTCCCCCTCCCAGTCCTGGCCGATGACCAGCGACTCCACGACCTCCTCGAGGCTCTCTACCTGTCGGTAGATTTCGGCCGTGCCGATCCTCACGCCGCCCGGATTGAGCACCGCGTCGGAACGTCCATAGATGATGATGCCGCCGTGTTCCGTGATCTCGCACCAGTCGCCGTGGCGCCAGACGTTCGGGTACTTCTCGAAGTAGGCGGCGCGGTACCTGGAACCATCGGCATCGTTCCAGAACCCGACCGGCATCGCCGGGAACGGCCGCGTGCACACCAGTTCGCCCTTCTCGCCGACCAGGGACTTGCCGTCGTCGTCGAACACCTCCACCGCCAGCCCCAGGCCCTTGCACTGGATCTCGCCTCGCCACACCGGGAGGATCGGGTTGCCGAGCACGAAGCAGCTGACGATATCGGTGCCGCCCGAGATCGAGGACAGGCAGACGTCCTGCTTGATATCGCGGTAGACGTAGTCGAACGCCTCGGGCAACAGCGGCGAGCCGGTGGAAAGGATCGCGCGCAAGCGCTCCAGCCGGTGCGTCGCCCTGGGCTTCAGGTTGATCTTGGCGATGGCGTCGATGAACTTGGCCGAGGTGCCGAGGTGCGTCATGCCCTCGGCGTCCGCCATGTCGAAGATGATGCGGCCGCGGCTGATGAAGGGTGAGCCGTCGTACAGCAGCAGCGCCGCCCCTGCCGCGAGGCCCGACATCAGCCAGTTCCACATCATCCAGCCGAGGGTGGTGAAGTAGTACACGCGGTCGCCCGCGCCCACGTCGCTGTGCAGGAGGTGCTCCTTCAGGTGCTGCAGCAGCGTGCCGCCGGTGCCGTGCACGATGCATTTCGGCACGCCCGTGGTGCCGGAGGAGTACAGGATGTAGAGTGGATGGTTGAACTCGACCTGCTCGAACTGAAGCTCTATGGCTGCGAACGGCGCAGTGAAATCGCCGAATCCGCCTTCATAAAGTGCGGTCACCGCCTTGCGCACGCTCGGCAGCCCGGCGAGGATCTGCTCGTTCTTCGCGCGCAGGTCGAATTCCTTGCCGCCGTAGAAGTAGCGCTCGGCGCAAAACAGCACCTTGGGCTCGATCTGGCCGAAGCGGTCGAGCACGCCCTGCACGCCGAAATCCGGCGAGCAGCTCGACCAGATGGCGCCCAGGCTGGCCGTCGCCAGCATCGCCGCGGTCGCCTCCGGCATGTTCGGCAGGTAGGCGGCGACGCGGTCGCCCTTGCCCACGCCCGCGGCGCGCAGCGCCTGCGCCAGGCGCGACGCCAAGTCGTGCAGCTCGCGCCGCGACAGCCGGCGCTTGACCTGGTCCTCTCCCCAGAAGGAAATGGCCAATGACTCGTCGCGCCCGCGCAGCAGGTTCTCGGCGAAATTGAGGCGCGCGTCCGGAAACCACTGGGCGCCCGGCATGCGATCGCCGTCGACGAGGCGGCGCTTGCCGGGATCGCCGCGCACCTCGCCGAACTTCCACAACAGCGCCCAGAACTCTGCGCTCTTCTCCACCGACCAGCGGTGCAGCTCGGCGTAGTCCTTCTTCCCAGCGAGCTGCATGAAGCGCGCCATCCCGGTCTGTGCGGCGCGCGCGGGATCCGGCGTCCACAGCGGCTTGGCGCTCATGCCGTCGCCCCGGCGCGCTCCAGGCGCGCGCGGATCTCCTGCGGAATGCGCTTCGATTTCTGCGACTTCATGTCGATGAACACCACCGTGGCCGCGCCGTCGGCGAACGGCTCGGGATCCGCGTCAACGCGCAGCTCGTAGGTGGTCGGCACGCTGGCGCCGCCCGGTGCGCCGACGAATAGTTTCACCTCGACGGTGCCCGGGTAGGTCATGGCCCGGCGGTAGTTACAGGAGGCGTTGGCGATCACCACGCCCGTGGATTGCCACGCCTCCTCCCCGGGCACCAGGCGGCCAAACCAGCTGATGCGCGCCTGCTCCATGAAGCGGAAGTAAACGGTGTTGTTGACATGGCCCATCGCGTCCATGTCGCCCCAGCGGATCGGGATGCGCTCGATGTGCGCGAGCCGGCGGATTTCGTTCATGCCCGGATCATATAATGCCGGCATGAGCCGCGAATCGATGCAGTACGACGTGCTGGTGGTGGGCGGCGGCCCGGCGGGCCTGGCTGCCGCAATCCGGCTCAAGCAGCTCTCCCCCGCGCTTTCCGTGTGCGTGATCGAGAAGGGCTCGGAGATCGGCGCGCACGTCCTCTCGGGCGCGGTGATGGATCCGCGCGCGCTCGACGAGCTGGTTCCCGACTGGAAGGCAAAGGGCGCGCCGCTCGGCGTGCCGGTGAGCGAGGACCGGTTCCTGTTCCTCACGCAGTCGGGATCTTTGCGCACGCCGAACTTCCTCCTGCCGGCGTGCTTCAAGAACCACGGCAACCATGTCATCAGCCTTGGCAACGTCACGCGCTGGCTCGCGCAGCAGGCCGAAAGCGCCGGCGTGGAGATCTTCGCCGGCTTCGCCGGCGCCGAGGTCCTCTACGACGAGCGGGGCGCCGTACGCGGCGTCGCCACCGGCGACATGGGCGTGAGCCGCAAGGGCGAAAAGACCGACGCGTTCCAGCCCGGCGTGGAGCTGCTTGCGAAGTACACGTTCTTCGCCGAAGGCTGCCGCGGCCATCTCGGCCTGCAGCTGGAGAAGAAGTACCAGCTGCGCCAAGGCGTCGACCCGCAGGTCTACGGCCTCGGGCTGAAGGAGCTTTGGGAGGTCAGGCCCGGGCAGCACCGGCCGGGCCTCGTCGTCCATACCGCGGGATGGCCGCTGGACGCCGCGACCTACGGCGGATCCTTTCTCTATCACTTCGAGAACAACCTCGTCGCCGTGGGCTTCGTCGTCGGCCTGGGCTACACGAACCCCTACCTCTCGCCCTACGAGGAATTCCAGCGCTACAAGACGCACCCGGCGATCCGCGGCACCTTCGAGGGCGGCAAGCGCATCGCCTACGGCGCGCGCGCCATCGCCGCCGGCGGGCTGCAATCGCTGCCGAAACTCGTGTTTCCCGGCGGCTGCCTGATCGGCGACGACGCCGGCTTTCTCAACGCCTCGCGCATCAAGGGCAGCCATGGCGCAATCAAGTCCGGCATGCTGGCCGCCGAGGCGGCGCATGCGGCGCTCGCGGCGGGGCGAGCCGGCGACGAGCTCGCCGCCTACCCCGAAGCGTTCCAGAAGTCGTGGCTGTTCGACGAGCTGTACCGCGCGCGCAATTTCAAGCCGTGGATGTCGAAAGGCCTCTATACCGGCAGCGTGATGGTCGGCATCGATCAGGTGGTATTCGGCGGCAAGGCGCCCTGGACCCTGCGCCACGCGCACGCCGATCATGAGACGCTGCGCAAGCGCACCGAGTCGGAGCCGATCGACTACCCGAAGCCGGACGGCAAGCTCACTTTCGATCGCCTGACCTCGGTGTCGTTCTCCAACACCAACCACGGCGAGGACCAGCCGGTGCACCTCACGCTCAGGGATGTGGGCGTGCCGGTGGGCGTGAACCTTGCCCTGTACGACGCGCCCGAGCAGCGCTATTGTCCCGCCGGCGTGTACGAAATCGTGCGCGACAACGACGTGCCGCGGCTGCAGATCAACGCGCAGAATTGCGTGCATTGCAAAACCTGCGACATCAAGGACCCGACGCAGAATATCGTCTGGGTGGTGCCCGAAGGCGGCGGCGGACCGAACTATCCGAACATGTGAGGCTGGCGTGAAGACCTTTGCCGAGTTCTACCCGTTTTACCTTTCGGAACACGCGAATCGCACCTCGCGGCGCCTGCACTTCGTCGGCACCTCTCTGGGCCTGCTATTCCTGCTGCACGCTTTCGCCACCCTGAATTTCTGGTGGCTGCTCGCCGGCCTGGTCTGCGGCTACGCCTTTGCCTGGGTCGGGCACTTCTTCTTCGAGAAGAATCGCCCCGCTACTTTCACCTACCCCTTCTACAGTTTCCTGGGCGATTGGGTGATGTGGAAGGACCACCTCACCGGCAAGATCAAGTTCTAGGCCACCGCCCGTGCTGACGCAGTTCTGGAGCTCGGAACTTCCCTACGTCATCGTCATCGCCCTGGTGCTGACGGGCTTCCTGCTGCGCGCGCTCCCCGGTGAGCGCAGCACCTACCTCAATACCCTGTGGCTGTTCCTGTTCGGCGTCCTCGGGCTAGCGGCCGACATCGGCGCCGCGAAGCTCGGCTTCGACACCGCGGCGCGCGTGCTGGATGTCTTCTTCCGCATCGTCTGGACTATCGCCCTGATCCGCATCGTCGGCTTTGCGCTGTTCCGGCTGATGCTGCCCAAGCTGGGCAAGCAGCTGCCGCGCATCATCGAGGACCTGGCGATCATCGTCGTCTATACCGGCTACGGCCTGACGCAACTGCGCGTGCTCGGCGTGGACCTCACCGGCATTCTCGCGACCTCCGCCATCATCACCGCGGTCCTCGCCTTCGCCATGCAGGACACGCTGGGCAACGTGCTGGGCGGACTCGCGATCCAGCTCGACAACTCGGTGCGGGTGGGCGACTGGATCCGCGTCGACGAGTTGACCGGCCGCGTCACCGACATCCGCTGGCGCTCGACGGCGGTGGAGACGCGCAACTGGGAAACGGTGGTGCTGCCGAACAGCGCGCTGATGAAGGGAAAATTCGTGATCGTCGGGCGCCGCGAGGGCGCGCCATTGCAATGGCGCCGCGGCCTCCAGTTCATGGTCGACCCGAGCGTGCCGCCGGCGCGGGTGATCGCCATGGTGGATGAGGAAATGCGCGAAATCCTGATCGCCAACGTGGCGCGCGCGCCGGCGCCCAGCTGCATCCTGCTCGGCTTCGAGCACGGCAACCTCCTCTACCGGCTGCGCTATTTCCTCACCGACCTGCTGGAGGACGAGCTCACCGACTCGGCGGTGCGCGTGCACCTGTTTGCCTCGCTGCAGCGCGCCGGCATCCGCCTCGCCGAGGAGCAGCGCACGGTGCATGCCATTGCCAAGGACGAGGCGCATGCGGAGTCCGTGCGCCAACGCGAGCTTGCCCGCCGCGTGATCATGCTCAAGCAGGTCGACCTGATGGCGCCGCTCTCGGACGAGGAACGCAATTTCGTCGCCGAGCGGCTGCAGTACACGCCCTTCGCGCGCGGCGACGTCATCACCAAGCAGGGCAGCGTCGCGCACTGGCTGTACATCATCGCTTTCGGCGAGGCCGAGGTGCGCTTCGAGCAGCCGGGGCACGCGCCGCGCGTCATCGGCACGGTGCGCGCCGGGCAGTTCTTCGGCGAGATGGGTCTGCTGGCGGGCGAGTCGCGCAACGCGACCGTGATCGCGCGCAGCGACGTGGAATGCTACCGGCTCGACCGGCCCTCGTTCCAGGCCCTGCTGCTCGCTCGGCCCGAGATCGCCGACGAGGTCAGCCGCGTCATCGCGATGCGCAAGCCCGACCTGGAAAGCGCTCGCGCCGGCGCCGCGAGCGCCAACGCCCAACCCGAGACGCCCGTGCAGCCGGCGCTGCTCGAGCGCATTCAAAAGTTTTTCGGATTGAAGTAGGAAAAGGGGACAGACCTCATTATTTCGCTATGCGAAATAATGAGGTCTGTCCCCTTTTACATAGCGTCCTCGGACACGGCCATCACCGCGTGCGCGCCCTTCACCACCGTGTCGCGCAGCCCCGGGGCCTGCACCAGAACCTGGTCGGCATAGAAGCGCGCGGTCGCGATCTTGGCCTCGCAAAAGGCCTGGTCGCCGGCGCCGAGGTTCTTCTCGGCGGCCAGCGCGGCGCGCGCCATCTGCCAGCCGCCGGCGACGATGCCCATGAGCTTGAGGAACGGCACCGCGCCGGCGAAGATGGACATCACGTCCTTGGCCGCATTGGCGACGAGGTAGTCGACGCTCTCGCTCACCGCCCCCGCGCCGGACGCCAGCGACTCGCGAATCACCTTGATGTCGGCGTTGGCGGACTTGGCCAAGTCGGCATCGAACACCTTGAGATGCGATAGCCAGGCCTTGGCCGTGGCACCGCCCTCGCGCGCGATCTTGCGCCCGACGAGGTCATTGGCCTGGATGCCGGTGGTGCCTTCGTAGATGGTGGTGATCCTCGCGTCGCGCAGGTGCTGCGCAGCGCCGGTCTCCTCGATGAAGCCCATGCCGCCGTGCACCTGCACGCCCAGCGACGCGACGTCGATGCCGGTTTCCGTGCACCAGCCCTTCACTACCGGGATCATGAGATCGACAAATGCCTGGTTCTGTTCGCGTACCTTCGCGTCAAGATGCCGCGCCGCCACATCCAGCGCCGCCGCCACCACGTAGGCGAGCGCGCGCATGGCCTCGGTCTGCGACTTCATCAGCATCAGCATGCGGCGCACGTCCGGGTGGCGGATGATCGGCACCGTGCCGCCGCCGGCGAGGTCGCGGCCCTGCACGCGCTCCTTCGCGTACGCCAGCGCGCGCTGGAACGCGCGCTCGGCGATCGAAACACCCTCCAGCCCCACAGCGAAGCGCGCCGCGTTCATCATGATGAACATGTAGGCCAGGCCCTTGTTCTCCTCGCCCACCAGGTACCCCAGCGCATCCTCGAACACCATCACCGCGGTCGGGCTGGCGTGAATGCCGAGCTTGTGCTCGATCGAGGCGCAGCGCGCCTCGTTGCGCTTGCCCAGCGAGCCGTCGGCATTCACCAGGAATTTCGGCACGATGAACAGCGAGATGCCCTTGACACCCTCGGGTGCATCCGGCGTGCGCGCCAGCACCAGGTGCACGATGTTGTCCGTGAAATCGTGCTCGCCGTAGGTAATGAAAATCTTTTGCCCTGTAATGCGATAGTGGTCGCCTTCCGGCACTGCGCGCGTCTTGACCAGCGCCAGGTCTGAACCCGCCTGCGGCTCGGTCAGGTTCATGGTGCCGGTCCATTCGCCGCTCGCCATCCTGGGCAGGAAAGTCTTGCGCAGATGCTCGGAGCCGCACAGCTCGATGGCGTGCAGCGCTCCCTGCGTGAGCATCGGGCAGAGCGAGAAACTCATGTTGCCGCTGCACCACATTTCTTCCACCGGCGTGGCGACGATTCTGGGCAGCCCCTGTCCGCCCAGTTCCGCCGATACCGGCAGCGCACCCCAGCCGCCGTCCACATAGGCGCGGTAGGCTTCCTTGAAGCCCTTGGGCGTGGTCACCGCCCCGTCCTTCCACCGCGCGCCTTCTTCGTCGCCGGTGTGGTTGAGCGGATCCAGCATGCCGCTGGCGAACTTCGCCGCTTCCTCGAGGATCGCGTCCACCGTGTCCGGCGTCGCCTCGCCGTAGCCCGGAAGCTGCGCCACGTCGGCGAGCCCGGCGAGCTCGCGCATCACGAACTTCATGTCCTTCAGGGGCGCAACGTAGGCGGACATGCGGACCTCCCTACTTCTTCAGTTCCTCGATCAGCTGCGGAACCACCTGGAACAGGTCGCCGACGATGCCGTAGTCGGCCACCTGGAAGATCGGCGCTTCCTCGTCCTTGTTGATGGCGACGATGACGCGGCTGTCCTTCATGCCCGCGAGGTGCTGGATCGCACCCGAGATGCCGACCGCGATGTACAGGTCAGGTGCCACGATCTTGCCGGTCTGCCCCACCTGCCAGTCGTTCGGCACGAAGCCCGCGTCCACCGCGGCGCGCGAGGCACCCATGGCGGCCTTGAGCTGGTCGGCGAGTGGCTCGAGCAGCTTGAAATTCTCCCCCGAGCCCATGCCGCGACCGCCCGACACCACGATGCGCGCCGAGGTCAGCTCGGGGCGCTCTGATTTCTGCACTTCGCGATTGACGAAGGACGACAGCCCGCTGTCGGCGGGCGGCGGCGTGCTTTCCACCGCGGCCTTGCCGCCGGTGGCGGCCACCGCATCGAAGCCGGTGATGCGCACGGTAATCACCTTGATCTTGTCGACGGACTTGACCGTGGCCAGCGCACTCCCGGCGTAGATCGGGCGCACGAAGGTGTCGGCCGATTCGACCGCCACGATGTCGGAAACCTGCTGCACGTCGAGCAGCGCCGCGGCGCGCGGCATGACGTCCTTGCCGGTGGAGGTCGCCGGCGCGAGCAGATGCGAATAGTCCTTCGCCAGCGCGGCCAGCAGCGCCGCCACATTCTCGGCCAGGAATTCACCCAGGTGTGCCGCGTCCGCGTGCAGCACCTTGGCCACACCGGCGATCTGCGCCGCCTGCTTGGCGGCCGCGCCGGCATTGTGGCCGGCGACCAGGACGTGGATTTCGCCACCGATTTTTTGCGCCGCGGCGACGGTGTTGAGCGTCGCCTTGCGGATGGAGGCGTTGTCGTGTTCTGCGAGAACCAGGATCGCCATCAGATCACCTTGGCTTCGTTGCGCAGCTTGTCGACCAGCGTCTTCGCGTCCGGCACCTTGATGCCGGCCTTGCGCTTCTCGGGCTCCACCACCTTGAGCGTCACCAGGCGCGGCTTCACGTCCACGCCCAGCGCATCCGGCTTGAGGTTCTCCAGCGTCTTCTTCTTCGCCTTCATGATATTGGGCAGCGTGACGTAGCGCGGCTCGTTGAGTCGCAGGTCGGTGGTGACGATCGCCGGCAGCTTGAGGGCAATGGTCTCGAGGCCCCCGTCCACTTCGCGCGTGACCGTCGCCTTGCCGTCCTCGATCTTGAGCTTGGAGGCGAACGTCGCCTGCGGCCAGCCGAGCAGCGCCGCGAGCATCTGTCCGGTCTGGTTGGCATCATCGTCGATGGCCTGCTTGCCGAGGATCACCAGCTGCGGGGATTCCTTGTCGCACAGCGCCTTGAGGAGCTTCGCCACCGCGAGCGGCTGGAGCTCGACGTCGGTCTCCACGAGGATGGCACGGTCGGCGCCAATGGCGAGCGCGGTGCGCAGCGTTTCCTGGCAGGCCGCCACGCCCGCCGACACCGCGACGATCTCGGTGACCACCCCGGCTTCCTTCAACCGCACTGCCTCCTCGATGGCGATCTCGTCGAAGGGGTTCATTGACATCTTGACGTTGGCGGTCTCGACGCCGGTGCCGTCGGCCTTGACGCGCACCTTGACGTTGTAATCGACCACGCGCTTGACGCTGACCAGGATTTTCATGGCGGGATTGATGAATGCAGGAACGTCGAATTATAGCGTGGCGACACAGGGCGACGGAGCGTTTGAAACGGCGCATGCTCGCGCCATGCGCGCTCTCCTCCTGTGCGGCCTGCTCTTCGGCTGCGCCGCCGCCCCGGTCGTCGTGCTGCCCGAGGCGCCGGCGGTGACGTCAATCTTCCTCGTTCCCCAGGGCGGGCACACCGGCATCGCCGTGCGGCGCGCTGACATCCCCACGCCGCTGTGGCCGGAGAAGCGCGATTTTCCCCAGGCCGATTATCTCGAAGTCGGCTGGGGCGAGCGTGATTTCTACATGGCGCGAAGTGCCGGACCCTGGCTTTCCTTCAAGGCCGCGTTTTTCCCCAACCGCAGCGTGCTGCACGTTGCGGGTGTGCGCGGCGAACTCGCGGCGCTGTTCCGGCACAGCGACCTGGTCGAGATCCGGCTGTCGCAGCCGGCGCTGGAAGGGCTGCTGCGTTACATCCACGAGGCCTTCGCGCGCGATGGCGAGACGCCGGCGACGCCGCTCGGGCCCGGGCACTACGGTGACAGCCGCTTCTATCCCGGACGCGAAACCTTCCACCTGCTGCGCACCTGCAACGTGTGGACCGCCGCGGCACTGCGCGCCGCCGGGCTCCCGGTGCGCGACGCCATCACGCGGGACGGCCTCCTGTCCCAGGTGCGGGCATTGCCCGCTCGATAAGCGCGTCGGCCGCGACGGCCCCGGACTCGAGCACCATCACCGGGTTGACGTCCACAGAGGCCACGATGCCGTCCCAGCCGAGCATCGCATCGCCGAGCACCACCGCCATGCGCGCCACGGCCTGCCGGTCGAGCGCCGGCCTGCCGCGCTGCGCTTCGAGCAGCGGCGCCATGCGCAGTTGCGACAGCGCATCGAGCGCCTCCGCCCCGTCGAACGGCGGCAGCAGCAGACGGAAATCCTTCAGCGCCTCGAGATAGATTCCGCCGTCGCCAATCATGACCACGGGCCCGAAGAGCGCGTCGACGCGCGCACCGAGGGCCAGTTCGTGGCGCCCGGCGACCTGCCGCGCGACCAGTACGCCGTCCGCCGCAGGCAGGCGTGGCTTGAAATCGCGGAACGCCTGCACCACTTCGTCGGCGCTGAGCAGGCCGAGGCGCACCAGCCCCTGTTCGGTCTTGTGCGGCACGCTGCTCGAGCAGGCCTTGGCCACCACCGTCGGCCCGAGTGCATTGAACGCCGCGCGCGCCTCGGCTTCGTTCCGGCACAGGCGATGCTCCACCACGGCGATGCCCGCCAGCGCGAGCAGGCCCAGGCTTTCAAACTCATTCAGGAACCGTTCCCTCCCCCCGGGCAGCGGAATGGTCTTCGCCGCGCGGTCGGTCACCGGCCGGGCGCGCAGCAGCGCGCTATGCGCGGCGAGCTGGCGCAATCCGAGCATGGCGTCGCGTTCGCGCGCAAACACGGGCACGCCGCGCTGCTCGAACTCGGCGCGCACTTCCGCCTGCGGCGCGGCCACCGCGATGCTCCTGCCGTAGCGCTGGCGAAAGGCCGCCGCGTCGTGTGCGAACAGCGGCACGTCGTAGCCGGCGCCCGCGATCGGGATTGCCAGCATGAGCAGGTCGCAGGCGTCCTCTTCGCCGAGAATCGTCAGCGCTTCGCCGAACAACCCGCTATTGGTCAGCAGCGCCCCGGTGACGTCGAGCGGATTGGCGGGCGTGGCGAACGCAGGGAGCACTTTTTTCAGCCGCACGCGTGTGTGGCCCGTGAACTCCGGCAGCGCCAGCCCCAACTCCTCGGCCGCGTCGGCTGCCATCACGCAGCTCGCACCCGAATTGCTCACCGCGACGAAGCGCCGCCCATTCGGCCGCCCACCCTGCAGGTACAGCTGCCCGGCGGACACCAGCGCCTCCGGGTCGGCGGCGCGCCAGATCGCGTGCCTGGCGAAAAACGCGTCGATGACCCGGTCCTCGCTCGCCAGGGCGCCGGTGTGTGACGAGGCCGCCTTGACGCCGCTCTCGGTACGGCCTGCCTTCACGGCGACAATGGGCAGATCGCGTGCGCGCGCGAACTCTGCCGCCTGCGCGAGCATCGCCGGGCGCTGGATCGCCTCCATATAAAGCAGCACCAGGCGCACGCCTTCTTCCTGCACGATTTCCGCGGCGAGGTCGGCCACGGTGACGTCGGCCTCGTTGCCCGTGGCGTGCACGTGGCGCACATCCAGTCCGCGCTGGCGCGCCAGGATGTAGATCGCCTGCGAGCAGGCGCCGCTCTGGCTGACGATGGCCACCGGCCCGTCACGCGCCTCCATTTCGTTGAAGATGGTGGAGAAATTGGCCACCGTGCCGGTGGCGAAATTGGCGAGGCCCTGGCAATTTGGCCCGACCAGTCGCATGCCGGTGGCGCGCGCCGCGGCGGCCATGCGATCCTGCGCCGCCTTGCCGTCGGCGCCGGTTTCACCGAAGCCCGAGGTCATGACCACGGCCACCTTGACGCCCTTCGCCGCGCACGCTTCAACCGCGCGCACCGCGTCCTCGCCCGCCACAGCGATCACCACCAGCTCCGGCGCTTCCGGCAACTCGCCGATGCCGGGATAGGCCTTCAGGCCCTGCACCTCGGCGCGCCCCGGATTGATCGGGTAGATGGCGCCGCGATAGCCGTAGCGCTTCAGGTAGAGGATCGGCCGGCCGCCCACCTTGTGCGGGTTGTCCGAGGCGCCGACGACGGCGATGGATCGCGGCGCCAGCGCCGCGCGCAGTGTCATGGCCGGTAGCCGAAGCTTGGCGGCCCCGTCGAGTTCCTTGTCCCAGCTCATGTCGCCTTCCGGCGCGATTCGTGGCGCGCGAGGAGCAGCGTGGCCGCGAGGATCACCAAGCCCCCGGCCACCGTGGCGCCGGCCGGCACCGCGCCGAAGACCATCCAGCCGAGGATCGCCGCCCACACCAGCTCCAGGAACTTCACCGACTGCACGGCGGAGATATCGGCGACGCGGAAGGCGCGCACCATGCAGTAGTGGCCACCCGCGCCGAGGATGCCGCACAGCACGAGCAGCGTCCATTGGTCCGCCGTCGGCGCCGTCCAATAGGCGAGCGCAAAGCCTGCGAGCAGCAAGGACACCCAGAGATGCTGCCACAGCACCACGATCTCCGAGCGGTCGTGGCGCGTGAGCGCCTTGGCGACGAGGAATGATCCCGCGAAGATCGGGGCGGAGGCCAGCATCATGAGCATGCCCGCGGAGATGCCCGCGAAGCCGCCCGCCCCCCAGGGCTTGAGCACGATGAGAACGCCCACAAAGCCGAGGATCACGGCCGCCCAGCGCGCGCCGCTCATGCGCTCGTGGAGAAACAGCACCGCGCCGAGGCAGATGAAGATCGGGCCGCTGAAGCCGATCGCGGTGAGCTCGGCGAGCGTCACCAGCGGCAGCGCGGCGAACCAGAGCATCATGCCGCCGGCGTGGAACAGGCCGCGCAGGAACTGCAGCTTCGGCGCCTTCGGCCGCAGCGCGCCCGCACCCAGGCGCAGCGCCGGCCCCAGCATCACCGCCGCGCCGAGCAGATAGCGCAGGAACCCCACGAGCCACGGATCGAGCTCGTGCGAGAGTTTCTTCATGGTGGTATTGAGGACGATGAACAGCAGACCGGTCGCCGCCATCCACAGCATGCCGCTTACGACCGGAGCGGGGTGGGCTCTCATTTCGCTTTTCGCGCTCGATTGTTGCACAGGACTCCTGCCATAATCGGCTCGCCCATGACGACGTTCGAAATCCGCTGCGAGGTGGCCGGCAAGGTGGTGCGACTCGAGGCGCGTGCCGGCGCACGCGTCGCCGAAGGCGAGCAGGTCGAGGAAGGCGAGCAGGTCGAGGAAGGCCAGCATGTCGCCACCCTCCGCACCTGAATGCGGACCTGAAAAGCGCTACCTCGACGCGCTCGCGGCAGGGCGCTTCGAAATTCAGCAGTGCGCCGCCTGCGCCAGGCATGTGTTCTACCCTCGCGTGCTCTGCCCGCACTGCGGCGACAGTCGCCTCACGTGGATGGAACCGAGCGGGCGCGGCACTGTGTATTCCACCACCGTGGTGCGGCGCAGGCCGGCGGACGGCGGCGATTACAACGTCTGCCTGGTGGACCTCGCCGAAGGCGTGCGCATGATGAGCCGCGTGGTGAACGTGCCGCCGGCGGAGGTGAAGATCGGCATGGCGGTCCAAGCGCGTATCACCGAGGGCCTGGTGGAATTCACGCCGGCATGAGGGGCTCGGTCGCCATCGCGGGCGTGGGGCTCGCCGGCTGCGGCGAAGCGCCGGGTTGGACGGAAATGGAGATCGCGGCGGCGGCCGCGAAGAACGCGCTTGACGACGCAGGACTCACGCCGCAAGACGTGGACGGCTTGGTCATCGCCAGCACCAACATCTTCATGTCGGGCCTGGCGCTCGCCGAGCACCTGGGCGTCCGGCCGCGCTTCACCGAATCGAGCATGGTCGGCGGCTCCTCCTTCGTCGGCCACCTGATCCCGGCCTCGCTCGCGCTGAACGCCGGCCTGTGCGATACCGTGCTCGTCGCCTACGGCTCCAACCAGCGCACCGGCGTGGGCCGGGCCGAGGCCGGCAAATACAAAATGGCGCTCGACCCGCAGGCGTTCGAGCACCCCTACAAGCCGTTCAATCCGCCGACCTCTTACGCGCTCGCCACCGCGCGGCACATGCATCAGTACGGCACCCGGCGCGAGCAGCTTGCGGAAATCGCAGTGGCGGCGCGCCAATGGGCGCAATTGAACCCGGAAGCCTTTGCACGCGACCCGCTCAGCATTGACGGGGTGCTGAGCTCGCGCATGGTCTGCGACCCACTCACGGTGCGCGACTGCTGCCTGGTGACCGACGGCGGCGGCGCCTACGTGCTGCGGCGCGCCGAGCAGGCCAGGGACGCGCCTAAGGCACCCGCCTACCTGCTCGGCGTGGGCGCCGCGCACTGGCACCGGCAGATCTCGTCCATGCCCGACCTGACGGTGACGGCGGCCACCGAGTCCGGGCAGCGCGCCTTCGAGATGGCGGGCCTCGGCCCGCAGGACGTCGACGTCGTAGAGCTCTACGACGCATTCACCATCAATACGCTCCTGTTCCTCGAAGACCTCGGGTTCTGCGAGAAGGGCGAAGGCGGCGCCTTTGTCTCCGGCGGGCGCATCGCGCCGGGGGGCCCATTGCCGGTGAACACCAATGGCGGCGGGCTGTCCTGCGTCCACCCGGGCATGTACGGGATATTCCTCATCATCGAAGCGGTGCGACAATTGCGCGGCGAAGCGGGCGCGCGGCAGGTGCAGGACGCCGCGGTCGCCCTCGCCCACGGCAATGGCGGCGTGCTGTCCAGCCAGATCACTGCGCTATTCGGAACCCAGGACACGCTATGACCGACCTCTCGCACGTGAAGATCCCCTCCCTGCGCAGCAAGGTGAGCGCCGACGAATGGCAGGCGCGCGTCAACCTCGCCGCCTGCTACCGCCTGATCGCGCACTTCGGCATGAACGACCTGGTCTACAACCACGCGACTGCCGGTGTGCCGGGAGAGGATGGCCATTTCCTCATCAACGCCTACGGCTACGCCTACGAGGAAGTCACCGCCTCGAGCCTGGTGAAGATCGACTTCGACGGCAAGGTGGTGCTCGACTCGGGCACCGGCTACGGCATCAACCAGGCGGGCTTCGTCATCCACAGCGCGGTGCACCGCGGCCGCAAGGACGTGGGCTGCGTGATCCACACCCATTCGCCCGCCGGCATGGCGGTCTCGGCGCTCAAATGCGGGCTGCTGCCGCTGACGCAGAACGCCATGTTCTTCGGCGAGCTCGCTTACCACGACTACGAGGGCCCGGCGATCGACCTCGACGAACAGAAGCGCCTGGTGCGGGACCTGGGCACCGCCTCGGCGGTGATCCTGCGCAACCACGGCCTGCTCACGGTGGGCCGCACGGTGTGCGAGGCCTTCGTGGTGCTGCACTGGCTGGAGCGCGCCTGCCAGGCGCAGGTGATGGCAATGGCGTGCAACACCGAACTCAATCACCCGGGCGCGAGTGTCGTTCAGACCACCCACGAACGCTACGCGCCCGGCAAGCGGCGCAAGATCACCGAGGTGGAATGGCCGGCGCTGCTGCGCATGCTCGACCGGCGTGACCCCTCCTTCCGGGAATAATGGTCCGCGTACTCCTGACGGACCCGATCGATGCATCGGGCGAAGAGTTGCTGCGCGCGCGCGGCGCTGAAGTGGTGCTCGCGCCCGATGGCAGCGCCGCGACGGTGAAGCGCCTGGCGAGCGAAGCCGACGGCGTGATCGTCCGTTCCAAGCTGCCCGACGACATCTTCGAGGCGGTGCCGCGGCTGCGCGCCGTCACCATTCATGGCACTGGCACGGACCTCGTGCCGCTCGCCTCGGCCAACGCCAACGGCGTGCCGGTCGCCAACCTCCCGGGCGAAAACGCCCACTCGGTGGCCGAGTACTGCGTGATGGCGATGCTGATGCTCGCGCGCAACATCTGCGCCATCACCGCCGCGATGCGCGTGCGGACCTGGGACGAGGCGCGGCCCCTGTCGGTGCCTGCGCGAGAAATCGCCGGCCTGACGCTGGGTATCGTCGGCGTGGGCGAGATCGGCACGCGCCTGGCCAAAATGTGCTGCAACGGCTTCGGCATGCGGGTGCTGGGCCACCAGCGGCGCCTGGACCGCCTGCCGCCCGAAGCGCAAGGCGTGGACCTCGACGACCTGCTGGCGCAGTCCGACTTCGTCGTCATTGCCTGCCCGCTTACCCCCGAGACCCGCCACCTGTTCAATGAGGCGCGGCTCGGCGCGATGAAATCCTCGGCCTGGCTGATCAACGTCGGCCGCGGTCCGGTGGTCGACGAAACCGCGCTCATCGACGCCCTGCACACCAGGCGCATCGCCAGCGCGATGCTGGATGTCTACGAGCACTACCGCATCCATGCGGGCCGCCCGCCGTTCGCGCTGGACAACGTGATCCTCACCCCGCACCTCGCCGGCAGCACGCGCGAGTCGCGCGCGCGCGCCAGCGTGCGCGCCGCCGACGAAACGCTGCGCATGCTCGCCGGAGAAAAACCGAGAAACCTCGTCAACCCCGAAACCTGGAATGAGCGCCGACCTGAAAATCGTTGAGATCAGGGCCTTCCCCACCTCCTTCCCGGTGCCGCCCGAGAACCGCGTCGCGCTGGGCATCGGCACCGCGATCAAGCGCGACGCCGTGGTGGTGAAAGTCACCACCGCCGGCGGGCTCATCGGCTGGGGCGAGTCGCACCACGGGCGCGCGCACACCGCGGTGGCGAAGCTGATCGAGACCACGCTCAGCCAGCTGGTGCTCGGCATGGACGCGGCGGACGTGGTCGGCGTGTGGAAGAAAATCTACGACAAACAGCTCGCCAGCCACGGCATGGGCGCCGGCACCTGCCTCGGCATGAGCGGCATCGACCTTGCGCTGTGGGACATCCGTGGCAAGGCCGCGGGCATGCCGCTGTACAAACTCCTGGGCGGTGCGCGCCGGGGCATTCCCGCTTACGCGGGCGGCGTCTCGCTCGGCTACCAGCTGCCCGAGCAGCTGGTGGAAGAAATCCGCAACAACCTCGGCCTCGGCTACAAGGCGGTGAAGCTGCGCGTTGGCGATACCCCCAAGCGCGACCTGGAGCGCATCCGCGCAGTGCGCAAGGCCTTCGGCGACGAACTCGTGATCCTGACCGACGCGAACATCGGTTACAGCGTCGAGGACGCACGGCAGGTGATGCCGGGCATGGACGAGTTGAACGTCGCCTGGCTGGAGGAGCCGTTTCCGGCGCACGATCACCGCAGCTACCGGCTGGCGAAGGGCTTCGGCCGCACGCCGCTGGCGGCGGGGGAAAACCATTACACGCGTTTCGAGTTCAACCGCGTGATCGAGGACGGCGCGATCACCATCCTGCAGCCCGACCTGTCCAAGACCGGGGGTCTCACCGAGGCGCTGCGCATCGCGGCGATGGCGTCAGCCTACAAGCTGCCCATCCACCCGCACAGCTCGATGACCGGCCTGAATCATGCCGCTTCGATCCATTTTCTCGCCGCCATCGACAACGGCGGCTACTTCGAGGGCGACGTGTCCAAGGCGAACTGGTTCCGCGACGAACTGGTGTCGAAGCCTTACGAAGTGGACCGGGAGGGCAAGGTCTGGCCGCTGGAGAAACCGGGTCTCGGGCTCGAGGTCAACGAGGCGTTCCTGGCGCAGCATCCGGCGATCGAGGGTCCGGGATATGTGTGAGCTCGCGCAGGTTGATGCGCGCCTGCATGTGCCCCGGATCGAGGGCAAGCGCGCGCTCGTAGGCCGTGCGCGCTTCTGCCTTTCGGCCCTCGAGCTGGTAGGCATAGCCCAGGTTGTTGAACGCGCGCGCCTTGCCCGGCGACTTTCGCACGGTGTCGCTCCACAAGGCGACTTCCGAGCGGTAATCCTGATTCCGGGCGACCGTCGCGACCGCGAGCACAAGTGCCGCGAACGCCGTCAACATGACGCGCCCGCGCGGCGCGAGCGCGAGCGCCAGTCCGGCAAGCGCCAGCGGGCCGATGGAGGCGAGGTAGAGCTGGCGATCGTTGACCGCGTCGACCCGCGCCAGGAGCGAGTTGGTCGGCGCGAGGTGCAGCAGGAACCACAGCAACGCGAGCGCATACCAGGGCTGGAGGCGCAGCAAGGCGACGCCGACTGCGAGCGCCGCCAGCACGGCCAACCCTGCGGCCATCGGCGCTGGCGCCAGCTCCGGATCGAGGTTCGGCGGCACGGCGGGGATGAGGACAGCCACGTGCCGTGCAAGCGCGCCAATCTGTAACGCGGTCTGATCGCCAAAGCTGCGTAACGCGAGGCTCGCCTCCAGCATCTCGCGGTAGCGCGGGAGCGCCGCCATCAGCACCAGGCCGGCGCCAAGCACTGCCCAGTGCAACCCCTGGCGCTTGAGCGCCGCACGCAACTCGAACGGCCGGCGCAGATCGAGCGCCTCGCACAGCAACAGCGCGAAGGGTAGTGTCACCGCGACCTCCTTCGCACCCAGCACCGCGAGAAATAGCACGGGCGAGACCCACCGAGGCGCACCCCGCAGGTAGGCCAGCACGCTCGCGAGGTAGAACAAGGCCATCAGGGATACCGAGCGCCCCGAGATGTAGGTCACCGCCTCCGTATGCGCCGGGTGCAGGGCGAAGAACAGCGCCCCAGCGAAGGCCGCCATCGGCGCCGCGCCAATGCCCATGCGCTCCCACAGCGTCTTGAGGATCTCCCAGACCAGGAAAACGTTTGCCGCGTGCAGCGCGACATTCAGCACGTGGAACGCGAGCGTGCCGCCGCTGCCCGTACTCCAACTCATCGCATACGAGAGCTTGAGCAGCGGCCGGATGCCCGGCATCGAGTCCCACCACGCGCCGAGCGTGTGCACCGCGCCCTCGTGCACGATGACGTTGAAGTCGTCGAACTGGAAGCTGCCGAAGAAGGCGCCGGCGTAGGCGGCGAGCGCCGCCGCGGCGAGCGCGAGCCCAGGCTTAACGGCCATGCGCGGCGGTGAAAGCGCGCGCGAGCATGGCGTCGGCGTCCCACCAGCGGTCGCGTGCACCGAGCAGTACGAGCAGCACGCGCCGCCCGCCGCGCTCGGCGACCGCGATGAGGTTGTCCCCGGCGCGCCGCGTGTTCCCGGTCTTCACGCCGATGGTGCCGGGAAAGAACTCCACCAGCACGTTGGTGTTCTTCACCTGGAACACGCGCTCGCGCCCCTCCGTCGCCACTTCCACCTGCTGCCGGCCCACCAGCGCCGCGAGTTGCGGCCGCCGCATGAATTCCAGTGCGAGGCGCGCGAGGTCGCGCGCCGTGCTGTGCTGGCGATCGCGGTCGAAACCGCAGGGGTCGCCGAAGCGCGTGGCGCGCAGACCGAGCTGCGCCGCGCGTGCGTTCATGCGCGAGACGAAATCGCTCACCGACCCGCTCCGCTCGGTGAGCGCATAGCACGCGTCGTTGGCCGAGCCCACGAGCATCGCAGAGAGCAGCCCGTGGGCGGGGACGCGATCGCCGGCGTGCAAGCCCAGGCGCGCGCCGCGCATCCGGCGCGTGCGCCCAGAGCGGCTCGCCGTCGACGAGCACCAGGTAGGAGGCGGCGACCCGGGGAAAGGGGTCGCCCGGCGCCGCGTGCGCGCCCGCGCGCACCAGCGCGAGCAGCGCCGCGAGCGCGAAGCGCGTGATCACCGCGTCTAGTTTCCGAACAGGCGCTTCAGCGCCCGCGTGCCTTCCTTGAGCGCGCCGGCAGCACTTGGCGCGGCGGGCTTCGCCAGGGCGCCCGCCGGCCGCTCGCCGCATTTCGTATCCCACCCCTCCCCCCCGCTCTTCACGACGGTATATGAACGCCCTCCGCCGCAGGGGCCTTTTGCGAGAAGATTCGAATGCTTAGAGCACACTGGCGCGTATTCCGTTTTCATGACGACGGTGTATTCGCGCCCGCCTACCCCGCTCTTGCAGGCCGCGGCCAGCACCGGCGCAGTCTGCACGCTGCAGAACCGTGCCGCGCGCTCCCAGCCTTCTCCACGCAGTCCCTCGCTCTGCATCGCCTTGCGATAGCCGGCCGGCGTGCGCATGGACTACGCGGTCTTCTTCACGTGCGCGCAGTAATCGCCCTTGCGCGCAGCGCAGGGGCTGTTCTGCATCTCGAATACGGTGGTGGAGAATTTGTCGATCGACTCGCGGCACATCTGCGCGATCTGCGCATCACCTTTCGCCTGCATGTTTGCGGCCTGCCTTTGCATGGCCGCCATTTGCGGGTCCCGATGCGTTTGCGCATTGCAGGTGCCCGCCAGCTTGCCCGAGTAGACGACGTTCATCGCCTCGCCGTCCTTGCCGCGCAACTGCATGCGTCCGCTCATGCTGTCGCGCGTGCGCGTGATCTCGCCCGTGCCGCTCATCGCCTCCTCGCCGGTACAGGTCATCTTCCAGGTCGTCTTGTTGCCGACGGTACGTACATCGGAGCTCTGGCAGTTCGGATCCGGGGCCGGCGCCGCGGTGCCCTGCTGGCCCTTCTTCTGGCACACCTGCTGGTTCATGGCGGGCATCTGCATGCCGTCCATTTCCATGCGCGTGGTCATGTTCCAGAGTTCGTCCGTGCCTTGCGCCAAGGCACCCACCGCCGCCGCCAGCCCAAGCGCCGCCCATGTCATCTTTGTCGCTGTATGCACTTTATCTCCCCTTGGTTTTTGTTCTGAAGCCGGCCGGGTCATAGCAAGCGTCAGGCGAGAACGGGCAACCCTCCGGGCAACACTTCGATCTCCAGGCGACGCGCATCCACGAAAGCGATTTCGCCGTCGGCTTCGACGAGGAGCGGTGCGTCCGATTCGATGAGAACGCGTCTCGCTCTCGTGAGCCTGAGGCGCGGGTCGCCGCCGTGCGCGCCGCGCATGATCTTCGGCACCAGGCCGAGGATCGCCAGGCGGCCCAGGCCTTCGACGATCAGCAGGTCGAGCTCGCCGTCGTCGGCGAGCGCGTCGGGGCAGACATGGAAGCTGCCGCCGAAGGAGCGGCCGTTCATCACCGCCGTCATCACCGTGGTCACCGCGAAAGGTGCTTCATCGTCCAGTTGCAGGCGCACCGCGTGTATCGGGTAGCGCAGCAGCGTCAGCGCTAGCGCGCCGAGGTAGGCGCCCAGGCCGGTCAGCAAGGGCGGCACTTTCCTGAAGTTGCGCGAACCATGCGCCCCGAAGCCGATGTCCATGCCGTTGGAAAAATAGCGCGTCACACCACCGGCGCGGATGCGGCCGGCGTCCATCGGCCGCACCGTGCGCCGGGCGATGCGCTCGACCGGATCGCCCGGCGGCAGCATCTTGGCGAAGTCGTCGCCGCTGCCCAGCGGCAGCACGCCCAGCGCCGCACCGGTGCCCGCGCGCAGCAGCCCGTTGGCCACCTCGTGCACCGTGCCGTCACCCCCGGCGGCGACCACCGCTTCGTATTCGAGCGCCGCGCGCTCGGCAATGTCCACCGCTTCGCCGGGCCTGCGGGTTTGCACCACTTCGACCGTCAGCCCGGCAGCGCGCAATGCGGCGGCCTGCCGCGGCCATTCGCGGCGCGCGCGACCGCGCCCGGCGGTCGGGTTGACGATGACCAGGAGTTTGTTCAAGCGCCCTTGATGATGCCGCGGGACTGAAGCTGCCCGATCTCGCCCTCGGGGTAGCCGAGGCCGCGCAGGATCTGCGCACTGTGCTCGCCGTGCGCCGGTGGATCGAAGCGCGGGCGGCCCGGCTCCGCCTCGAACCGGATCGGCACGCCGAGGTGGTCCCAGCCGCGCGCGTCCTTCAGCACCATGCCGCGCGCCTTGAAATGCTCGTCCTCCAGCGCCTCGGGCAGCGTGCGCATCGGAGCGAAGGCGACGTCGCGGCCCTTGAACCAGGCGACCCATTCGCCCTTGGTCTTCGTGCGGAAGGTGGCGGCGAGGAATTCGCGCACCGGGTCCTGGCCCCTGCCCGGGGGCAGCTGGCACAGGTCGACGAGATCCGGGCGTCCGAGCGGCTCGAGAAGGTTCTGCGCGAACTTCGTCTCCTGACCGGCGAGCACCACGTAGTCCCCGTCTTTCGTCTCGTAGATGCCGTAGAGCGCGTTGCCGCCGAGCGCGCGTTCCTCAGCGAGGACCGGCTGGCGTCGCTCGGTCATCGCCGTGCCCATGTTGTTCGCCAGGCAGGCGAGCAGGCAATCGGCCATCGCCATGTCGAGGTAATCGCCCCGGCCGGTTTCCTTGCGGCGAACCAGGGCCATCAGCACGCCCGAGAGCGTCATCATCGAGGCGAGCATGTCGGCGTTCGCCAGCGCAGGCATCGCGGGCCTGCCGTCGCCGCCGCGGTTGAGCGACAGCACGCCCGTCATCGCCTCGGTGGCGAGGTCGTGCGCGGCGAGGTCGCGATAGGGCCCGCTCTGCCCGAAGGCGGCGATCGAGGCGTAGACGATGCCCGGTGCGCGCCCGGCCACCTGCGCGTAGCCGATGCCAAGGCGATCGACCACGCCAGGCCGGAAGGCTTCGATCAGCACGTCGGATTTCTCCGCTAGGCGCATCAGCACTTCCACCCCGGCCGGGTCCTTGAGGTTCAGCGCCAGGCTCTTCTTGCCGCGGTGCGTATTGGCAAAATACACGCTCACGCCGTCACGCTTGGCGCCGATCTCGCGGTTGGGTTCGCCTTCGTGCAGCGACTCGACCTTGATCACCTCGGCGCCGTGGTCGGCCATGAACTGCGTCATCAGCGGTCCCGGGAGGTAGAGCGACAGGTCGATGACGCGCAGGCCTTCGAGCTTCACTACACCGCCTTGGCCTTGCGCAGGCTGGCGATGTCCGCCTCGCCGTAGCCCAGCTCGCGCAGGAGCGCCTCAGTGTGCTCGCCCAGTTTGGGCGCCGGGCGCGCCGGCAGCGGCTCGCCGAGGCGAAACGGGCTCGCCACCAGCTTGAAGCCGGGTTTGTCGGGATGGTCGAACACCTGCACGCCGCCGCGCTCGAGGAAGTACGGGTTTTCGAGCGCCTGCGCGACGTCATGGACCGGGCCGCAGGGCACCGTCCCGCGCAGCTGTTCCAGCCATGCGGCCGTGCTGCGCTTGCCGAACTCGGCGTCGAGGATCTGCGACAGCGCATCGCGATGCTCGCGGCGCGCGGCGTAATCGCGGAATTCCGCTTGCGCCTTCAGGTCGGTCCGGCCGAGCGCGTCGCACAGCAACTCCCAGAAGCGCTGCGTCTGCGCCATGAGGAAAATCCAGCCGTCCCGCGTGCGGCATAGCTGCGAGGGCGCGATGAACGGGTGCGCCGAGCGCGGCAGGCGCCCGGTCTCCAGGCCCTCGTTCAGGTACCAGGCCGCGGGGTAGTTGAGCTGGTGCATGGCGACGTCGTACAGCGAAACGTCGAGGTCGCGGCCACGGCCGCTGTTGCGCGCCTCGAGAATGCCGGCGAGGAGCGCAAGCGCGCAGGTCGTGCCGGTGGAGTAATCGACGATCGACAGCCCCATGCGCGCGGGCGGGCCGTCGGGCTCGCCGGTGAGCGACAGGTACCCCGCCTCGCCCTGCATCAGGTAGTCGTAGCCGGGCCATGATTTGCGCGCGCCGTCACGACCGTAGGCCGAAAGGTGCGCGCAGACGATCTTCACGTTGGCGCCGGCAAGGTCTTGGTAGGTAATGCCCAGTTTCTCGGGCTGGTCGCCGCGCAGGTTGCCCATCAGCCCGTCGGCGCTGGCGACCAGCTTCAGCAGCACTTCGCGGCCGCGCGCATGCTTGAGGTCGAGGGTGAGCGACTTCTTGTTGCGGTTGAGCGACTGGAAGAAGTGCCCGTCGTCCTCGCCGAGGAAGTACGGACCCACCGAGCGCGATACGTCGCCGCCCTCACGCTGCTCGATCTTGATCACCTCCGCGCCGAGGTCGGCGAGGTGCGAGGTGCCGAACGGGCCGGCGCCGTAGACCTCGACGGCGAGGATGCGCACGCCCGCGAGGGGCAGCATCAGGCCGGGTTCCGCGCGATCAGTTGCTTGGCGATGATGATGCGCTGCATCTCGTTGGTGCCCTCGCCGATGCACATCAGCGGCGCGTCTCGGTAGTAGCGCTCTACGTTGAACTCTGTGGAGTAACCGTAGCCGCCGTGGATGCGCACCGCCTCGATGCTGTTCTCCAGCGCCGCTTCGGAGGCGAAGTACTTCGCCATGCCGGCTTCCATGTCGCAGCGCTCACCCGCGTCGTAGGCGCGCGCGGCACTCTCCACCAGCAGGCGCGCCGCCTCGCAGCGCGTCGCCATCTCGCCGAGCTTCAGCTGGATCGCCTGGTGCTCGCAGATCGGCTTGCCGAAGGTCTTGCGCACCTGGGAATAAGCCACCGAGTCCTTCAGCGCGGCGTTGGCCACGCCCACGCCGCGCGCGGCGACGTTGATGCGACCGAGTTCCAGCCCGCCGATGGCATGGTGGAAGCCCTTGCCTTCCACGCCGCCGATCAGGTTTCCCGCGGGCAAGCGGTAGTCCTCGAAAATGAGCTCGGCCGAGTCGATGCCCTTGTAGCCGAGTTTCTCCAGCTTCTTCGACACGCGGAAGCCCTTGCCCTTCTCGGCGAGGAACATGCTCATGCCCTGGTGGCGCGGCTTGGCGTTGGGGTCGGTCTTCACCAGCAGCGCGAAGCACGAGCCCTTGATGCCGTTGGAGATCCAGGTCTTGGTGCCGTTGACGACGTAGTCCTTGCCGTCGCGCACGGCGCGCGTGCGGATCGCCTGCAGGTCGGTGCCGCAGTCGGGTTCGGTGAGCGCCAGCCCGCCGCGCACCTCGCCGCTCGCGAACTTGGGCAGGAACTTCTTCTTTTGCTCCTCGGTGCCGTAGCGCGACACGGCCGCCGCCATGATGAGGTGCGAGTTGAAGATGCCGGTGAGCGACATCCAGACTTCGGAGATCTGCGCCACGATCTTGGCGTAGGTCGACGCCGGGAGTCCCAGGCCGCCGTATTCCTGCGGGATGGTGGCGCCGAACAGGCCGAGTTCCTTCATGGTCTCGACCATGGACTCCGGGTACTCGTCCTTCTTCTCCAGCTCGCGCGCCTTCGGGCGCACGTCGCGCTCGAGCCAGCGGGCGATCGCGTCGAGGATCTGGGTTTCTTCTGCTGTGTTCATGGGCGCATGGGGACCAGTACGGAACGTTTGAAGGTCATCACCGTGGTGCCGTCCTGCTTCCAGGCGCGCGTCGCCACGGTGACGATGCCCTGCGTGGGCCGTGATTTCGACTCGCGCTTTGCCAGCACCGTGGACTCGGCGTAGAGCGTGTCGCCGTTGAAGACCGGCGCCGGCATGACGATGTCGGTCCAGCCGAGGTTCGCGACCGCGTTCTGGCTCACGTCCCGCACGCTCATGCCGACCACCACGGCGAGGGTGAGCGTGCTGTTGACGAGCGGCTTGCCGAACTCCGTCGTCTTCGCGTATTCCTCGTCGAAGTGGATCGGGTGCTGGTTCATGGTGAGCAGCGTGAACCAGGTGTTGTCGGCCGCGGTGAGGGTGCGCCCCGGCCAGTGCTTGTAGGTGTCGCCGACCGCGAAGTCCTCGTAGTACCGGCCCGCACTCACGGCGCCTACTTTTTCCAGTTCGGCGGGCGCTTGTCGATGAAGGCGTCCATGCCCTCGCGCCCTTCCGGGTGTGCGAAGTCGGAGGCGATCACCTGCCCGGCGAGCTCGTAGGCCTTTTCCAGGCTCATGTCCATCTGCTGGTAGAAGCCGCGCTTGCCCGCGGTCATGGTCGCAGGCGGCTTGGCGGCGAGCTTCGCCGCGAGCTCCGCGGTCGCGGCATCGAGCTCCGCCGCCGGGACGACCTTGTTCACCAGCCCCCATTGCAACGCCTGCTGCGGCCCGACCACGTCGCCCGTGAGGAGCATCTCCAGCGCGTGCTTGCGCAGCAGGTTGCGGCCCACCGCGACGCCGGGCGTAGAGCAGAAAAATCCCCAGCTCACGCCCGAGGTGACGAACTTCGCCGTGCCCGAGGCCACGGCGAGATCGCATTGCGCCACCAGCTGGCAGCCGGCGGCGGCAGCCGCGCCTTGCACCTTGGCGATCACCGGCTGGGGCAACTTCGGAATGGTGGTCATCATGCGGCTGCAGGCGGCGAACAGCTGCGCGATCTTCGGCTGCTCCTTCAGCGCGCGAATCTCCTTCAGGTCGTGGCCGGCGCAGAACCCCTTGCCGCCGGCGGCGAGCACCACCACGCGCACCTTCGGGTCCCTGGCGATGGCGTCGAAGGCCGCCTGCAGCGCGGCGAGCATCTCGCTCGTGAGCAGATTCATCTGCTGCGGCCGGTTCATGGTCAGCGTGGCGACGCCGTCGCGGTCTTCGCGCAACAGCACCGGTGGCTCCCCGACTTTCAATACAGCGCTCATGGTTCGCTCCTTACTCGATGGCGGAGGCCGACTTGGCCTTCTCGCGCAGCACGAACTTCTGGATCTTGCCGGTCGAAGTCTTCGGCAGCTCGCCGAACACCACCGCGCGCGGCGCCTTGAATTTCGCCATGTAGCCGCGGCAGAACTCGATCAGCTCGGATTCGCTCACCTTGGCATCGGGCTTCAGCTCGACGAAGGCGCAAGGCGTCTCGCCCCATTTCGGGTCGGGCCGCGCGACCACTGCCGCCGCCAGCACCGCCGGATGACGGTAGAGCACGTCCTCGACTTCGATCGAGGAGATGTTCTCGCCCCCGGAAATGATCACGTCCTTGGAGCGGTCCTTGATCTTCACGTAGCCGTCGGGGTGCATCACGGCCAGGTCGCCCGAGTGGAACCACCCCCCCGCAAAGGCCGCCTGCGTGGACTTCGGGTTCTTCAGGTAGCCCTTCATGGTGATGTTGCCGCGGAACATGATTTCGCCCATCGTTTCGCCGTCCGCGGGCACCGGCTGCATGGTCTGCGGGTCCATGACGCTCAGCCCCTCCTCCATCAGGTAGCGCACGCCCTGGCGGCCGTTGAGGCGCGCGCGCTCGGAGATGTCGACCCGGTCCCAGGCCTCGTGCTTCGCGCACACCGTCGCCGGACCATACACCTCGGTGAGGCCGTAGACGTGCGTGAGGTCGAACCCCATGCGCTCCATGCCTTCGATCATTGCCGCGGGCGGCGCGGCGGCGGCCACCATGCCGGACACCTTGTGGGTGATGCCTTGCTTCATTTCCTCGGGTGCGTTGACCAGCGTCGAGTGCACGATCGGCGCGCCGCAGTAGTGCGACACCTTGTGCGCCTTGATCAACTCGAAGATCTTGGCGGCCTCCACCTTCCTCAGGCAGACGTTGGTGCCGGCGTTCGCCGCCATGGTCCAGGGAAAGCACCAGCCGTCGCAGTGGAACATCGGCAGCGTCCACAGATACACCGCGTGCTGCGGCATGCCCCAGGTGACGATGTTGCATACGGCGTTGAGGTAGGCGCCGCGGTGGTGATACACCACCCCCTTCGGGTCGCCGGTGGTGCCCGAGGTGTAGCTGAGCGAGATCGCCTGCCACTCGTCCTCTGGCCAGAGCCACGCGAACGCGGGGTCGCCTTCCAGCAGCAGTTGTTCGTAGGTCTTTTCGCCCAGGCGCTTGCCGCCCTGGAATTCCGGATCCTCGACATCGATCACCGCGAGCTTGCGCCCCACGATCTTCAGCGCCGCCTCGACCGTCGTCGAGAACTCCTTGTCGGTGATCAGCACCTGCGCTTCGCCATGGTTCAGCATGAACGCGATGGCCTGCGGGTCCAGGCGCGTGTTGAGCGTGTTGAGCACCCCGCCGGACATCGGCACGCCGAAATGGCATTCGTACATCTCGGGCGTGTTGGCGAGCATCACCGCCACCGTGTCGCCCTTGCCGATGCCGCGCTTGCTCAGGGCCGATGCCAGGCGGCGGCAGCGTGCGTAGGTTTCCTTCCAGGTGAACCGGCGCGCGCCGTGGATCACGGCGGTGCGCTCCGGATACACCGAGGCCGCCCGCTCGATGAAGGACAGGGGCGTCAGCGGCGCGTGGTTGGCGGGATTCTTGTCGAGGTCCTGCTCGAAGGGATTGGACTTCCGCATGGGTGCGGGAAGTATATCGCCGGGCGCGCGCTGCGCCTGCCGAAGTCGACCCGGCCGCCTCAGCGGGCGGCGGCGTCCGTCAGAACCTCGATCCTGCGGGGATCCTCCACCCGCTTCGATGCGTCGAGGATCTCGATGCAGACCACGTTGCCTTCCCGGTCGTAGTCGAGGATCACGCCGGGATTGCCCTCGTCGCTCTCGTGCACGGGCGCGGTACGCAGGACCAGCGTCAGCGTGTCGGTTTCCGTATCGTAGTGCGCCTTCATTCCTGCCTCCAGTACTTTGCGATGTGACGCGTCCGGTAGACCATCACGACGGCCGGCGGTTCCGTCCGGCGGTCGATGATCGCGCGCAGCAGATACTCGCCGCCGGGAAAGTTTACTCTGCCTTGCCGTGCCTCGCGGCCGAGGCGCTGCTCGCGCACCTGCTCCGGATTCTCGATCATGCGCTCGACCAGGACACGGTCCAGCCCGCGCCGCTCCATCTGCTCGAGTGCGTGCGCCGTGAAACGGAACTTCACGGCCGCTCTCCCGGCTCGAGGCGGTCGAGCGGGCTGGTGACGCCGCGGCCTCCCTTGTTGAGCACGTGCGTGTAGATCATCGTTGTGGACACATCCGAGTGTCCCAGCAGCTCCTGCACCGTGCGAATGTCGTAGCCGCCCTCCAGCAGGTGCGTGGCGAAGGAGTGGCGCAGCGTGTGGCAGCTCACCGGCTTGGCGATACCCGCCACACGCGCGGCTTCCTTGATCGCGCGCTGCGGCACGGACTCGTACAGGTGGTGGCGGCGCACCACCCCGTCCTCCGGGTCCGCCGAACGATGCTGCGATGGGAAAACGAACTGCCAATACCATTCGCGCCCGGCGCGCGGGTACTTGCGCGCCAGCGCATAGGGCAGATGCACCTCGCCGTAGCCTTCGCGCAGATCCCGTGCGTGCAGCAGCCGTACCCGCTGCAGGTGGCTGCGCAGCGGCTCCACCAGTTTCTCCGGCAGCATCGTCACCCGGTCCTTCTCGCCTTTGCCGTCGCGCACCAGCACCTGGCGGTAGGAAAGGTCCACATCCTTCACCCGCAGCCGCAGGCACTCCATCACCCGCAAACCCGCGCCGTAGAGCAGACTCGCGATCAGCCAGCGCGTTCCCGTCATCCCCATCAGCAGCCGCTCCACCTCCGACCGCGTCAGCACCACCGGAACGCGGGGCAAGCGCGAGGGCCGCTGCACCCCGTCCAGCCAGGGCAGCTTGCGCCCCAGCACCTCGCGATACAGGAACAGGATCGCCGACAGCGCCTGGTTCTGCGTCGCGGCAGCGACGTGACGATCCGCAGCGAGATGATTCAGGAACGCGGTCACCTCCGCCTCGCCCATCGTTTCCGGGTGACGCTTGCCGTGAAAATAGATCAGCCGCTTGATCCAGTGCACATACGCTTCCTCCGTGCGCCGGCTGTAGTGGCGCACCCGGATCGCTTCATGCACCCGTTGCAGCAGGCGCGGGCGGCCTATCTCGGAACCAGATTGCTGGCCGGATACGCTTGATTCCGTGGACATTCATCCCTCTCCAAGCAGCCTATCTCCCTTGATAGCCGTTTGTGCCAATGTAAGGTGAGACACCTACCTTCGTAGAATTACTGTCGAAAGGTAGGTCAACAAT
>JAQBXT010000025.1 GCA_027624175.1 Pseudomonadota bacterium | reverse complement strand
CATGGTCACGCTCTCTCCCGCGCGCAGCAGCTGCTCGGCCAGCACCGGCGGCGCCTCGGCGCGCAGCGCTCGAGCACGTGCTCACAGCGTTCGGGCGGCAGCTTGGCGCGCCTCGCGATCTGCGTAAGCGCCAGCGCGCCTTCGACCTGACGCGCACGCGCCAGGATCCGCAGTACGGTTACCGCATCCATCAGTTCGCGTCCGGGCGTCTCGGCTATGTGCCCGAGGGCACCGCGATAGGCCGGGAGCATGGCGGTGAGCGTCGCGCCGAACAGCACCACCACCCACGACAGGTACAGCCACAGCAGGAAAAGCGGCAGCGTGGCGAACGCGCCGTAGATCAGTGTATAGGTCGGAATTTTGGCGATATACAGCGCGAAGCCGCGCTTGGCCGCTTCGAACAGCAGTCCTGCGAGCACGGCGCCGATCAGCGCATGGAGTAGATCGATGCGCCGGTAAGGCACCACCAGATACAGCATGGTGAGCGCGGCGCAGGTGAACAGGAACGGCAGCAGGCCGAGCACCCCGCGCGTCAGCCACCCCAGCTGGAGCAGGCCAAGCGAACTGCCTACCAGGAACGAAGTCATCGACAGGCTGGCACCGATGAGCAGCGGCCCGAGCGACAGCACCGCCCAGTACATGAGCAGGCGTTGCGCCAGCAGGCGCCGGCGCTGCACGCGGAAGATGCGATTCAACACCTCGTCCACGGTGAGAATCAGCATCAACGCCGTGACCGCGAGGAACGCGAGCCCGATCGCGGTGAGCCGGCCCGCCTTCGCCGCGAACGCCGAAAATTGCTGGGTGACTTTGGCGCCGCCCTCGGGCAACAACTGGCCCGAAACATAGTGCCCGAGGGCCTCCATCGCCTGGTCGAACACCGGGAACGCGGTCGACACGGCCACCGCTACGGTCACCAGCGGCACCAGGGCGAGCAGCGTGGTAAAGGTGAGGGAGCCGGCAGTCTGGATGCCGCGGTCTTCCTTGAAGCGCCGCAGCAGCGCGAGGCAGAACTCGAGCAGCGCGCGGGGTTCAGTGCGGCTCATCGGGCCCGTATGATACAGGCCCATGGCGGAGATCCTGATCCTGTACTACAGCGTCGGCGGGTCGGTGCGGCGCATGGCGGAGCTCGTTGCCGAGGGCGTGGAGCGCGTGCCGGGCGCGGCGGCGCGCCTGCGCACCGTGCCGAAAGTCGCGCCGGTGACGCAGAGCGCCGCGCCGGCCGTGCCGCCCGATGGCGCACCGTACTGCGAACTGCGCGATCTGGAGTCCTGCGCCGCGCTCGCGCTCGGGAGCCCGACGCGCTTTGGCAACATGGCGGCGCCGCTCAAGCACTTCCTCGACGGCACGTCCGTCCAGTGGCTGAGCGGTGCGCTCGCCGGCAAGCCCGCCTGCGTGTTCACCTCCACCGGCTCGATGCACGGGGGGCAGGAGACGACCCTGCTGTCCATGATGCTGCCGCTCCTGCACCACGGCATGCTGATCGTCGGTCTGCCCTACACTCAGGCCGAGCTCATGTCGACGCGGTCTGGCGGCACGCCCTACGGGCCGAGCCACTTCGCGGGCGCCGCCGATGATCAGCCGGTGGCGGATGCAGAGCGATTGCTGTGCATCGCGCAAGGCAAGCGCCTGGCGGAAACCGCATTGAAGCTCGCACGGTGATTCGCGCTGCATATCTGGCGAGCGGCGCGAGCCTCGTCGCCCTGATTCTTCTTTGCCTGTCCTGGGAGCTGTGGCTGGCGCCGCTGCGGCCGGGCGGCTCGTTGCTGGCGCTGAAGGCCCTGCCACTGGCGCTGCCCCTGGCCGGGATTCTCGCGGGCCGCCGCTACACCTACCAGTGGTCCTCGATGCTGATCCTGTTTTACTTCGCGGAAGGCGTGGCGCGCGCGTGGAGCGAGCGCGGCGATTCGCAATGGCTCGCCGCCGCGGAAATCACCCTCAGCAGCGTGTTTTTCGCTTCCGTAGTGGCGTACGCGCGCCTGACTCGAACAACAGCTTCGCCGCGGTGACCGCCCGGGCGCGCGGGCTGCGAGACATCGAGGACGCGGATGCGGGTCGTGCGGCCGCCGGGCGCCGGCCAGTCGATGCGCTGTCCGACTGACAGCCCCAGGAGTGCGCTGCCGAGCGGTGCGAGTATCGACACCTGCTCCGTGGCGCCGGCAGCCTCTCCCGGATAGCACAGAGTGCGCTCGAATTCCTTGTGGCTGTCCTCGTCTTCGAAGCGCACCGTCGAGTGCATGGTCACCACGTCCGCCGGGACTTCCGCGGCCTCAACGATGCGCGCTCGATCCAGCTCCGAGCGCAGCCCGTCAGCCACCTCGGGCGCAGCGCTGCGCAGCTCCCCAAGCAGTCCTTCCAGGCGTTCGAGATCGTCGGTCGATACGGTGATGTCGGGCTTCGCTTCTGATTTGCTCATGCTCCGGTTCCTTTTGTCTGCGTCACAACTGGTGCTGCGGATTGAGCCGCTGCACCTTGCTCGCGAGCTTGTTCAGCGCGCTGATGTAGGCCTTGGCGGAAGCCACGACGATGTCGGTGTCCGCTCCGACGCCGTTGACGATGCGCCCGCCCTTGGCGAGCCGCACCGTGACTTCGCCCTGCGATTCGGTGCCCTGCGTCACCGCGTTCACCGAGTACAGCAGCAGCTCTGCACCGCTCTTCGCCACCAATTCGATGGCTTTGAAGGTCGCATCCACGGGGCCGTCGCCCTGCGCCTCGGACTTGATCTCCCTGCCCGCCTCGGCCACCACGACTTTCGCGTGCGGCTTTTCGCCCATGCCACTCGCCTGGCTCATGGTGACGAGCCGCCAGTGCTCCTCCGTTGACGCGCCCGCCTCCTGCGCCACCAGCGCCAGCAAGTCCTCGTCGAAGATGTCCGCCTTCTTGTCGGCGAGGTCCTTGAAGCGCTGGAACGCCTTGTTGTAGGCGTCCTCGTTGTCGAGTTCGATGCCGAGTTCCTTCAGCCGCTGGCGGAACGCGGTGCGCCCCGAAAGCTTGCCCAGCACGATCTTGTTCGTCGCCCAGCCCACGTCCTCCGCGGTCATGATTTCGTAGGTCTCGCGCGCCTTGAGCACGCCGTCCTGGTGGATGCCCGAGGCATGCGCAAAGGCGTTCGCGCCGACCACCGCCTTGTTCGGCTGCACCACGAAGCCGGTGATCTGCGACACCAGGCGCGACGTGGGCACGATCTGCGTGGTGTCGAGGCGCGTCTCCAGGTCGAAGAAATCCTTGCGCGTGCGCACCGCCATCACCACTTCCTCGAGCGAAGTGTTGCCGGCACGCTCGCCCAGGCCATTGATGGTGCACTCGACTTGGCGCGCGCCGCCGATCATCACCGCGGCGAGCGAGTTGGCGACTGCCATGCCGAGGTCGTTGTGGCAATGCACGCTCCACACCGCTTTGTCGGAGTTCGGCACGCGCTCGCGCAGGCGCCGGATCATCTCGCCGAACTGCTCGGGCACCGCGTAGCCCACGGTATCCGGAATGTTGATGGTGGTGGCGCCTTCCTTGATCACCGCCTCCAGCACCCGGCACAGGAAGTCGGGGTCCGAGCGGCTGCCGTCTTCGGGCGAGAATTCGACGTCCGGGCAGGCGTTCTTCGCATAGCGCACCGAAAGCCGCGCCTGCTCGAGCACCTGCTCGGGGCTCATGCGCAGCTTTTTTTCCATGTGCAGCGCGCTGGTGGCGATGAAGGTGTGGAGGCGCCAGCTGTTGGCGCCCTTGAGCGAGTCGATGCCGCGCTGGATGTCCTTGTCGTTGGCGCGGCACAGCCCGGCGACGGTGGAATCCTTGATCACGTTGGCGACGGCGCGCACGGCCTCGAAGTCGCCGTTGGAAGACGCGGGGAAGCCGGCCTCGATCACGTCCACCCGCATGCGCTCCAGGGCGCGCGCGATGCGCAGCTTTTCGTCGCGCGTCATGGACGCGCCCGGGCTCTGCTCGCCGTCGCGCATGGTGGTGTCGAAAATGATCAATTTGCCCTTGCTCATGTGTCGCTCCTCGTGGGAATGCGAAAAGTCCTTGCCGCCGGGTGGGCGGTCAGGGGGTACAGCCGGATTGTGGGTTTAGTGTGTGCGCGCTGGGCGCAGCAGCAGGCCAGCCAGCAGGAGCAGGCTGGTAAGCGTCGCAATGAGGAGTGCGTACGCGGCGGTCATGCAGGCACTATACCCACATTACTCCCGCCCGCCAAGCCGCCGCCAGGTCCTCGCCAGCCAGTGGCCGGGCTCTGCCTCGCGCGGGGTCGGCGCCTGCAGCGCCTCGAGGTTGCTCGCTGCGCGGCGCTGGAACTCCAGATTGGCCTGCTGCAGCGCCCCGCTCTTCTCGGCGTCGCTCTGCTCGAGAAACTCGATTCCCGCCGGCGTGACCCGGCTGCGCCGCAGGTCCCGGCTGCGCCGCAGGTAATACGCCGTGGCGCCATCCGGATTGACGTAGTGGCGCGTCGCCACGTGGTCCCGCCGCGCCACCTTGAAATGCCGCGTCAGCGCCATCACCAGCGTGGCATCCTCGACGCCTTCGCGCGTGCGGTAAGCCGGTACTGTTGGGCAGCCGCCGAGCGCCTGGTAGACCACTTTGCGCACCACCACGTTCCATAACGGCGAATAGAGCATCGCGGCCCAGCGCGGGTCCGAGCGCGAGATGTCGAGCCCGGGCGGCACGTCCGCCAGCTCGATCCCCCCCTTGACCGCGGCAACGTCCGGATGCGCGTGCAACAGGCCCACGGCGTGTTCGTACCAGCCGGGCAGGTGCTCGTCGTCCTGGTCGAGGAAGGTGACGATCTGTGCGTCGGCGACGGCGACGCCGATGTTGCGGGCGAATCCCTGGCCGCGATTCCACGGCAGCGGCAAAGCCACGACCCGGGAATCGCCGCGCGCCATCTGCGCGATCAGCTCGCGGCTGCCGTCGGTGCTGCCGTCGTCGACCAGCACGACCTGCACCGGGACGCTCTGGCGCAACACCGAATCGACCGCTCTCGGCAGGCGCAGCCTGTCGTTGTAGACCGGGATCACGCAGGAAACGACAGGCTCGTCAGCCACGGCCGTGGTCCGGCGCGATCTTCTGGCGCAATTCGGCCGCTACGCGCGCGATCACTTCGTCCCAGTCCCCGGGCCGCGACTGCCGGAAGATCCGCATCGTCGGGTACCAGGGCGAATCCTCGCCCTGCATCTGCCAGCGCCATTCGCTTTCGAACCGGTTCAGCATCCAGACGGGCGCGCCCAGTGCGCCCGCGAGATGCGCCACGGACGTATCCACGCAGATGACGAGGTCCAGCTGGCGTATGAGCGCCGCGGTGTCCATCAGGTCGTTGCACTCGGCCATCCAGTCCAGGATGGGAGCTGCGGAATCCCGCCGCTGCTGCGCCTGTTCCCCTTTTTGCAGGCTGACGAAACTCACGCCGGCGACCTCCAGGATCGGCCCAAGCTGAGCCAATCGCACGCTGCGCAGTGCGTTTCTCGGGTACAGCTCGCCGCCCGACCACACCAGCCCGACCCTGGGGCCTGCCGGCGCCTGACAGCTTGCCGGCCCAGGCCCGCCCAAGGCCCTCCGTTACGCGAATATAGGGCACCTGCGCGGGGATCGTCGCCAAGCGCGTATCGAATGCCAAAGGCAGGCTCATGATCGGGCAATGCAAATGCAATCCAGCCAGCGGCGGCGCGTCGGATTTCAGGATCACGCCATCCACGCCGGTGATCTCGCGCACAAGGCGCTCCAGCGCAGCTTCGCAATACACCAGCAAACGGCCAACGCCGCGCTGCTTCAGCAGGGGCAGGTAGCGCAGGAGCATCAGGCTGTCGCCCAGTCCCTGCTCGGTCCACACCAGAAGGGTCTTGCCGGCCACGTCCTCGCCGCGCCAGCGCGGCACCGTGTCGAACTGCGCAAGCCGCGCGCGCATGCCGGCATAGAGCCTCGACAGCGCCTGCTGATCGAACCGGCATTCGTACAAGGGCAGGCCGGAAGCGTAATCGCCGAGCATCAGCCGCAGGTTCGCAAGGCTGAACGTCGCAGGCGCCAGTCCGGGCCGGAACCGCAATGCCTGATCGAAGCACCCCTGCGCCTCCTGCAATTGCCCCTGCGCCACGAGCGTATTGCCAAGATTGCAATGCGCGTCGGCGAAATCGGGCTTTTGCGCAAGTGCCTGCCGATGGCACTGCTGTGCCTCTTCTATTCTGCCGCGGTTGTCCAGGACGTTACCCAGGCTGGTCAGCGCCTCGGCGAAGCCTGGCCTGAGCAACAGCGCCTTCCGGTAACAGGCCTCGGCCTCATCCAGCCGGCCCAGGTCATGCAGCGAGTTGCCGAAGTTATGCTGGGCCTCGGGCAGATCGGGATCGAGCGCGATTGCTTTCGCATGACACGCGGCCGCGTCCTCAAGCCGGTCCTGCTGCCGGTAGGCGTTCCCCAGGTTTGACAGTGCCATGGCGTTGCCCGGTTCGATGTCCAGCGCCTGCGCGTAATAGCCGACCGCTTCCTCCGCCTTGCCCTGCGCCATGGATCCCGCGCCGAGGTTCACCAGGGCACCGACGAATCCGGGTTGCAGCGCGAGCGCCTCCCGGTAGCAGGCCATCGCCTCATCCAGCCGCGCTTGTGCCGCGAGCGCGTTTCCCAGGTTGTTGCGCGCGGCCGCATTGGCGGGATTGCGCGCCAGCGACCGCCCGATCAGTTCTTCGGCCTTGCGGTAATCGTTGCGCTGAAAAGCGAGCACCCCGAGGAAATGCAGCGCGTCGACATTGTCCGGGTCGTTCGCGAGCACGGCGCGGTAGGCAGCCTCGGCTTCTGCCAGTCGCCCCTCCCGATGCAACTGTAGGGCCAGTTCCATACACCTGGCACGGCCCGGCCAGTCAGGCCGCCGGCCGGACGCGCTTTCCCAAGGCCCACAGTACGTAGCCGGACAGCCCGTAGGCGCAAAACAGGAGGAACAGCACGATCGGCGGATCGGAGGACACCAGCACGAAGCCGAGTACGATCAGCAGCAGGGCCCAGAACGGCACGCTCTTCCTGAAATTGACGTCCTTGAAGCTGTAGAACGGCACGTTGGAAACCATGGTGAGGCCGCCGTACAAGGCGAGGAATCCCGCCACCCATTGCAGGTTCCAATCGCCGAGCGGAATCTTGTTATCGTGCGCCAGCCAGACGAAGCCCGCCACCAGCGCCGCTGCCGCCGGGCTCGGCAACCCCTGGAAAAAGCGCTTGTCGACGACGCCGATCATGACGTTGAAGCGCGCTAGGCGCAGCGCGGCGCCCGCGCAATAGACAAACGCCGCGATCCAGCCGAATCGACCGAGATCCTTCAGCGCCCACTCATACATCACCAGCGCCGGCGCAGCGCCGAAGGACACCATGTCGGAAAGGCTGTCGTACTGGGCGCCGAACTCGCTTTGCGTGCGCGTCAGGCGCGCGACGCGACCATCCAGGCCGTCGAGCAGCCCGGCGACGAAAATGGCGATCGCCGCTTCACCGAAGCGACCGTTCATCGCCTGCACGATGGCGTAAAAACCCGCGAACAGCCCCGCGGTGGTGAACAGGTTGGGCAACAGATAGATACCGCGGCGGCGAAATGCGCCGCCGCGCGACGGGACCATGCCCGGCAGGAAATCCTGCTGCTGCGGATCCTTCGAATCAGCCATGTTCGGCCAGCCGCGCCAGGATGCTCTCCGCCGCGTACACCTTGTCGCCGATCGCCGCGACCGGCTGCGCATCGCCCGGCAGGTACAGATCCACGCGCGAACCAAAGCGGATGAAGCCGAAGCGCTCGCCGCGCGTCAACTCGGCGCCCGCGCCAACGTAGCACAGAATGCGGCGCGCGATCAAGCCGGCGATCTGCACGCAAGTCACATCCGCCCCCCCGGGGGTGCGGAACCAGAGCGCATTGCGCTCGTTCTCCAGCGACGCCTTGTCGATCGCAGCGTTGAAGCATTGCCCGGCGTGATACCAGACCTGCCGCACCGTGCCGTCGACCGGGGCGCGATTGGAGTGGACGTTGAACACGTTCATGAACACGCTGATCTTCAGGGCATCGCGCTCCAGCCAGGGATCGCGTGCCTTTTCCACGGCCACGATGCGCCCGTCGGCGGGCGCCACCACTGCGCGCGGATCGTCCGGCACCGAGCGCGGCGGGTCGCGGAAAAACTGCAGCACGAACAGCGCGGCCAGCCAGAAAGGCAGCGACCACCACCACCCGGCGATGAGCCAGACCAGTGCGATGAGCGCCGCGGCGATCGCCAGGAACGGCCAGCCCTCACGCGCAAAGATCGGATGGGGATAGGGCGGCTGCACTACTTGTCGTCTTCCTTCAGCCGCTCCGACCCCTGCCCCTGTTGCATCGCCTTTTGCACGTCGGCGGCGGCGAACGCCAGGCTAGTTCTTCGACGTATCGACAAGGCGGTTTTTCCTGATCCAGGGCATCATATCGCGCAGCCGCGCCCCGACCTTCTCGATCGGCAGCTCGGCCGTCATGCGCCGGCGGCTGAGCAGCACCGGCGCACCGGCGCGATTTTCGAGCACGAAATCCCTGGCGTACTCGCCGGACTGGATGCGCCCGAGCACTTCCTTCATGCGCTGGCGCGTGCCCTGGTCAATGATCTTCGGACCGCTGACGTATTCACCATACTCGGCGTTGTTGGAGATCGAGTAGTTCATGGTGCCAATGCCGCCCTCGTACATCAGGTCGACAATCAGTTTGAGCTCGTGCAGGCATTCGAAATACGCCATCTCGGGCGCGTAGCCGGCCTCCACCAGGGTATCGAACCCGGCTTTCACCAGCTCGACGCAGCCGCCGCACAGGACAGTCTGCTCGCCGAACAGATCGGTCTCGGTCTCTTCCTTGAAGTTGGTCTCGATCACACCCGCCTTGCCGCCGCCGATCGCCGCCGCGTAGGACAGCGCCACGTCGCGCGCCTTCTTCGACGGGTTGCGGTGCACCGCGATCAGCATCGGCACGCCGCCGCCGGCCGCGTAGGTGGAGCGTACGGTATGGCCGGGCGCCTTGGGCGCCACCATCCACACGTCCAGATCCGCGCGCGGCTGGATCAGGCCGTAATGGATGTTGAACCCGTGGGCGAACGCGAGCGAGGCGCCCTTCTTGATGTTCGGCTCGACGTGCTCCTTGTACACCTGGGCATGATGTTCGTCAGGCAGCAGGATCATGACGATGTCGGCGCCCCTGATGGCGTCGTCGAGCTCCGCCACCTTGATGCCGCCCTTTTTCGCCTTGTCCCAGGACGCGCCGCCCTTGCGCAGGCCGACGGTGACCTTGACCCCGGACTCCTGCAGGTTCTGCGCGTGCGCGTGGCCCTGCGAGCCATAGCCGATGACGGCCACCTTCTTGCCCTTGATCAGCGAGAGGTCGGCATCCTTGTCGTAATAGACCTTCATGGTTCTCCCCCAATGATGGAAACGGGGACCGACCCCGCTGCCTTGCTGCTAGACGCGCAGGACGCGGTTGCCGCGGCCGATGCCGCTCGCGCCGGTGCGCACGGTTTCGATGATCGCGCCCTGGTCGAGCGCCTGGATGAAGGCATCGAGCTTGCGGCCGTCGCCGGTCAGCTCGATGGTGTAGGTGTTGTCGGACACGTCGATGATGCGGCCGCGAAAGATATCGGCCATGCGCTTCATGTCGTCGCGTTCCCGTGCGCCGGCACGCACCTTGATCAGCATCAGCTCGCGCTCGATGTACTCCGCTTCCGACAGATCCACCACCTTGACTACCTCGACCAGCTTGTTCAGCTGCTTGGTGATCTGCTCGATCACGTCCTCCGAGCCCACGGTGACCACGGTCATGCGCGACATCGAGGCGTCTTCGGTCGGCGCAACGGTGAGCGACTCGATGTTGTAGCCTCGCGCGGAGAACATATTGGAGATGCGCGACAGCGCACCGGCCTCGTTCTCGACCAGGATCGAGATGATGTGGCGCATTACAGCTCTTCGGAAAGGATCATCTCGGTGATGCCCTTGCCGCCGGGCACCATCGGATAGACGTTTTCGGTCTGGTCGGTGATGAAGTCCATGAACACCAGCTCGTCCTTGCGCGCGAAGGCCTCGCGCAGCGCCGGCTCGACGTCGGCAGGCTTGTCGATGAGGACGCCGCGATGGCCGTAGCCCTCGGCCAGCTTGACGAAATCGGGCAGCGCGTCCATGTAGGACTCGGAGTAGCGGTTGCCGTGGAAGAACTGCTGCCACTGGCGCACCATGCCCATGTACTTGTTGTTGAGATTGACGATCTTGATCGGCAGGCGGTACTGCTTGCAGGTGGACAGCTCCTGCAGGCACATCTGGATCGAGGACTCCCCGGTGACGCAGGCCACCGTGGCGCCGGGATTCGCCATGCGCACGCCCATCGCCGCGGGCAGGCCGAAGCCCATGGTGCCCAGGCCGCCGGAATTGATCCAGCGCCGCGGCCGGTCGAATTTGTAGAACTGCGCCGCCCACATCTGGTGCTGGCCCACGTCCGAAGTGACGAAGGCCTCTCCCTTGGTCACCTCGTACAGCTTCTCGAGGACGAACTGCGGCTTGATGAGCTTGGACTTGCGGTCGTACTTCAGGCAATCCCTGGCACGCCACAGCTCGATCTGCTTCCACCAGGCCTCGAGCGCCGCCGCCTCCGGCCGTCGCGCATCCGCCTTGAGCAGGGCCAGCAAATCGTCCAGCACGTCCGGGATGTTGCCGACGATCGGCACGTCCACCTTGACGCGCTTGGAGATCGAAGACGGATCGATGTCGATGTGCACGATCTTGCGCGGGTTCTGTGCGAAATGCGCCGGATTGCCGATGACGCGGTCATCGAACCTTGCGCCGATGGCGAGCAGCACGTCGCAATTCTGCATCGCCATATTGGTCTCGTAGGTGCCGTGCATGCCGGGCATGCCGAGAAACTGGCGGTCCGTCCCGGGGTAGGCGCCCAACCCCATCAGCGTGTTGGTGCACGGGAACCCGAGCAGGCGGACGAACTCGGTGAGCTGCGGCGCCGCGTTCGACAGGATCACGCCGCCGCCGCTGTACACCATCGGCCGCTTCGCTTCCAGGATCAGCTGCGCCGCCTTCTTGATCTGCCCCGGATGGCCCTTGCGCACCGGGTTGTACGAGCGCATCGACACCGACTCGGGGTACTGGAACTCGCAGGGATGCGTGGTGATGTCCTTGGGAATATCCACCAGGACCGGGCCGGGCCGGCCGGTGCTTGCAAGGTAGAACGCCTTCTTGATGGTGGTGGCGAGGTCCTTGACGTCCTTCACCAGGAAATTGTGCTTGACGCAGGGCCGCGTGATGCCCACCGCGTCGCATTCCTGGAACGCGTCCTGGCCGATGGCATGCGTCGGCACCTGGCCCGAAAGGATCACCATCGGGATCGAGTCCATGTACGCGGTGGCGATGCCGGTGACCGCGTTGGTGACGCCGGGCCCCGACGTCACCAGGCACACCCCGACCTTGTGCGACGAGCGTGAATAGCCGTCGGCCGCGTGCACCGCGCCCTGCTCGTGGCGCACCAGCACGTGGCGCACCTTGTCCTGCTTGAACAGTGCGTCGTAGATGTAGAGTACCGCGCCGCCCGGATAACCGAACACGGTCTCGACCCCCTCCTCCTGCAGGCAACGCACCACAATTTCGGCGCCGCTGAGCTCGACTCCCTTGACTCGATCCATGACCGCCAATGCCGGGAAAACGTTGAACATTAAAGACTTGTTGCATTGCGGTCAAGCAAACCGCCACCGCCGCGCGGGTCGATTTTGGTAACATCGCCGGCAAAACGCGCCGCCCCGTCGGAGCAAGGGAGAAACACTGGCCTCGCGCAGCGAGCTGTCCGCCTTCCTCGAGGGTGTGGAGCGACGTGCTTTCAAGCATGCCGTTTACGCCGTGCGCGAAGAGCAGGCGGCGCTGGACATCGTGCAGGATGCGATGCTGCGCCTCGCCGAGAAGTATGGCGACCGCCCGCCGGGCGAGTTGCCGATGCTGTTCCAGCGCATCCTGCAGAACGCGATCCGCGACTGGTTCCGGCGACAGAAAGTGCGCGCGACGTGGGTCACGCTGTTCTCCTCGCTGCTCCCCGGCCGGGGCGAAGACGAAGATCAGGATCCGCTGGAAACTTTGGTCGTCCCGGGCGCATCGAACACCGAGGAGCTTCCGCCGGACCGGCTGGAGCGCTTGCAAGTAATTGAAATAATTGAACAAGAGATAAAGAAACTGCCGGCGCGTCAACGCGAGGCATTTCTCATCCGTTACTGGGAGGAATTGGATGTCGCCGAAACCGCCCAGGCCATGGGCTGCTCCGAGGGCAGCGTGAAGACGCACTGCTCCAGGGCAGCGCACGCCTTGGCCACGGCGCTTCGGGCGCGCGGGATTACCCTCTAGGCCATGGACAACGAATTGCAGTTTGCGCATCGCGTCCGCCAGGTGCTCAACGGGAATGCCAGGGTCGATGGGCCCGTGGCGGAGCGCCTGCGCACAGCGCGCAACGCCGCGCTCGAGCGCCGCAAGATCGAATCGACGGCGGGCGCCGCATTGGCGGGCAATGTCCTCGGCCGCGTGCATGCGGGCGGCCTGTCGCTGCGGGTGATCGTGCCCGTACTGGCGCTCAGTGTCGCGTTTGCCGTAACGTATTCCTGGGGGCAGAAGCAGCGTGCCGCGGAGGTCGAAGAACTCGACGCACTACTGCTCACCGGCGACTTGCCGATCGACGCGTACCTGGATCAGGGATTCGAATCGTGGCTCAAGCGGCGCGCCGCGCACTAGCCTGGGCTGCCGCCGGCGCATTGCTGCTCGCGCTCGCGATGCCGACCGTCGCGGCACCCGCGAAGGACCGCCGCTGGGCCAAATTGACCGCCGATCAGCAGCTGATCCTCGCCCCCTTGAAAGATCAATGGGACCGTCTGGAGCCGGACCAGCGCGGCAAGTGGATCAGCATGACCAAGCGCTATCCCAAGATGACGCCCAAGGGACAAGTGCGCGTACAGCGGCGCATGGAGAAGTGGGCCGAGCTCACGCCGGCACAACGCAAGCAGGCCCGCGAGAACTACCGGCGTATCAGCAAGGTGCCGCCGGGGAAGCGCGGCGAGCTGCAGCAGCAATGGTCGGAATACCAGTCGCTGCCGCCGCAGGAGCGGCAACCGGCCGCGCCGCGGACGAAAAAACCGGCGCCTGCGAAGTGACCCCGGGCATCGCCCGGCGCCTCGCCAGCATGCTGTACGAGGCGCTCCTGCTGTTTGCCATCGCCTTCTTCGCGGGTTTTGCCTTCTACTTCGCGTCCCGCGGCGCGCCGCTCGAGGGCTGGATGCGGGCCGCGCACCAACTGCTGCTGTGCGCCGTGTTCGCGGCCTATTTCCTTTGGTGCTGGTTGCGCGGCGGCCAGACCCTGGCGATGAAGGCCTGGCGCATCCGGCTGGTGCAGGTGTCGCCGCGCAAGGCGCTGCTGCGCTTCTTTCTGGCGCTGCTGCTGGTGCCCACCGGAATCTCGCTGCTGTGGGCGCTGATGGATCGCGAGCGCCAGTTCCTGCACGACCGGCTCGCCGGCACGCGGCTGGTGGCGGCCTAGCGCCGCTCCACCAGCCACATCATCAGCACGGCGGCGAGGAAGAATGCCGCAGCGGGCAGCGCCGCAGCGGCGAACGGCGGCCAGTTCTGCAGCAGACCGATATGCGAGAACAGGCCGTTCAGCATGTGGAAGAAAATGCCGAGCATGATGCCCAGGAATACTTTCAACCCGACCATGCCCGAGCGCGAATGCATGTAGGCGAACGGCAGCGCCAGCGCCATCATCACCAGGGCCGCAATCGGATAGAACAATTTCTTCCACAAGGCGATCTCGTAGCGCTCGGTCTTCTGCCGGTTGCCGGCGAGGTGCTGCGTGTAGCGGTACAGGCTCCACGTCGACATGCGCTCTGGCCTCACGGTGAGGACGTTGATCAGTTCCGGGGTCACCGCCGTGCGCCAGTCCGTCTGCGGCATGCGCGTGGTGCGCGGTCCGTCCGCCGTGAAACGCGTCTGCACGACTTCGCGCAGGCGCCAGGAACCCTGGTCGCGATGTTCGCCCGTCGCCGCTGAGGTGATGCTCTGCAGCCGGTAGCCGGCGTCGAACTCGTAGATGCGCACGCCGGAAAGACGGTGCGCCTCGCGCGCCTCGCGCACGTTGATGAACGAGCGCTCGTCCTTGAACCAAAGGCCGGAACGCAGGTCCTGGTCGATCGCCGAGCTCAGCGCGCGCATGCGCACCTGCTGCGCCGCCGCCTCCGCGGCAGGCACCACCCATTCGCCGATGGCGAAGGTGACGACGGCAAACATCAGCCCGACCTTGCACAGCATCCACCCGGCCTGCCCCGGCGACATGCCGGCGGCCCGCATCACCGTGAACTCCGAGTTGTTCGCCAGCTGCGCAAGGACGTACAGGGTGCCGATCAGCACCGACACGGGAAACAGCTCGTAGGCGTGCGTTGGCGTCGACAGCAGCACGAACATGAACACCTGCCGCAGCTGGTACTCGCCCCTGCCCAGGTCGCGGAATTCTGCCAGCACGTCGAAGAACGCGAACAATCCCAGGAAGCCGAGCAGGATGAAGCCCACCGCGGCGACGACCTCGCGGGCGAGGTAGCGATTCAATGTGGGGCTGGCTGCGGCCACGTCCTCAGTTCGCAAACCGCAGCCGCCGCAGCGAGGTGCGCTGGATGAACAGCACCACCACCGCGGTGAGCATGACCGCGTGCACCAGCCACCAGCCGATGGAAAAATCGAGCCTGCCCTGCGCCACCCGCGCCTGGCTTACCGTCAGCAGGTTCGAGTAGACGAGATAGGTGAGCAGCGCGAACAGCAGGTTGATCGAGCGGCCGGCGCGCGGATTGACGAAGCTCATCGGGATCGCGAGCAGCGACAGGATCAGCGCCGACAGGGGCACGCCGATGCGCCACAGCAGCTCTGCGCGGTTGATGTTGCTGGGATTCTGCACCAGGGCCAGCGTCGACAGGCTCTTGTGCGTGGGCGCGGGCGCCTCGCCGGTCGAGGACTCGACGCGGGCCGCGTAGCGCTGGAAGTCCATCACCCGATACTCGGCTTCGCCGGGCACGCCCTCGTAGCGGCGGCCATCGAGCAGCACGATGTAGCGATCGCCGTTGGGCGCAACCTCCACGATGCCTTTTTGGCTGAACATCACGCCGTTGCGCCCATGCTGCACGGAATTGACGAACACGTTTTGCACCGCAGTGCGATCCCCGGTCACCGACTCGACGAAGAACACGCGATCCCGCGAGCGCGACTCGCCGAACACGCCCGGATCCACGCGCGACAGGTCGTCGCGCGCGTCCACGCGGCTGCGATACTTTTCGGCCATCTGCACCGTCCAGGGCGCGATGCCCAGGGACAGCGTCGCGATCACGGCAACCAACGGCAGGGCAAACAGCAGCACCGGCCGGATCCATGCGACCAGCGACAGGCCGGAGTTGAACCAGATCACCATCTCCGAGTCGCGGTAGCTGCGCGTGACGGTCAGCAGCACAGTAATGAACAGCGTCAGCGACAGCAGTACCGGCAGCGCGTTCAGCGCGAAGAAGCCGAGGAAGGCGACGACCGCATCCGATGGGATCTTGCCACCCGCCGCCTGTCCGAGCAGCCGCACCAATCGCGTGGTGAGCGCGATCAGGAACAGCGTCAGGAACACCGCCGTTGCCAGTTGCCCGAACTCGCGCAGCAGCGCGCGGATAAAGATCATGCGATACTTAAAGTGCTCATTTCAAGGGAGAATCTGGTGCAATTTAGCATACGGGCGCTGGCGCCCGAGAGTGCCAGGACCGGGTGCCTGGTGCTCGGCGCCTACAAGGCGCGCGGCACGGCCGCCCCGGTATTGACTCGCGCCGCGCAGGCTGCGGACCGCGCTGCGCGCGGACGATTGCGCGACGTGTTGGCGCGCGGCGACCTGAGCGCCAAGGCGGGCTCGACGTTGCTCCTGCACAAGGTGGCGGGCCTGGCCGCGGAGCGCGTGCTGCTGGTCGGCCTCGGCGAGCAAAAGGAGTTCGGGGAAACCGCGTTCAGGGACGCGGTGCGCGGTGCAGCGAGCGCATTGAAATCGCTGGGCGCGCGCGACGCCGTCATGTACTTCCTGGATTTCAAGGTGGGCCGCCGCCCTGCGCCTTGGAACCTGCGCCAGGCGGTGCAGGGCATGCGCGAGTCGTTCTACCGTTTCGACCAGCTCAAGACGCAGAAAAAGGCCGCGCCTCCCGCTCTGGGCGCGGTGACGCTGGCCGTGCACGGCGGGCCGGTGACGCTGCAGGCGCAGGCGGCGCTGCGGGAGGCGACAGCCACGGCGGATGGCGTCGATTTGGCGCGCACCCTGGGCAACCTGCCGCCCAACATCTGCACGCCCGCCTACCTGGCCGACGAGGCGCGCAAACTCGCGCGCCAGTACAAACTCGGCCTCGAGGTGCTCGAGCGCCGCGACATGGAGCGGCTCGGCATGGGCGCCCTGCTCGCGGTCACCCGAGGCTCCCACCAGCCGCCCAAGCTGATCGTGCTGCGCTATGCAGGCGGTGTGAAGAAAGCCAAGCCGATGGTGCTGGTCGGCAAGGGCATCACCTTCGATACGGGCGGCATTTCGCTCAAGCCCGCCGGCGACATGGACGAGATGAAGTACGACATGTCCGGCGCAGGCAGTGTCCTCGGGGCCCTGCGCGCGCTGGCCGGAATGAAGGCCCCGGTGAATGTGATCGGGCTCATCGCGGCGTGCGAAAACATGCCAGGGGGCGCAGCCTCGCGGCCCGGGGACGTGGTGAAGACCCTGTCGGGCCAGACGGTCGAGATTCTCAATACAGACGCAGAGGGACGGCTGGTGCTTTGCGATGCGCTCGCCTACGCGGCGCGCTTCCAGCCCGACGCCGTGGTCGACATCGCCACGCTGACCGGGGCCTGCGTCATCGCGCTGGGCCACGTCGCAACCGGGCTGTTCTCCAACGACGAGAAGCTCGCCGAGCAGCTGTGCGCGGCGGGCGACGACGCCTGGGACCGCGTGTGGCGCATGCCGCTCTGGGAGGACTACCAGGAGCAACTGCAGTCCAATTTTGCCGACATGGCGAACATCGGCGGCCGGCCGGCCGGCAGCGTCACCGCGGCCTGTTTCCTTTCGCGTTATGCGCGCAAGCTGCGCTGGGCGCACCTGGACATCGCCGGCACCGCGTGGAAGAGCGGGCGGGAGAAGGGTTCCACGGGACGGCCGGTGCCCTTGCTGGTGAGGTTCGTGCTCGGCCGCGCGGGGCGATGACCAGCATCGATTTCTATTTCAACGCCGGAGACCGGCTGCAGGTGGCCTGCCGCCTGGCGGGCAAAGCGCTGGCGCAGGGCAAGCAGATGCTGATTTACGCGCCGGACGCCGACACGGCGCAGCGCGTCGATCGCATGCTCTGGACCTGGCCGGCGACCGGTTTCGTGCCGCATTGCTCGATGCATGACTCGATCGCCGGGCAAACGCCGGTGCTGATCGGCGACCAGCCCGCTGCCGCTACGCGCTGTGACGTGCTGCTCAACCTTGCGGCCGACCCACCGCCCGCTTTCGAGCGGTTCGAGCGCCTGCTGGAGGTGGTGACCCTGGATGACGCCGAGCGCCTGGCGGCGCGCGACCGCTACCGCTTCTACCGCGATCGCGGCTACCGTATCGCCGACCATGATCTCGCCGGGAATTCGCGCGGTGGCTGACGACATCGATCCGCTGGTGCGACGCGTGGATGCCTTGCTGCAACGCCACGAACAGGCCGCACCCGCTGCGACCGGGGACGTGCCGGTGCTCACCGAGATCGTCGACCCGCGAGCGCCCGCGGCCGAAGCGCTGGCGCTCGAGCTGGAGCGCGCGGTGCTCGCGCGCGTCGAGAAGGACCTCGACGCCATGCTGGCCGCATTGCGCGAGGTGCTGCGCCGGGCGGTGGCGGCCGCGGTCGCGCGCGAGCTCGAGGCGCGCGGGCTGAGTGCGAAGCGGCCCCCGTCTCCGGGCGAGTGAGCATGTCGCTGGACAAGAGTTTCGATCCGCGCTCGGTCGAGGGGCGCTGGTACGAACGCTGGGAATCCAGCGGCTGGTTCGCCCAGCGCGCCACTGCAGAGCCGGCCTACTGCATTCAGCTGCCGCCGCCCAACGTCACCGGCACCCTGCACATGGGACACGCGTTCCAGCAGACGCTGATGGACGCGCTCGTGCGCTATCACCGCATGCGCGGTTTCAACACCAACTGGGTGGTGGGCACGGACCATGCCGGCATCGCCACGCAGATCGTGGTCGAACGGCAGTTGCTGGAGGCAGGCAAGTCGCGCCATGACCTGGGACGCGAGGCGTTCGTAAAACGCGTGTGGGAGTGGAAACAGCAATCGGGCGCCACCATCATGGGCCAGATGCGGCGCCTGGGCGCTTCCGGGAACTGGGCCTACGCCGACACGGAGGGGCAGCAGGCCGGCTACTTCACCATGGACGCGAAAATGTCGCGCGCCGTGGTCGAGGTGTTCGTGCGCCTCTACGAAGAGGGCCTCGTCTACCGCGGCAAGCGGCTGGTCAATTGGGACCCGGTGTTGGGCACCGCGGTGTCCGACCTGGAAGTGGACAGCGAAGAGGAAGACGGCAAGATCTGGGAGATCCGCTATCCGGGAGATGGCTTCAGCCTGACCGTGGCGACAACGCGCCCGGAAACCATGCTCGGCGACGTCGCGGTGGCGGTGAACCCCAGGGACGAGCGCTACGCGCCGTATGTGGGCAAGACCGTGCAGCTGCCGCTCACCGGTCGCGCCATCCCGGTGATCGCCGACGATTACGTGGACCCCGCTTTCGGCACTGGCTGCGTCAAGATCACTCCGGCGCACGATTTCAACGATTATTTGGTCGGCCAGCGCCACAAGTTCGCGCCAATCGAGATGCTGACGCTGGATGCGAAAGTGAAAGGCACGCAGTACGCCGGACTGGACCGGTTCGAGGCGCGCAAGAAGATCCTGACCGATCTCCGGCATCAGGGCCTGCTCGTATCGGAGAAGCCCTACAAGCTGCGCGTGCCGCGCTCGGGGCGCAGCAACGCGATCGTCGAGCCGATGCTCACCGACCAGTGGTTCGTGAAAATGGAAGGACTGGCGCAGGCGGGCCTGGACGCGGTGGCGCGGGGCGAAGTGAAATTCTTTCCGGAGCACTGGACCTCGACCTATAACCACTGGCTCGGCAACATCCAGGATTGGTGCATCTCGCGCCAGTTGTGGTGGGGACACCAGATTCCCGCCTGGTACGACGCGGCGGGCAAGATCTACGTCGCGCGCACCGAACAGGAAGCGCACCGGCAGGCCGGCGGCGCGACGCTGCGCCGCGACGAGGACGTGCTCGATACCTGGTTCTCCTCGCAGCTGGTGCCGTTCAGCTCGCTCGGCTGGCCGGAAAAGACGCAGGACCTGGAGACGTTCCTGCCCTCGTCCGTCCTGGTCACCGGCAACGACATCATTTTCTTCTGGGTCGCGCGCATGATCATGGCCAGCCTGCACTTCACTGGCAAAGTTCCGTTTCGCCACGTCTACATCAATGCCATCGTGCGCGACGCCGAGGGCGAGAAGATGTCGAAGTCCAAAGGCAACACCCTCGACCCGCTGGACCTGATCGACGGCATCGGCCTGGCGGACCTGGTCGCCAAATCGACCGTCGGCCTGCTGCGCGCGGATCACAAGAAGCGCATCGAAAAATACGTGCGCGCGCACTACCCGAACGGCATTCCCGCGTTTGGCGCAGACGCATTGCGCTTCACGTTCGCCTCGCAGGCCACCTTCGCACCGACATTGAATTTCGACCTGGGGCGCTGCGAGGGCTACCGAAATTTCTGCAACAAGCTGTGGAACGCCTCGCGTTTCGTACTGATGAACACGGAGGGCAAGGACTGCGGGCAGGACGACAGGTTGCCGGTGGAGCTTTCCGCCTGGGACCGCTGGATCATCAGCACGCTGCAACGCACCGAGGCGGAGGTGGAGCAGGGATTCGACGAATACCGGTTCGACATTGCCGCGGGCGCCATCTACCGCTTCGTGTGGGACGAGTATTGCGACTGGTACGTGGAGATCGCCAAATCCCAGCTGGCCGGCGGCAATGAGGCGCAGCAACGCGCAACGCGCCGCACGCTGGTGCGCGTGCTGGAAGCGGCGCTGAGGCTTGCGCACCCGATCATCCCGTTCATCACCGAGGAGCTGTGGCAGATCGTCGCGCCGCTCGCTGGCAAATCGGGCGAGACCGTCATGCTGGCACCGTATCCGAAATCGCAACCGGAGAAGATCGACGAGGTTGCGGAACGCGAGATCGCTCTGGCCAAGGAGGTGGTAAACGCCGGGCGCAACCTGCGCAGCGAGGCGAAGGTAGCGCCGCAACGGCGTATCGCATTCTTCATCGTCGGCCAGCCGAGCGACGCGACGGCGATCGCCACCACCACCCTGGTCAAGGTTTCCGACCTGCGCGTGGTGACTGAGCTGCCGCCGTCGGACTCCCCGGTGGCCGTGGCCGGGCCGCACCGCCTGATGCCCCACATCGAGGTCGATCCCGTTACCGAGCGCGAGCGCGTCGCCAAGGAGATCGCCCGCCTGCAGGCGGAGACCGCCAAGGCGCGCGCCAAGCTCGACAATGCATCCTTCGTCGAGCGCGCTCCCGCCAATGTCGTCGCGCAGATGCGCGAGCGCCTCGCCGCGTTCGAAGCGACGCTGGAAAAGCTCGCCGGCAAGACGTGATCCTCCCGCACGGACTGCGCGCATTCCGGCACCGCAGCTTCCGCATCGTCTTCTTCGGCCAGGGAATTTCGCAATTCGGCACCTGGCTGCAGCTCATCGCCACCAGCTGGCTGATCTACCGCCTGACCGGATCCGCCTTGTACCTCGGCATCGCCAGCTTCGCGCTGCAGATTCCCTTCCTCGTGCTCGCGCCGTTCGCCGGCGTGTGGGTCGACCGGCTGAGCAAGCGCACGGTGCTGCGCACGACCAATGCCATCGCGCTCAGCCAGTCGCTCGCCATGCTGGCGCTGGTCGCTTCCGGCCAGATCCAGCCCTGGCACCTGATCGCCGGCAACCTGGTGCTCGGCATCGTCAACGCCTTCGACAGCCCGGCGCGTCAATCCTTCCTGATCGAGCTAGTAGACGGCCGCTCCGATCTGCCGAACGCCATCGCGTTCCAGTCCATGCTGATGAACGGCGCGCGCTTTCTCGGGCCGATGGTCGGCGGCGCGGTCATCGCGCTCGGCGGCGAGGTCTGGAGCTTTGCACTGAACAGCGCGTCCTACATCGCGATCCTGGCGGCGCTCACCGTGGTGCGGGTGCGTACGCGCGTTCCCGAAAGAACGAGCGAGAGGTGGCTGGCGCAGCTTGCGGCGGGCTTTCGCTGGGCCTACGGATTCCTGCCGTCGCGCAGCGCTCTTCTGCTACTCGCGGCCGTCAGCATCGGCGTCCAGCCGATGCAGGCGCTGGCGCCCTTTTTCGCGCGCGACGTGTTCGGCGGCGATTCGCAGACCCTCGGCTGGCTGATCGGGGCCGGCGGATTGGGTGCCGTGTCGGGCATGCTTTACCTCGCGCTGCGCCCGACGGTGCGCGGGCTGCTCACCGTGATCGGCTGGGCCGGCGCGGCGGCCGGCGCCGCGGTGATCGCGTACACCAGGTGCACGCAACTGTGGGCGGCGCTGCCGCTGGTCTATGCGTCCGGCATGGGCATGATGCTGATCGCGGGTTCGATCAACACCATCCTGCAGACGATCGTCGAGGACCGGTTGCGCGCCCGGGTCGCCGCCCTCTACATCATGTCGTTCCTCGGCGTGAGTCCGATCGGAGCGCTCGCCGCCGGCTGGGCAGCGCAATACGTCGGTCCGCCGGCAGCGCTCGCCATCGGCGGCGCGTTCGCACTGTGCGCCTCGCTCGCCTACCTCGCGCGCCTGCCCGGAATTCGGCGCGAGATCCGCCCGGTGTACGAGCGGCTCGGCATCGTGTCGCGCCCGTGACTCAGTACCTGCTGTAATCCGTGGGATCGAACGGCGGGCGGCGCCCGACGAGCGATTCGAGCAGCGTCAGCTCCGCGTCGCTGTGGTTGATCACCGGCGCCTTCATGATCATCTGCGGCGCGCCCTTGGACATGATGTAGCGCGGCTGGTCATGATGCCTGGTTCGTACCGTCTCACCCGCTGCGGGATCGTGCTCCGGGACCAGCTCGGCCTCACCGTAGCAGGTACACACGTAGGTCTTGTCCACCCCGCTCTCGACGTAGATCCCGGTACCGCGAATGCCGATGGTCGCGTTCTGCACGCGCAGCGTCTTGCGCTCGCCGGGCTGGAATACCGACAGCAGTGCGCCGGTGACGATGCGGAACAGGTCCGCGGCGGCGCTGCCGACCTCGAAGCGCGAGTTCGCCCGCAGCAGGAAGGCGTCACGGTTGACCACGAACACGATCTCGCTGTCTGCATGGGTGGTCACCGCGTCGCCCGGCTTGACCTCCATGCCCCGTTTCGCCGGCACGCCGTTGACGCGCGCATCGCCCTGCACGCGATACACGCCCTTTTCCACGCTGCCTGCGCCAAGCGCGTCGCGCACCAGGAGCAGCGCCGTGGCGCCCTGCAGCCAATCGCGCCTGCTTACCACTGCCGTTCCTCCTCGCCCACCGGCCACGCGGTATCGAACTGCCAGCCATGTTGCGCCTCGATGCGCGCCCTGAACGCCGCCTCCAAGCCCGGGGCGGCCGCGAGATGCTCCGGGAAACTCGCCTCGATCACCGCGCACTCACCCACCAGCGCCGCGCTGACGTTGGCGACCTCTTTGCCATGCAGCCAGATCGCCGCATCCTGCAGGTAGGCGGGCAGGCCGAATTGGCGGCACGTCGCGACCGCCGGCATCGCCCCCCATGCCGCCCAGCGCCGCGCCCGCCCTGGCGCCAGGCGTTGCGGCGCGATCAACGCGAAAGCACTTCCGCCCCCGCCGTGCATCCACAGCAGTATCGGATCAGCCCCCGCGCACTGCGCCGCCGCCAACGCCGCACCTGTCGACGGCCGTCGTCGCTCCCCCCCAGTGCACACTCGCATCCAACGCGCCGCTTGCGCCATGACCAAGGCTTATATATCAGGCGCCGCGCCCTGTGCAATAACCGCCGCGCGCCATGGAACCGGAACGCAACGCGACCGCGCACGACACTCCGGCCGCGGACAGCCGCTGGCTGGTGACCGTCACGCAGCTGCCGACGCAAGATCCGGCGGGCCGCATGCGCATGCTGCGTACGCTCGAATCGCTGGGCGCCGCAGTGATGCGCGAAGGCGTGTACCTGCTGCCCGACTCGGCGGGCAACCGCCATGCGCTCGATCGTCTTGCGCAATATGTATCCCAGAACGCGGGCGTCGCCAGCGTGTTGCGCGTAGCAGCCGCGAACGCCGAGCAGCAAGCGCAGTTCCGGCGCTTTTTCGACCGCTCGGCGCGCTATGACGAGCTGACCAAGATCATCGGCAGCCTGCGCGTGGGCTACGGCGTTTCCGATGCTTCCGCGATCGCGCGCGTGCTGCACAAGCAGCGGCGCGACTTCGAGGCGATTGCAGCACTCGATTTTTCCCCGACCGAGGCGCGCGGGCGCACGGAACATGCGCTCGCCGAGGCGGAGGCGGCGGTCAGACAACTGCTGTTTCCGACGCAGGCCGGCGCGACCGTCAAGGCCCGACGAGCCGATGCTGGGCCGCACCTGGGCCACGCGCCGGCCCTTGTGGGCAGACCGGCTCGCCTGCGCCTGGCTGATCAGGCGCTTCATCGATGCGGAGGCGAAGCTGCAGTGTCTGGACCAGGGCGCCGCATGCCCGCCGGAAGCGATCGGTTTCGCGTTCGAGGGCGCCCGCTTCGGCAACAGCGAGGCGCGCATCACTTTCGAGCAGATGCTGCCGCAATTCGGCCTCGGCGCCCACGCCGCGCTCGTGCGCATCGGCACCATCGTGCATTTTCTCGAGGTACGCGGTACGCCGGTGCCCGAGGCCGCCGGAGTACAGACGCTGCTGCAGGGAGCGGTGCGGCGCGCCTCCAGAGACAACGAACTGTTGCGCGAAGCTGAAAAGACCTTTGACCTGCTCTACGAGGCGTACTCTGACGCGCGCGAGGTCACCCGCGCCTGATCAGCGCTTGGCGTCGCGCTGCTCCTGCGCATGCCGCGCGCGCAGTTCCTTGAGCCGGGCCTCGACCGCCGACAATTCGTAGAAGTTTCCGTCCCCGGCGGCCTGGGCAAGCTGCAATTGCTCGATCGCGCCCGGCACGCTGCCCCGCAGCAGGTAAAGCTCGGCCTGCGCCTGGTGTTGCAACAGCCGCTTGCCGAGCGCCGCATAGATTCGGGCCTGCAGGGCGCGCAGGCGCGCGTCGTCCGGGTGCTGCCGCAGCGGCTGCTCGAGCGCCGCGAGGGCATCCTGGCCGCGTCCGACCTGCAGCAGCCCCTCGGCGTACGCGTACACCAGTGGCAGGCGGCCCGGGTAGCGCTGCAGGGCCTGCTGCAGGGCTGCAGATGCACCGACCCCGTCCCCGGCGGCCAACTGCACCCTCGCAGCCAGGGTTTCGATCATCGGGCTGGTTGCGCCGGTAGCGCGCAGCGCGGCAAGATCGGCTTGCGCTTCCGGGACCTGCCGCGCCCTCAGCCTGGCCACCACCAGACCGTAACGGGCGGCGGCCTCATTGGCATATCGTCGCTCCCGGACCGCAGCTAATAACGTCGCTACCGCGTCGCGGGCCTCGCCGCTCTCGGCACGCAGCTTGGCGCGCACGAGATGAAAGTCAAGACTGTCGAGGTGCTGGCGGTACGGTGCGTCGGCCGCCCGGTTCTGCGCGTCGGCGATGCGCTCGGTGGTCATCGGATGGCTGCGCAGGTAACTCGGCACCGCGCCGTCGTCGCTGAGGCGCGTGGTGCGCTGCATCTTCTCGAAGAACGCCGGCATGGCGCGCACGTCAAAGCGGGCGGCAGCGAGCGTCTGGAAGCCGACGCGGTCGGCCTCGCGCTCGAAATCGCGTGTGTAGCTGAGTTGCGCCTGTACCGCGCCGCCCTGCACTGCCGCCGCGGCCCCGGCGGCAAGATCCGGGCGCGAGCCGCCCAGCAGGATCGCTGCGGCCAGCGCGACCATGCTCGGCAGTTGCATCTGCTGCTGCGCCCCGATCAGGCGCGCGATGTGGCGCTGCGTCACGTGCGCGATTTCGTGCGCCAGCACCGACGCCACCTCGGACTCGCTCTCGGCCGCCACCAGCAAGCCGGTATGCACGCCGACGAATCCGCCGGGCAGCGCGAAGGCGTTGATGCTGGCATCGCGCACCGCGAAGAATTCGAAATCGTGGCGCGCCCCCGGCACTGCGGCCAGCAGGCGCCGGCCGAGGTTGTCGAGGTAGTCGGTAATTTCTGCATCGTCCACGTAGGCGGGGTCGCGGTACCGGATCTCGCGCGCGATGCTCTCGCCGATGCGCCTCTCCACCTGCGGCGCGATGGCGGCGCCAGCGGCGTCGCCGAGTTCGGGCAGCAGCTGCGCCGGCGCTTGGTTGAAGGGCAACGCGCCGACGGCCAGAGCGACGAGCAGGAAAGGCGTTGAGCGCATGGGGATATGATACCGTCGCCCCCTTCAAATTCGGGCACCGCCATGGCTCGCAAACCCAAACCGAACCGCCGCCTCACCCATTTCGACCATCGCGGGAGCGCACACATGGTGGACGTCGGCGCCAAGGCGCGTACGCACCGCGTCGCCGTCGCCTCGGGCCGCATCGACATGTCGGCGCCAACGCTGCGGCTGCTGGCCGCGGGCCAGGCCGCGAAGGGCGACGTGCTGGGCGTGGCACGCGTCGCTGCCATCCAGGCGGCGAAGCGCGCGGCGGAACTGATCCCCCTCGCCCATCCGATCGCCATCTCGCGCACCGCCGTCGAGTTCACCGTGGACCAGCGCCGCAGCCGCGTCTCGATTCTCGCCACGGTCGAATGCCGCGGGCCCACCGGGGTGGAGATGGAAGCGCTCGCCGCCGCCGCGGTCGGCCTGCTTACCATTTACGACATGCTCAAAGCGGTGGACCGCGGCATGGTGATGGGCGAGTTGCGGCTCGAGGAAAAGCGCGGCGGGCGCTCGGGCACCTGGCGGCGGCGCGGCGCTTGAACTTGCGCCCCCGCGCCGCGTCCACCCGCGTGCCTGCGGCGCGTTGCACCACCCCATGAGAAGCGGATTGCTCAAGATCGCGTTCGCCGTCGCCGTCCTGTTCGGCGCCGCCGCCGGCTACGTATAGCTGCAGGAGCGCAACGGCACCGAGGGCGCAAGCTACCGGCTGGCAAAGCTCGACAGCGGTCCGCTCACTTCGGTGGTGGCGGCGAGCGGCACGCTGAACGCGGTGACCACGGTGCAGGTCGGGTCGCAGATTTCCGGGCAGGTCAAGGAAATCTACGCCGACTTCAATTCAGCGGTGAAACAGGACCAGGTCATCGCGCGCATCGATCCCGCCACGTTCGAATTGCGCGTCAATCAGGCGCGCGCGGACCTGGACGCTGCGCACAGCGCAGTGGCCGTGGCGCGCTCCGGGCTCACCGCGCAGCATGCGGAGGTCGGTCGCGTCAAAGTGACGCTGACCGACGCGCTGCGGGACCATGAGCGCAAGAAATCCCTGGTGGAAAAGAACTACATTTCCTCGGCGGAACTCGACCGGGCGCGTAGCCTGGTCGACGCGACGCGCGAGCAGCTCAAAGCCGTCGAGGCGCAGATCCATGTCAGCCTGGCGCAGGTGCAAAGCGCGCTCGCCGCCGTCAAGCAGCGCGAGTCCCTGCTCAAGCAGGCGCAGGTGGATCTCGAACGCACCATCATCCGCGCGCCGGTGGACGGCACGGTGATCCTGCGCAACGTGGACGCCGGGCAGACGGTCGCGGCGAGCCTGCAGGCGCCGGTGCTGTTCACCATCGCCCGGGATCTGCGCGACATGCAGGTCGAGGCGGCGATCGACGAGGCGGACGTCGGCAGGCTGCGCGCCGGCCAGGCGGCGATGTTCACGGTGGACGCATTTCCGCGCCGCAGCTTCTCCGGCGAGATTGTGCAGATCCGCAAGTCGCCGGTAAACGTGCAGAACGTCATCAGTTACACGGTGGTGATCTCGGCGCGCAATCCGGACCTGTCACTGCTCCCGGGCATGACCGCCAATGTGCGCATCGTGGTGGAGCACCGCGAGAACGCGCTCAAGGTGCCGAATGCCGCGCTGCGCTTCCGCCCCGCCGGAACTTCGGACGCGAAACCTGCCGCAGCCGCGGCGCGGCAACCGGGCGCTGCAGGCCGGCTGTGGGTGCTCGAGGCGGGGCAGCCCAAGCCCGTGGAGGTGCGCCTGGGCCTGAGCGACGGCACCAGCACCGAACTCCTCGACGGCCCGCTGTCCGCGGGGACGCAGGTGATCGTCGGGCTGTCGCCTGCCGCGGCCGACAAGCGCGACGGGCTGCCGCGCCTGCGCCTGTTCTGATGACCGACCCGCTGATTCGCACGCGCGACCTGGCCAAGGTGTATCGCGTGGGCGACAACGACATCCACGCGCTGGCCGGTGTCAGCGTGGATATCGCGCGCGGCGAAAGCCTGGCCGTGATGGGCCCCTCGGGCTCGGGCAAATCGACCTTCATGAACCTGCTCGGCTGCCTCGATCACCCGACCAGCGGCGAGTATCTGCTGGGCGGGCAGCGCGTGTCGGAGCTCGCCGGCGATGCGCTGGCGGCCACGCGCAACCGCAACATCGGCTTCGTGTTCCAGAATTTCAATCTGCTGGCGCGCACCAGCGCGCTGGAGAACGTTGAGCTTCCGCTGGTCTACGCAGGCGTCGCCGCCCAGGAACGCCGCGCGCGCGCCCTGGAGATGCTGGAGCGCGTGGGCCTCGCGGCGCGCGCCGGCCACCTGCCGCAGCAGCTCTCCGGTGGGCAGCAACAGCGCGTGGCCATCGCCCGGGCGCTGGTGACGCGTCCCGTCATGCTCCTGGCCGACGAGCCCACCGGTGCGCTCGATTCGCGCACCAGCCTGGAGATCATGGCGCTGTTCCAGGGGCTCAACCGGCAGGGGATCACGCTGCTGGTGGTCACGCACGAGGCGGACGTGGCGCGCTTTGCGCGCCGCGTGCTGCGCTTCCTCGACGGGAAAGTAATTGCAGACCAGGCCAACGCCGCGCCCGCGGACGCGCAGCGCCTGCTCGAAATCGAGGCGGCGGTCGCCGCATGAGCCTGGGCGCGCTCCTGAAGGTGGCGCTGCGGGCGCTGGCGGTGAACAAGCTGCGCAGCGTGCTGACCATGCTGGGGATCATCATCGGCGTCGCCGCGGTGATCGTGATGGTGGCGGTCGGCGCCGGTGCGCAGGCGCGCGTGGAGGAGCAGATCCGGGCGCTGGGATCCAACCTGCTGCTGATCCTGTCAGGCGCACGCACGCAAAGCGGCGTGCGCCTGGGCGTGGGCTCGAACTACACCCTGTCGGAGGACGACGCCATCGCCATCAGCCGCGAGATTCCGGACGCGCTCGCCGCGCCCGCGCTGCGCGGCGGCGCGCAGGTGATCTGGGGCAACGCCAACTGGGCGACCCAGATCTACGGCACGACGCCCGATTACCTCACTGTGCGCCAGTGGCCGCTCGCTGCCGGGCGCTCGTTCGAGCCCCAGGAGATGACGGGCGCGGGCAAGGTCTGCCTCGTCGGCCAGACCGTGGTGCGCCAGCTGTTCGGGAATACCGACCCGATAGGGCAGCTGATCCGCATCAAGCGCGTGCCGTTCACGGTGGTCGGCGTGCTGGAGAACAAGGGCCAGAGCATGATGGGCACCGACCAGGGCGACATCGTCGTGCTGCCGATCGCCACGGCGCGCAGCCGCGTGCTCGGCACGGCGAACCTCGCCAAGCAGCGCGCGGTGAGCACCATCTGGGTCAAGGTCGCCGATGGAGCTGACACCAAGGTGATCGAAGAGCAGGTGCGCCAGCTGCTGCGCCAGCGCCACCGCCTGCAGGCCGGCGCCGAGGATGATTTCTCGTTGCGCAATCTCGCGGAAGTGATGGCGGCGCAGGAGGCTTCGAGCCGCGTGCTCGCCCTGCTGCTGGCGGCGGTCGCGTCGGTCTCGCTGGTGGTGGGGGGAATCGGTATCATGAACATCATGCTGGTGTCGGTCACCGAGCGCACCCGCGAGATCGGCCTGCGCATGGCGCTCGGCGCGCGCACGCGCGACATCCTCGGCCAATTCCTGGTCGAGGCAGTGACCCTGTCGCTGATCGGCGGCCTGGCCGGCGTGGCGCTGGGCGCCGGCGCGGCGCTGGGGATCGCGCAGCTCGCCGGCTGGCGCATCGCGCTGTCCCCCGTGGCCGTGGTGCTCGCGGTGGCCTTCGCCTTCGCCATCGGCGTGTTCTTCGGCTATTACCCGGCGCGCAAGGCGGCGCGCCTCAATCCGGTGGAGGCGCTGCGCTTCGAATGAACCGCACTGTAGTCTGGCACCTAAGCGGAGTTCTTGCCATAACGGCGCTCTCGACAGCGCTGTATCGGCCGTTCCTCGGCAATCCGCTGGTGTTCGACGACGTGATCTTCTTTTCCGGACACCTGTTCTCCTACTACGCCACCCATCCGCTCGGGCTTGACCTGCGGTTGCCGGCGTACTTTTCGCTGACCATGACCGAGGTGCTGTGGGGCGGAATCGTGCCGCAACGCATCGTCAGCCTGATCCTGCACATTGCGCCCGCCCTCGCGCTGTACCGGCTTCTGTACGACCTGCAGCGCTCAGCGCGCACCGCGCAGCTCGAAGCCGATGCCTCGCTGCGCGCGGCGATCGGCGCGACGGCGTTCGCCCTGCACCCGGTCGCCGTATACGGTGCCGCTTACCTGGTACAGCGCAGCATAGTGCTGGCGACGTTGTTTTCGCTGCTGTCGGCCGTGCTGTTCCTGCGCGGCCTGCGACGCGGCAGCCACGCCGATGCCCTCTCTGCGGCATTGTTTTCTTCGCTGGCAGTCCTGTCCAAAGAACACGCAGTGCTGCTGCCGGTCGCGGTGGTGCCCGTACTGTTCCTGGCGGCAACGCCGCGACGCTTCGCCCTGCGCCATGCCGCGATCTACCTGGCAGCCTGCGCACCGGCCGCGATCTTCGTCACCCTGCGCAGCCTGGGCGTCATCGGGGGGCCTACGAGGACGCCTTCGGCGCGATCTCCGCGCAGATTGAAGCCACCTCCGGTGAAGGCGTCTCGGGCCAGCCTCTCGTATTGAGTGCAGTGACGCAGGCGGGGCTGTTCGTCAAATACCTGGGGCTCTGGCTGTGGCCCGATACCGGCGCCATGTCCATCGACCTGCGCGTCGATTTCCTGTCGTCCTGGTCGGCGGGCTGGATCGCCGCCAAGGTGCTGGGCTTTGCCGCGTCCAGCCCGTCCATGCTGAGTATCAGTTTCGCCATAGCCGACCCCTGGAGCCTATTTTAACCATCCGAGAAACTTTCCCACCACGCCGCGGGCGGCGGGGTACTCCCGCAGGACGCGCACGAGTATAACCGAAACGTTGTCCTTGCCCCCGTTGTCGTTGGCCATCTGCACCAGCTGCTGCGCGGCGAGCTTGAGGTTTGCTCCCAGCGCCTCCAGCGCCATGCTGATGTCGCTATCCTCCACCATGTCGCACAGGCCATCCGAGCACAGCAGGTAAAGGTCGCCGGGCAGGGTTTCGTACTCGCGGATTTCGGGTTCCACGGTTGGATCGATGCCGAGCGCCTTGGTCACCAGGTTCTTGTGCTGCGCATGCTTGGCCTGCTCCGGCGTGATCAGCCCCGAGTCTATCTGCTCCTGCAGCAGGGAATGGTCGCGGGTGATCTGCTTGAGCGTGCCCTCGCGCATCCGGTACAGGCGCGAGTCGCCCAGGTGCGCCACCAGCACCTTGTCGTCGTAGAACAGGCACACCACCAGCGTGGTGCCCATGCCGGCGTATTGCGGCTGGCTTTGCGCGGCATGGTAGATCGAGGCGTTCGCTTTCAGCACCTGCTCGCGCACCAGGCGCGCGGCGACGTTCTTGTTGCTCTCCGGCTCGACCTCGTAGGGCTTCACCTTGGCGAGCAGCTGCTGCATCTCGGTGGTGATCACCGTCGTCGCCATGCCGCTCGCCACTTCGCCCGCGTTATAGCCGCCCATGCCGTCGGCCAGCACCACCAGGCCGTGCGCCGTGTCCACCGCGATCGAATCCTCGTTGTGCGAGCGCACCATGCCGGGATCGGTGCACAACGCAACCTCGAGCGCTTGGCTCAGATCCATGCGCTCACAGCTCGATGTCCAAGGGGGGCGGCGCGGGGGCGGCAGGCGCCACGCTG
>JAQBXT010000095.1 GCA_027624175.1 Pseudomonadota bacterium | reverse complement strand
CCGGCGCTCTGTTCTGCGTGGCCCATGCGGGGGCGATTTTACACGCTCATTCGCCGAAGGCATCGCGGATCCATTGCACGCGCGCCGGCGCCAGCGCGTCGAGCAGCAGCACGTCGAACCGGCAGGCGCAGGGCGCGCGTCCGGCGAGGTACAGGCGCGCCGCCGCGAGCAGCCGCGCGCGCTTGGCCGGGGTGATGCTTTCGCCCGCCCCGCCGTAGGCCGCATCCCGGCGCAAGCGCACCTCCGCAAACACCACGGTGCCCGCCTCCTCCGCCACCAGGTCGATCTCGCCGAGCCGGCAGCGCCAGTTGCGCGCCAGGATGCGCAGACCCGCCCGTTGCAGCAGGTCCGCGCACAACTCCTCCGCGCGACGTCCGTCAGGGTTCATGCCGCCTCCCGTTTGCCCTCTTACTAACGGACCAGCACAATCCGCCGTTGACTCGCGCCGCCCCCATGCCCGGAATCCTCTATATCGTCGCCACGCCGATCGGCAACCTCGCCGACGCCAGTCCGCGCGCGCTTGACGCCCTGCGCCAGGCCGACCTGGTCGCCTGCGAGGACACGCGCACCACGCGCACTTTGCTCGCCCGCCACGGCATCGAGCGCGCGACGCTCGCGCTGCACGCCCACAACGAGCGCGCGGCGGGCGCGAAGCTGCTGGCCGAGCTGCAGGCCGGAAGGAGCGTGGCGTTGGTGACCGATGCGGGCACCCCGGGCGTATCCGATCCGGGCGCCTTGCTGGTCGAATCGGCGCATCGCGCCGGCATCCGTGTGGTGCCCCTGCCCGGCGCCAATGCCGCGATCACGGCCTACTCGGCGGCCGGTTTCGCCGCCGAGCGCTTCCTGTTCGCCGGCTTCCTGCCGCCCAAGGCGGCGGCGCGGCGCAAGGTGCTCGAGGCGCTCGACCTGCCCTGGCCGGTGATCTTTTACGAAGCGCCGCACCGGGTACAGGAAATGGTCGGGGATCTCGTCGCGCGCTTCGGCGGCACACGCGAAGTCGTCATCGCGCGGGAACTGACCAAGAAATTCGAGGAGGTCGCGCGCCTGCCGCTCGCCGGGGCCGCCGCCTGGCTGCAGGCGCATGCGCATCGCCAGCAGGGCGAATTCGTCCTGGTGCTGGGCCCGGGCGCGCCCAGCGGGTCCGGGCTGGCCGAGGGCGAGCGCGTGCTGGAGCTGCTGCTCGAGGCGCTGCCGGCCAGCGACGCGGCACGGCTCGCCGCGCGCATCAGCGGCGCACCGCGCAACGCGCTGTACAAATTGGCGCTGGCGCGCGCCAAGTAGAATTCCCCTCATGGACCGCATCACCCTGATCCGCCCGGACGACTGGCACCTGCACCTGCGCGACGGCCCGCAGATGGCCGCGGTGCTGCCCGACAGCGCGCGGCGCTTTGCGCGCGCGATCGTGATGCCCAACCTGCGCGTGCCGGTGCGCACCACGCAGGAGGCGCTGGCCTACCGCGGCCGCATCCTCGCCGCCCTGCCGGAACACGCCGCGTTCGAGCCGTTGATGACGCTCTACCTGACCGACGACACGCCGCCCGAGGAGATCGCGCTCGCCAAGCGCTCCGGGCAGGTGCACGGCGTCAAGCTCTACCCGGCGGGCGCCACCACGCATTCGGATGCCGGGGTGACGCGCATCTCGCGCTGCTTCAACACGCTGGAGAAAATGGAGGAGCAGGGCATGCCGCTGCTGGTGCACGGCGAGGTCACGGACCCCGAAGTGGACGTGTTCGACCGCGAACCGGTGTTCATCGAAGAGGTGCTCGGCCCGCTGCTCGAGCGGTTCTCGAATCTCAAGGTGGTGCTGGAACACATCACCACGCGCGAAGCCGTGCAGTACGTCGAAGTCACCGGCGCCAACGTCGCGGCGACGATCACCGCGCACCACCTGCTCTTGAACCGCAATGCGCTGTTCCAGGGCGGTATGCGGCCGCACCACTATTGCCTGCCGGTGCTCAAGCGCGAGGTGCACCGCGGGGCCCTGGTCGAGGCTGCGATCTCGGGCAACCCCAAGTTCTTTCTCGGCACCGACAGCGCGCCGCACGCGCGCGGCGCGAAAGAGGCCGCCTGCGGCTGCGCCGGCGTGTACACCGCGCATGCAGCGCTCGAGCTGTACGCCGTAGCGTTCGAGGAAGCAGGCGCCCTGGACAAACTGGAAGGTTTCGCCAGCCGCTTCGGGCCCCAGTTCTACGGCCTGCCAGCCAATCGCGGCACGGTCACGCTGGAGCGAAGCGAGTGGACCGTGCCGGAGTCCCTGTCCTTCGGCACCGAGCAGCTGGTGCCGCTGCGCGCCGGCGAGACCATCCCCTGGAAGCTCGCCTAGCCCACCCGATCTACGATCCGCTGCGGCCCTGGCTCGAAGAACTCGGGGCGTCGCCGCCGCTGGCGGCGCTGAACGCCGCGGCGGAACGGCTAGCCCTGCGCACCGAGAGCGGCCGCGCGCTGCGCTTTGTCGCGCCCGCGGGCGGCGCTGCCTACTACGAGCTGCACCTGTACGAATCCGGTCAGGTGCACACCCGCCCCGGCAACCGCCACGACCTGTTCAACGCGCTGTGCTGGCTCGCGTTTCCGCGCACCAAGGCGCGCATCAACGCGTTGCATGCTGCCGCGATACCGGGCGAGGGCGGCACCCGCGGCCGCCTGCGCGACCTGCTCACGATCTTCGACGAGGGCGGCGCGCTGGTGCTCTGCGCGGACGCACAACTGAATGCGCTGCTGCTCGAGTGCCGGTGGAAGGCGTTGTTCTGGGAGCAGCGCGAGCGCGTGCGCTCGGCCATGCGCTTCGTGGTGCTGGGCCACGCGGTGCTGGAACAGGCGCTCGATCCCCGGCCCGGCATCACCTGCAAGGTTCTGCTCTTGGATCCGGCGCGCGACGCAGACACGCAGGCGGCGCATTGGCTCGGCCAATTGCCCGCGGACGCCTCGCCCCGCCTGCTCGCGCCGCTGCCCGTGTTCGGCTATCCCGGCTGGCTGCGCGAGAGCCAGCACGGGGGGTTTTACGACGACCGGAGATTTTTCCGCCCACTCAGCCGCGACCCGCGGGTCGCGGGCGCGTAGAATCCCGCCTTGGAGACGGCCAGGCAGCCGCTGTGGCAACACAGAGGAAAGTCCGGGCTCCACAGAGCGAGATGCGGGGTAACCCCCCGGCGCGCATAAACGCCGCGCAAGCGGCGCCAAGGCGACGAACAGGGCCACAGAGACGAGTCCTCCCGGCAACGGGAGGGGTGAAACGGGCAACCTCCATCCGGAGCAACACCAAATAGGCAAGCGTCTGAGGCCGGCTCGGCCAAGCTTGCGGGTAGGTGGCTTGAGCCCCGGGGCAACCTCGGGCCTAGAGGAATGGCTGCCGGAAGGGGTTCGCCCCTTCGCACAGAACCCGGCTTATCGGCCGTCTCCGCTTTTGCGCCGGCTTTTGCGCTGCGACACGCTGTACCACGACCTGCGGCACACGCTCGACATGACGCTGGCGATGGCGCGGCTGCTCGATGGCCACGATCGCGCCCTCGCGCCTGCGGACCAGATCGGCGCGCGGCGCGCCATGCTCGGCGTGGTCGTCGCCCTGCTGCACGATTCGGGCTATCTCAAGCGCGCTTCCGAGGGCCATATCGAGAACGGCGCCGTCTTCACGAAGGTCCACGTCAGCCGCAGCGCGGACTTCCTGCTGCGCTACCTGCCGCAGCTCGGCTTCGCCGAGGAGGCCGGCGCCGCGGCCAAGCTGGTGCACTTCACCGGCTACGAGATGGACATCGACGACATCATGCTGCACGACCCCAAGGACCGCCTGCTGGGCCACCTGGTCGGCACCGCGGACCTGATCGGCCAGATGTCGGACCGCATGTACCTGGAGAAATGCCGCGAGTTCCTCTATTCCGAGTTCGTCTGGGGCAGCATCGCGCGCGAGACGCTCGCCGACGGCCGCGAGATCGTGCGCTACTCCTCGCCCGAGGACCTGATGCTGAAGACCCCCGGTTTCTACGAGTACGTGGCGCGCGCCCGCATGGAGAAGAAGCTCGGTGGCGCCGATCGCTACGCCGCAGCGCACTTCGACGGCCCGGATCTCTACCAGACCGAGATCGGCCGCAACATGCGGTTCCTCAACGACGCGATCGAGCAGGCTGACCTCAAGCGCCTGCGCCGCTTCTGCTACTCGCTGTCCAGGAAGGAAGTGCAGGTCGCTTAGCGCCCCGGCAATCCGGGGCTGACTGTGGGGTTTGTCACGTTCGGGCGCAGATAGGCGCCAAGGCGCTTGCCTGCTTCGCGCAGCCGTGGCAAAACACCGCATGTCAGTTCCCGAACGGGCCCGCACCGGGGGCGGGCGGCCCGAAATCGCCCCGGCGCTGTTCCGGCTGCTCGCCGAGGCCGCGCTGTCGCGCGCCGCGCTGGATGGATGCGGGCTGCCGGTCGCCGTGGCGGATGCGGCGCTGCCCGCGCAACCGCTGAGTTACGTCAACCAGGCCTTCGAGTCTTTTTTCGGCTATCGCGCCGCCGAGGCGCTCGGGCGGCCGTCGGCCGCCTTGCTGTTCGCCGAACCGGCGGCGGCGGCGCGGTTGTTCCGGGAGCCCACGGGGCAGACGCGGCTGCGCGCACGGCGCAAGGACGCCTCCGAGGTGCAGGTCGAAGTCGCGGTAGGCGCGGTGCGCGCGGTCGACGACCGCGTCACGCACTGGGTGCTGGCGTTCTCTGACCGCAGCGAACTGGAACAGTTGCGCGCGCAACTGGACGCGCTGACGGCGGTTGCGCCGCGTTCCTGAGCGCCGCGCTCAGTCGTCTTTGGTGCGCATATCGTGCCAGATGTCGACGATCATCATGGTCAGCCCGATGAGCACCACGACGCTGAGCGCGACGTCCTTGAGCTTGATCACCACTGGCCCGACAAAGACGATCAACAGTGCCGCTGCAATGATGCCTGCCACGATCTTGGATATCATCCCGGATTCCTCCCCGTTTCGTTTCCGCCCGCCCCGGCCTGCGAGGCCAGCCAGCGCGCGGTGCGCAGCAGGCGTGCGTCGTCCTCGCGCCGCCCGACGAGCTGCACGCCCATCGGCAATCCGTTTTCCCCCCGCATCAGCGGTAGGCTGAGCGCCGGCATTCCGCACAGCGTCCACAGGCTGCAGAACGCCGGATCGCCGGTGGCCTCCAGCCCCTTGGGCGCCGTGCCCGGCGCTGCCGGGGTCACGATCGCGTCGCAGCGCTCGAACACCTCGTCGAAGCCCTCGTTGAGCAGCGGGATGCGG
>JAQBXT010000024.1 GCA_027624175.1 Pseudomonadota bacterium | reverse complement strand
GCCCAGGTCGCCGCCCGAGGCGCGCACCGCGAGCACGGCAAAGGCGTAGCCCAGGGCGAGGCCGAGCACCGCGCCTGCCGCACCCACCACGGCGGCCTCGACCAGCACGAGGCGCGCGACGCCGCGACGTTCCAGGCCCAGCACGCGCAGCAGCGCGTGCTCGCCGCGCCTGCGCGCCACTTCCAGCGCCTGCGCCGAAAACACCAGGAAGCCGCCGGTGAACAGCGCCACCAGCGCCAGCACGTTCAGGTTGACGCGGTAGGCGCGCGACAGCGCTGCACCGCTCTCCTGCACCGTCTCTACGCTCGCGACGCGCACTCCCGCCGGCAGCAACGCCGCGATGCGCCCGCTCATGGCCTGCAGGTCCGTCCCTGGTGCGAGACGCAGCCCGATGCGGTTCAGCAAGCCGAGGCGCCCGAGCCGCCACTGCGCCGTGGAAATGTCGGCGAGCGCAGCGACACCGTGCAGGCTGGACCCGGGCAGCGTGCCGGCGACTTCCAGCGTCACCGGCGCAAGTCCTACCAGCAGCTGCAGGCTGCCACCCTTGCCCAGGCGTAGCCGCTCTGCCGCTGCCGCCGAAAGCAGCACCGTGTCCGGGCGCAGCAACTCGGCCATCTGCTGCGGCTGATGCGCGAACAGTTGCGGCTGCAGTTGCGCGGCGCGCAGCGGATCGAGGCCGATGATGCGAATCGCGCCGCCCTCCACCAGCCCCGCCTCGACTTCCAGCGCGGGACTGGCGGCCGCCACGCCCGGAAGTTTCGCCAGCAGCGCGTAGAGTTCTTCCGGAAACCCGGCGCGACCGCCGCGCACTTCGAGGTCGGCTTCGCCCGCGATGGCGCGCACGCCGGCGGCGAGGTCCTGCACTGCCGCGCGATTCACCAGGTGCACGCCAAAGCCGAGCGCCACCCCGAGCGCCACGCCGGCCACCGACAGCAGCGTGCGCGCGCGGCGCTGCGCGAAACCGGCGTTGAGGGCGAGGAAGAGGCGGATGCGGCGCCTACCTGCCGAACTCGCGCAGCACCCTGCCCGGACCGCGCTCGAGCGGCGCGTAGTCTTGGCCGTCATGCACCTGCACGCCGTTGACCCACACGCCGTGCACGCCCAGCGGTTCGCGGATCATGCGCGTGCCGCCGGCAGGCATGTCCTTCACCCTTCGCAGATTGGACAGCCCCACCTTCTGCGGGTCGAACAGCAGCAGGTCCGCCCAGGCGCCCGGCCGGATCTCGCCGCGCCCCGGAATGCGGTACTTGCGCGCCGGATCGGAGGTGAGCCTGCGCACGCCCTCCTCCAGCGTGAAGGTGCCGTTGTCGCGCACCCAGTGCGCGAGGAAATGCAGGCCGAAGCCCGCGTCGCAGAAGTAGATCAGATGCGCACCCGCGTCCGAGAGCGCGATCACGCCCGCCGAGTGCCTGAGCAGCGGCGCCACGCCCGCGTCGTCGTTCTGGAACAGCTTGGCGATCATCTGCGTTTCGAGCGGCCGCTCGCAGAAGAAGTCGACCGGATCCCGGCCTGCGGCGAGCTGCGGCAGCGGCACGCCGTCGATCTCCACCTTGCTCCAGTCGCCTGAAAACAGCACGCCCGGCCGCGGATTGCGCAGGCTGTCGCGGAACTCCCGCCGGAACGCCGCATCCGCGTAGATCGCCGGGAGCTCGCCCGCCTTGGCCGCCTTCACGCGATCGAACGCGCCCAGCGCCATGAACGGATACGGCTCGCGCAGCGTGAAGTCGAACGACAACGGCTGGCAGTTGGCGTGGATGTAGACCTCGTGCCCGCGCGCCAGGGCCTGCGCGCAGCGCTCGTAGTAGGTCATGGCGCGATCCGGGGCCGAGTCCGTGTGCATGGTGAGCACGGTCACCATGAACATCGGGCGGCCGGTATCGGCCGCCATCTGCTCGAGATACTCGGGCGTCGCTTTCGAACCCGCGGCGACGACGAACACGCCCTTGCCCGCTTCCTTCAGCGGCGCGACCAGCGCGCGCAGCTCTGCGTCTTCGCAGATCGTGGAGGGCATCGGGCGTCCGCCCCAGCCGCTGTGATTGGGCGAGAAGGACGAGGCGAAGCCCACGGCGCCCGCCTTCAGCGCGCCTCGAACCACGTCCTGCATCTGCTGCAGCTCATCTGCCGTGGGCAGCTTCCGGCTCGAGGCTTCCTCGCCCATCACCGCGCTGCGGATGGTGGAATGCCCGGCGAGCACGCCGAGGTTGGCGTAGGGGTGGATGCGCTCGAGCGCATCGAGGTATTGCGGGAAAGTCTCGAAATCCCAGCGCGTGCCCGTGAGCAGCGCTTCGACGTCCATACCCTCCACCACGGACAGGTTCCTGAGGATCGTCTCGCGCAGGCGCTGCGGGCAAGGCGCGATGCCGAAGCCGCAGTTGCCCATGATCGCGGTGGTGACGCCGAGCGCGGGCGAAGGCGAGAGCTTCGGATCCCAGGTGACCTGCGCGTCGTAGTGGGTATGCACGTCGATGATCCCCGGCATCAGGGCGAGGCCGCCCGCGTCGACGGTTTTCCGGGCGGGCCCGGAGACCGCGATGCGGCAGTCCTTCACCGCCACGTCGGCGACGCGGCCGGGCGCGCCGGTGCCATCGTAGACGGTGGCGCCGCGGATCAGCAGGTCGTTCATGCCCACAGTCTAGCGGTTCGTCGGCGCCGCCTGCAGCCGGTCGCATGCGTCGCTGTATGATCAATCACATGCGGGCGCTCGAGCTCAAGATTCCACCGCCAGTGGTCGCGCTGCTGGCCGCGGGCGCGATGTGGGGAATCTCCCGCCTTGCGCCGCTGGTCGATTTGCCAGCGTCGGTCCGCATCGGCGCAACGATCGCCTTCGCCCTGGCGGGCGTCGGCTTCAGCCTCGCCGGCGTCATTTCATTCCGGCTCGCAAAGACGACGGTCAATCCGATGAAGCCGGAGAAAACCTCCGCGCTGGTGCGCTCGGGCATCTACCGGCTGACACGCAATCCCATGTACGTTGGGCTGGTCCTGGTTCTCGTCGCGTGGGCCGCATTCCTTTCGTCCGCATGGGCCTTGCTCGGGCCGCTGGCGTTCGCCCTGTACATGCACCGGTTCCAGATCGTGCCCGAGGAACGGGCGCTCGCCTCGATGTTCGGCGCCGACTACAGCGCCTATCGATCAGCAGTGCGCCGGTGGCTGTAATGCCCGACGCCGCGCTCCTCAGCCCTTCATCGGCCCCAGCATCCCAGCGAACAGCGTCGCAATCCCCAGGAACGAAAAGAACCCCACCACGTCCGTGACGGTGGTGAGGATGATCGACGATGCCGTCGCCGGATCCTGCCCGAAGCGGCGCAGCAGGATCGGCACCGCCGCGCCCGCGAGCCCGGCGGCGATCATCGAGATCACCATCGAAATGGCGATCACCCACACCAGCCCGATCGAGCCGCTCCAGAAGTAAACGCCGATGCCGGTGGTGAGCGCCACCGCGAGTCCGTTGAACATGCCCACCGCCGCTTCCTTCCACACCACCTTGGGCCAGTGGCGCAGGCTGATCTCGCGCAGCACCAGCCCGCGCATGGTCACCGCGAGCGCCTGCGCGCCGGCATTGCCCGATTGGCCCGCCACCACCGGCAGCAGCACGGCGAGCGCGGTGAACTTGGCGATCGTCCCCTCGAACAATCCCACCACCGCCGCGGCGAGAAACGCGGTGAGCAAATTGATCTGCAGCCAAGGCAGGCGCTTCTTCACCGCGAACCAGGGCCGCGACAGCGCCCGCTCGTCCGGACTCGCGCCCACCATGGTCAGCATGTCCTGGCTGCTTTCCTCCTCCACCGCCGCCATCAGCTCGGCCTGGCGGATGACGCCGATGAAGCGGCCGGCGTGGTTCAGCACCGGCAGCACCGTGATCGGCTCGCGCTGCAGGATCTCGACCACTTCCTCGCGCGGATCCAGGTCGCGCACCACCGCCACCACGCCGCGCTGGATCTCGCTCACCGGACGCGCATGGTCGGCGAGCGCCAGATCCTGCATCTCGACGCGCCCGGCGAGGCGTCCCTCGTCGTCCACCACGTACAGTTCGCGCAGGCCGCGGCGCCGGATGGCGCGCAACCGCTCGATCGCCTCGCCCACCGTCATGCCGGCGCGCAAGGGGCTGACGCGCGTGTCCATGAGGCGCCCGGCCGAATTCTCCGGATAGGCGGCAAGCTCGCGCAGTTCGCGCGCCACCTCCTTGTCCAGGCCCGACAGCCGCGCCTCACGCTCCTCGGGCTCGAGTTGCGAAAGCACCGCCACGCTCGACGCGGGCTCGGACTCCGCGAGCACGTGGCGCGCGAGCGCGCCGGGCAGGAGCTCCAGCACTTCACGCGCCACGTCGGGCGCGAGCGCCTCCCAGGCGCGCACCGCGGCGCGCGGTGCATGCGTCGCGAGCAGCGAGGCTGCGTCTTGCGCCGGCATCGCTTCCAGCTCGCGCGCCGCTTCGCCCGGAAAATCGAGCAGGAATCTCTGATTGAGCGCGGCGACCGCGGGCAGAGTCTCAGTGCTCATCGGATCTCCCGGCCAGCGGCTTCACCGGCGGCAGCAGCGTCGCCATCGCCTCGGCGCCGCCGGAGAGCGCGTCCCAGTAGCCGCGCGCGAGCATGCCGGCGAGCGTGTGTTCGGACTCGGAGCGCGGCGAGCGCGCGGTGCGCCGCAGCGCGCGCGTCAACGCGTCGCGCGTGAGCACGCCCACCAGCCGCTCGCCCGACTCGATCACCGGCAGGATGGAAGCGTGCTCCCAACCCGGATGCCCCATCGCGCCGGCCAGCGGCGTTTGCGCGGAGACCACCGATTCGGGCTTGGTCATCACCGATGCGAGGGTTGCGGCGGCGGGCGCGCGCAGCAGCACCGGCAGCGGCACCCAGCCTTCCAGGCGTCCGTCGGCCGCTGTCACGAATACGCGTTGCACCGTGGCCTCGACATGGCGCACACGTTCGAGCGCGTCGGCGGCCTGTGTCGCACCCGGCAGCGCGAGCACGTCGGGATCGGTCCAGGCGCCCACCGAGTCCTCCACGTAGCCCAGCAGCAGTTTCGAGGCGAGCGCCGCCGCCGTGGGCAGCCCGGCGATGAGTTGCGAGCGCCGCGGCTCCGGCAGATGGCGCAGCACCGCGACCACGGGCTGGGTACCGAGCTCGCCGAGCAGGCTCAGCGCCTGCTCGTCCTCCAGACCGCCGAGGCTGCGCGCTGCGGCGTTCGGCCGCATCGCGGCAAACACCGGTGCCGAGAGGCGCGCGGGCACGCGCGCCAGCAGCGCCGCCGCTTCCGCGGGCGCCACCGCCTCCAGAACGCGCGCCGCCTCCGCAGGGCGCGCGCGCATGAACGCGTGGCTGAGCGTTTCGGCGTCAGCCATTGCCGTCGCCCGTGAGGAGCACGATGGGCTCGTCGTGGTACACGCGGCCCGGCAGCGCGACGCGCCCGTCTTTCGTCTCCAGTACCAGCGAGGTTGCGCTCACGTCAACGATGCGTCCTTCGAATCCCGAAACGCGCACGCGCTGGCCGATCTGGAATGCCTGCCGCAGGTAATGCGCACCAATGAGATTGGCAACGTAGCTGCGCGCTCCGAGGCTAACCGCGATGGTCACGCCACCCAGCACCGAGGCAATGACCACAGCGGCGAGGATCGCGATCCAGGTGACCTTGACGCCGATCTGGTCTGCGCCCACCAGGATCGCCGCGACCAGCGTCGCGCCCTGCGCCAGTCGCGCAAGCGCGCTGCGCTGCGCCGGCTGCAGGCGCGTCGCCGTGGCATGCACCAGATCGGCAGTGAAGCCCGCCAATATGTATCCGGCGACGATGATCAGCAGTCCCGCGGCAAGCGTCGGCAGAAAATCCAGGAGCCGCGCGAGCCAGTCGGTGAACGTCTGCAACCCGAGGACGTGGGTCGCCGCGGTGACGAAGAACAGCAGCACCACCCAGTACACGACGGTGCCAAGCACATTGGCCGAGCGGCCCACGCGCAGGCGCGACGGCCCGGCAATGCGTTCGATAAGTGTCTCGGCGAGCCGCATGCCACGCACCGCCAGCACGCGCAGCAGGCGCGCCAGCATCCAGCCTACCGCCAGCAGCAGGATGGCGCCGATCAGGTTGGGAAGATGTGCGGCGAGACGCTCGAGGAGCGCCGAGGTCGCGCTGGTGACGGAGTCGCCGAAATTGTTCATGCTGGAATGGTACCTTCTTGCCGGCGCATGTAAGCGCTGCCGGTCGCGGACGACCAACCTGGGCATGCACCAAGGCCCCGGACGCAGCTGCCCGATTTCCTACCGCTATGCGCCCGATGCGTTTTCCGGCGCGGCGGAACTGTGCGCCGACACGCTCTGGATCGCCGGCGGCCTGTACGGAAATCCCTTCGCCCTCCAGGCGCTGCTGGAGGCTTACGCTGCCGAGCCGGGCAGTAAGGCATTGGTATTCAATGGGGATTTCCACTGGTTCGACGTCGATCCGGCGGACTACGCCCGCGTCGATGAATCCGTGCTCGGCTTCCATGCCATGCGCGGCAACGTGGAGACCGAGATCGCAGCGCCGGGAGATGACACCGGCTGTGGTTGCGGCTACCCGGACTGGGTCGGCGACGCCACGGTGGCGCACTCCAACCGCATCATGGAACGGCTGCGCGCTTCAGCGCAGAGTTCGGGCCGCGACCTTCGCGCGCTGTCCGCATTGCCCATGCATCTTCTGGCGGAGGTCGGCGGCGAGCGCATCGGCATCGTGCACGGCGACGCCGCATCGCTCGCCGGGTGGAATTTCTCCCGGGAAGCGCTGTCGAGCGCCGGCGGCCTCGCGCAGGCCGCCGCGGATTTCGATCGCTCCGGGGTCAGGGTGTTCGCCTCCAGCCATACCTGCCTGCCGGTGCTGCGCCGCATCGCCGGCGAACGCGCCCTGGTCAACAATGGCGCTGCGGGCATGCCAAATTTTCGCGGTGAACGATACGGCCTTGCCACCCGCGTTTCGCTTTCGCCCGGCCGCGGCACGCTGTACGGCATGCGCTGCGGCGCCTTGTACGTCGAGGGAATTGCGCTGCGCTACGACTACGCGGCCTGGGAGCGGCGCTTTGTCGCACAGCGGCCCGCAGGCTCGGATGCGCACCGCTCTTACTACGATCGTATCGTGAACGGCCCGGACTACGCGCTGCGCGTCGCGGCATAGGCCTGAAACGCCCCGGCGACGCTCATCACCACCGCAGCGTCGGCGCCGACGATGCCAACGCTGCCGTTTTTCGTCGCCACCACAGCCGCGTGCATGCCTTCCTTGTCCGCGTGGCGCACGCCGCGCATTGGCGCGGACGGCATCACCAGCAGCGTCACCTTGCCCTGCGGCACCGCCAGCACCACGTGGTAGGCGGTCGCCCCGTTGAACGGGCAGGGCGAGATGTGCCGCACCTGCCCGACGCCCTCCAGCACTTCGACAGGCAGCGTCCCGGCCAGCGCAACCCGCGCTTCCGCCCGCGGCATGGCGCCCATCATGATCGACTTGGCTTCTTCCTTCATGACGAAATCGATGCACGCGAGCGCCAGCGGGTCCTGGCGCGCGAGCCAGGCATAGCTGCCCGCGCCGACCGCGACCAGCGTGGTGGCCGCCGCGGCGAGGAAGCGGCGGCGCCGCGCGACGGGTACGGTGGTCATCCGTTCGGCGAAGCCCTCCGGTACGGGCACCTCCAGCGCCTGGCGCAATGCGCCTTCGAACGCGGCATGCTCCTGCCATTCCGCGGTGCAGCCCGCGCACTGCAGGCGGTGCACGCGCATGGCGTCGGCCTCGCCCGTGCCGGCGAGGAGCGCCCGGCGGTAGTCGAGGCAGTTCACGTGCGGCCTCCTGCGCGTTCCCTCGGCGCCACCAGGCGCTTCAGCGCCTGGCGCGCGCGCGTGAGGCGGGTCATGGTCGCGCCCTCGGTGGTGCCGATCATGGTCGCGATCTCGGCGCAGCTGAAGCCGCCGAGCAGCTGCAGTGCGAGCGGCTCGGCATAGGAGGCGGGAAGGGCCATGAGAGCATCGCGCATTTCCACGCCGAACAGCTCCTGCCGCTCGTCGGGCAGGTCCATGGTATCGAGGCTCTCCGTCTGCGGCGCGGCGCTTCCCAGCGCGCGCAGGTACTCGCGGCGCACGATGGAGAACAGCCAGGATTTCGCCGCCGCGCGCTCGCGCAGGCGCGGGAACGCCCGCCAGCCGCGCAGCAGCGCCTCCTGCACCACATCCTCGGCCTGCTGCCGGTCGCGGGCGAGCCAATAGGCGTAGCGATACAGATCCCTGGCATGGGTGCGGACCAGGTCCTCAAAGCCCACTATCCAGCCTCGACGGCGAGCTGGCCGATGTCGGGGCAGCGGCGCAGGCGTTCCCGCGCGCGGTGTACCAGAACCCAGCAATGCGAGGGCGTAATCGACAGCGCCGCGCAGACTTCCGGGGTATCCATGCCCAGCACTTCGCGCAGCACGAAGGCGTGCGCGGTTCGCGCGGGCAGCCGGCCCAGGCTGCGATCGAAAAGCGCCAGCGCGAACCGGCTGGCGCAGCTCTGCTCGGGGTCGGCACCCTCGTGCATCAATTCATCTGCGCTCGATTGCAGGGGTTCCTCCCGGGGTGCGCGGCGAAAGCCGTCCACGATCTTGTGCTTCAGGATACCGAAGAGCCAGGTGCCGAGCGAGGATTGTGCGGCGTAGCGGTCCACGCCCTCGAGCGCCGCCAGCAGGGTTTCCTGCACCGCGTCCTCCGCCTGCTCGCGGCTGCGCGTGCGACGCAGCGCAAACGCCATAAGCTGCGGGCGCCAGTGCGCCAGTGCCTCGGTTGCCGTGGTCGCCATCCCCAAGTAGGCCCGCGCCGGGTGGCAAACCTTACATCCCAGAAAATAAACTTTGGCGGGCGTAATTGGCGGGGCAGCGGACGCGACACACCGGCACGGTTTCGCCCAAGGGGCCCCAACCCGTAAAGGAGATGCACAGTGGATCAGAAAACTCTCGTGGCAGCGGCGGTGGCTGGATTGTTCGCGCTTGGCGCAAGCACCGGCGCGATGGCACAGGACAAGGGCCAGGAAAAGTGCTGGGGCGCGGCGAAAGCCGGCAAGAACGACTGCGGCAGCAACAAGACGGCGCATTCCTGTCAAGGGCAGTCGAAGATGGACTACGACGTGAACGACTTCAAGGTGGTGAAGACCGGCACGTGCGTGACGATGGGCGGCAGCCTGACGCAGGGTGAGGCCGGCAAGCTCGCCAAGATGAAGAAAGGCTGACCGCTTGCCGCAGCTCGGCGCCGGCATCGGCTTGCGCGCCCGTCATTTTGCGCAGTTCCTGGGCGCGCAGCCCGCGGCCGGCTGGGTTGAAGTGCATAGCGAGAACTTCTTCGGCGCCGGCGGCCGCGAGCGCCACGTCCTCGAGCACGTCCGGCGCAATCTTCCGGTCAGCCTGCATGGCGTGGGGCTGGGGCTGGGATCGGCGCAAGGCTATAGCAACGAGCACGCGGCCAGGCTTCGTGAGCTGGTCGAACGGGTGGAGCCCGCGTTCGTGTCCGAGCACCTGTGCTGGGGCGCGACCGCGGGCCGCCATTACAACGACCTGCTGCCCCTGCCCTGCACGCAGGAGGCGCTCGCGCTGGTTGCCGGCCGCGTAGGGCAGTTGCAGGACCTCCTCGGGCGGCGCATCCTGGTCGAGAACATCTCGGTCTATCTGGAACCCGGCCCCGGCGACATGAGCGAGGGCGAATTCCTCGCCGCGCTCGTGCGGCGTAGCGGCTGCGGACTGCTGCTCGATGTCAACAATCTGTACGTGAACGAGGTGAACCTGGGGCGCGATGCGCTCACGCAGATGCGCGCGCTCGACCCGGAGAGTGTCGAGGAAATCCACCTCGCCGGGTTCTTCGAGGGCGAGCACTGCCTGATCGACACTCACGGCGCTACGGTCGCCGATCCCGTGTGGCGGCTGTACGAGGCAGCGTTGGAGCGCTTCGGCCCCGTGCCGACGCTGATCGAATGGGACACCGATGTGCCAGCGCTCGAGGTACTGCTGGCGGAAGCCGCCAAGGCGCAGTCCTGCATGGATGCACGGCATGCCCTCGCTGCTTGAGCTGCAACGCGAATTCGCGGCGGCCGTGCTCGCCGCCACGCCCGACGCGACACGCCTGTCGGTCTACCGGGACAACGTGTTCGGCAACTGGAACGCGGCGCTGGCCGGCGCCTACCCCATCGTGCGCAAGATCGTCGGCATTGAATTCTTCGACGCGCTGGCGCGCGCTTACGCGCGCGCGCACCCGTCGACCAGCGGCGACCTGCATGAATACGGTGCGCACATGGCGCGTTTTGCGGAGGATTACCCGCACACGCAGGACCTGCCCTATCTCCCTGACGTCGCGCGCATGGAGTGGCTCGCGCATCGCGCCCATTTCGCCGCCGACGCCGCGCCCTTCGATTTCTCGCGCCCCACGCAGGTGCGGCTGGCGCCCGCCTGCGCACTGCTCGAGTCGCGCTGGCCGCTCGCGCGCCTGTGGGAAGCGCATCAGGACGGCAGCGAAAACACCACAGTGGATCTGGACGCCGGGCCCGACTGCATCCTGATTCACCGCCTGGCCTGGCGCGTCGAAGTCTGTTCGCTGCGTCCCGGCGACTACCTCTTCCTCGAGCGGCTGCAGGCGGGCGATGCGCTCGGCCCGGCGCTCGAGGCCGCCGCGACCGCGGATGCAGCGTTCGTGGCGCGCGTCGCGCTGGCGGCGTGGGTACAAACAGGAGTGATCACCCAATGAAAAACGCCGTTCCCCTGATCGAGCGCGCCATCGACTGGATGCAAACCGCGGGCCACGGCCTGGACCTGGCCATCCGCCTGTACATCACGGATGTGTTTTTCCGCTCCGGCCTGCTGAAAATCGGCAACTGGGACGGCACCCTGTACCTGTTCTCGAACGAGTACCGCGTGCCGCTGCTGTCGCCCGAGCTCGCGGCCTGGGCCGGCACCTTCGGCGAGCTGTTCTTTCCGCCGCTGCTCGCGCTCGGGCTTGCGGCGCGCTTCGCAGCGCTGTCGCTGTCCGCGGTCAACATCATGGCCGTGGTGGCCTTCTGGCACGTGCTGGGCGGCAACGAAGCGGCACTGATGTCGCATTTCTATTGGGGCTTACTCCTGCTGGTGACCGTGTGCCATGGCCCGGGGATGCTGTCCCTCGACTACTGGATCCGCAGGCGATGGTTCGCGCCGCTACTGCGCTGATCCTCGCGCTGGCGCTTGCTGCGCCCTGCAGCGCCGGCGCCGCCTACGGCGGCTACTTCGCCTCCACCGGCACCATGCTTCCCGTGTGGCAGAAAAGCCGCGCCCTGCACTGGTTCGGCTGGTTCGCGTTTTTCCCGACCACCGAGCTCTACGGCGGCGCTTCGCTGAACTAGCGCGGCAGCGCGATGCTCATCGTCTTGCCGTCGTAGCCCTTGGGCTTGTGGCGTGCGCGCACCGTAACGCGCGTTATGCCACCGGGGATCTTCACTCCATAGAGTTCGCGCGTGAAAGGTTGCTCGGTCTCGTGCGGGTGCAGCAGCACGCGCCGGCCGAGCAGCGTACCGTCGGGCGCGAGGACCTCGAAGGCATCAGCGTAGTGAGACCAGCCCTTGTCCACACTTTTCACCGCCACATCGAAGTCGTAGGTGCCCGAGGCGTTGCGGCGCACCTTAACGTCGACCACGTCCGCTTCGCCCGCAAGCGCCGCCTGGGCGAAGAGCAGTCCAGCAAGGACCAGGGCCTTCATGCTCAGGCTTCGCCGCGCGCCGGATAGTCCTTGCTGACGGCGAAATCGATCGCCGCGGCGATCTCCGGAAAGTGCGGACGCGCAAAGGGCATGGTGGAAATACTCGCCCAGTACAGCGTCTGGTCCGGCTTCACCAGGAACAGGCCAGGCTCGGCGAACAGCGCCGGCTCTTGGATGCCCGCAGAGGTCTTGCCCCGGCCGGTCGAGACGTACAGGTTCCACTCGCGCGACTTTTCCACCGGCACGCCATAGCCGATGGTGAGATTCGGGATGCCCCAGGTCTCTTTGGTCTGCTGCGCGCGCTCCTTGGTGTCGTTGCTGGTGATCACCGTGGACACGCCGCGCTTGTCGAAGTCGGCGATCATGCCGTTCAGCTCGCTGGTGTACTTGCGGCAGATCGGGCAATGCAGGCCGCGGTAGAACACCACCATGGTGAAATTCTTCGGTTTTTGCGCAGCGAGCGACCAGTGGCCGCCGTCGAGGGTGTCAAATTCGAGGCTGGGGACGGGCTTGCGGGGCATCAGGCGCATGGCAGAACTCCTTTAATGGTCGAGGCAGTGAATGAGTTGGGCCGCGATGTCTTCGAGCGCGCCGCGATCCGGGTTGGCCTTGCCGACGAGGCGCAGTCCCTGCACCGCGGCGGTGATGAAGCGCGCGCGCGCGCGCGCCTGCGGCACGCCGCCGCGCGTGAGCGCCGCGTAAAAACTTTCTTCGATGCGCGCCAGGCTCTGCTTCACGCGCGCGGCGGCAGTGCGGTCCAGGCGCGCCATTTCCGCGGCGCAGTTGCCGATGAAGCAGCCGCGCCGGCCCCGGCCGGCAACGATCGAATCGATCAGGCCGTCGAGGAAGTCCTGCAGCCCCTGCCGCACCGGCTTGCCCTCGAACACCTTACGGATGCGCTCGACGGAACCCTCCTCATACCTGGCGAGGGACTGCAGGTACAGGTTGCGCTTGTCGCCGAAGGCGGCGTACAGGCTGGAGCGGTTGAGGCCGGTGGCCCCGCACAGATCGTCAAGCGAGGCGTGCTCGAAGCCGCGCGCCCAGAACACACGCGTCGCCTGCTCGAGGACCTGGCTGGGATCAAATTCGCGCGGGCGGGCCATGGTTCTGGACTATACAGTCCAGAACAAGCGCGGGCAAGCTCCGGACTACTTGCCGAACACGGTGGCCCATTCGACGCGCCCTTCTGGCGTGCGCTCGATCGCCTGCGCCACCATGGCAATGTGCCCCTGCTCCTCGGCGGCCATTTCCTGCGCCAGTGCGCGCAGCGCCGGGTCGGTGGCGGTGGCGCGCACGTCGGCGAAAAACTGCTGCGCGCGGCGCTCGGCGTCCAGGGCGATGGCCAGCGCCTGGCGCGGCGTGAGCAGGCGGAACACGAGCTCGCGCGCCGCGGTTTCCGGCGCATCCGCGTCGAGCCAGGCGTACTCTCTGGGCGCGATGCGCGGCACCTCCAGCCCCGCGGTCCTGGCTTCCAGAGTGTCGAGGTGTTCGGCCTCGAATACGGCAAGCTGGCGGAACAGTGCCGCCACGTTCTCGTCACCCAGGTCCGACATGCGCTGAGCGAATTCGGAATAGCGCTCGGCCGCTTCGCGCTCGATGGCGATGGCGTGGGCGTAGAGTTCGGTCGGGGTGCGGATCGGGGCGGCGGGGCTCACAGCAGCGTTCCTTGCGGGAAGTCGACGCCTAAGCTGTACTCCTTGCCGCGACTCGCGGCTTGACGCAAGTCAAACCGGTCAGAAACCTTCCAGCACCAGCTTGCCGATCATGTGTCCCTGCTCGATGCGCTGGTGCGCCTGCTTCAGGTTGGCGGCACAGATCCTGCCCAGGTTCTCCGCGAAGGTGGTCACCAGTGCACCGGATTCGAGCATGCCGGCGGCATCTTCCAGAAGATCGTGCTGCGCTTCCATGTCCGGCGTCTGGAACGTCGAGCGCGTGAACATCCCTTCCCAGGAAAAACTCACGCTCTTCTCCTGCAGCAGTGAGAGGTCCACCGGCCCGGCCATGCGCACGATGGAGCAGATGCGGCCCTGCGGCACGATCAGCCGGGGCAGCAGGGGAAACACCTGCTCGGTATTGTTGCAGCAGAAAATGTAATCCACCTCCGGCACGCCCAGGGCGGCCAGCTGTTCCGGCAGCGGCTTGGTGTGATCCACGGTGCCGTTGGCGCCCAGCCTCTTCACCCAGGTGATCGACTCCGGCCGCGAGGCGCTGGCGATGATCTTGAGGCGCGCCAGCTTCTTCGCCAGCTGGATGGCGATCGAGCCCACGCCGCCCGCGCCGCCGAGGACCAGCAGGCGCTTGCCTGCGTCGGCGCCGGACTTCGACACCCCCATGCGATCGAACATCGCCTCCCAGGCGGTGATGGTGGTGAGCGGCAGCGCCGCCGCCTCGGCAAACGACAGGTTGCTGGGCATGCGGCCCACGATCCTCTCGTCCACCAGATGCAGTTGGCTGTTGGCGCCCGGGCGCTGGTTGCTGCCCGCGTAGTACACCTTGTCGCCGGGCTTGAACCACTGCGTCTGCGGTCCGACCGCGGCCACCACGCCCGCGGCGTCATAGCCCAGGATCTTGAGTTCCGGGCCGGGCTTCGCGCCGGCGGCGCGGCGCTTGGTGTCCACCGGATTCACCGACACAGCTTTCACTTCGACCAGCAGGTCGCGGTCGGTGGCCTGCGGCGCCTCGATCTCGACGTCGAGCAGCGACTCGGGGTGGTCGATGGGCAGGTGCTTGTAGAAGCCGACGGCTTTCATGGCTTGCGCATATTACCCGGTGCGGGCTCGCCCGGCTGGCCGACCGCCAATGCGGCGCGGGCTTGAGGCCGGCGCGCACGATGTGTACACTCTATCTGTACACTGAGCGCCATGCCCAAGTCCGTCAAAGTCACCGAATTGCGGCAGAAACTGCCCGAGTACCTTGCCAGGGTGCGGGGCGGCGAGCGGCTGCGGGTCACTTCGAGAGGCAAGGTGATCGCGGAGATCGCGCCGCCCGCGGCATCCAAGGACGAGGCCGCCGCCGCCCGGGCCCGGCTTAAGGGGAGCGTGCTGCGGTATGACGACCCGCTCGGTCCGGTGCTGGCGCCGGAAGAGTGGGACATGAACCGTTGATCGTCCTCGATACCCACGTCCTCGTCTGGTGGGCCAGCGGCAGCAAACCACTTTCGGCACGGGCGAAGCGCACGATTCGTTCGGCGCAGGTCGATGGACTCCTGCGGGCGTCGGCGATCAGCTTGCTCGAAATTTCCACCGCGGTGCGCCGCGGCCGCCTTGCGCTGGGAGTTCCGCTGGATCGGTGGTGCGAGGACCTCGCGCGGCTTCCGGAATTGCAGCTGCAGCCCGTCACGGCTGAAATCGCCGTGTTGGCCGGCTCTTTCGACGCATCGGCGCCCGGCGATCCGGCCGATCGGATCATCGCCGCGACTGCGCTGGCCTTGGGCGCAAGACTGGTGACCGCGGACGCGCGGCTGCGCCGCTTTCCCCGGCTGCAGACCGTCTGGTAGGCGAAGCGCCGTTAGAATCGATTTCGTGAACAAGCCCCAGCCGCCCTCCACTTCCAACTTTATCAAGCAGATCATCGAGGCGGACCTCGCCTCGGGTAAGCACAAGACCATCGTCACCCGGTTCCCGCCGGAACCCAACGGCTACCTGCATTTCGGGCACGCGAAGGCCATTGCGCTGAATTTCGGGCTGGCGCAGCTCTACGGCGGGAAATGCAACCTGCGCTTCGACGACACCAATCCGGAGAAGGAGGAAAAGGAATACGTCGAATCCATCCTCGAGATGGTGAAATGGCTCGGGTACGACTACGGCACGGCCTTGTACGCCTCGGACTACTTCGATTTCATGTACCGGGCGGCGGAACTGCTGATTTCCGAGGGCCATGCCTACGTGGACAGCCAGTCGGCCGAGCAGGTGCAGCTCAACCGCGGCAGCTTTACCGAGCCGGGGAACAACAGTCCTGACCGCGAGCGGAAGATCGACGACAACCTGGCGCTGTTTCGCGAGATGCGGGACGGACAGCACGCGGATGGGGCGCATGTGCTGCGCGCGAAGATCGACATGGCCTCGCCCAACATCAACATGCGCGACCCGACCCTGTACCGGATCAAGCGCGGGACCCACCACCGCACCGGGGACAAGTGGTGCATCTACCCGATGTACACCTACGCGCATCCGATCGAGGATGCGGTCGAGGGCATAACCCACTCATTGTGCACATTGGAGTTCGAGGACCAGCGGCCGTTCTACGACTGGCTGCTGAACAAGCTCGCCGATGGCGGAATGCTGAAGCGTCCCCTGCCCCAGCAGATCGAGTTCGCGCGCGTCAACCTGACGCACGTCGTCCTGTCCAAGCGCAAACTCCTCCAGCTCGTCGAGGAAGGCCATGTGGATGGCTGGGACGATCCGCGCATGCCGACCCTGGCCGGGGCGCGGCGACGCGGTTATACGGCGGAGGGTTTTCGCACGTTCGCCGAGCGCATTGGCGTGTCCAAAGCCAACCAGACCATCGACTTCTCGACGCTAGAGGATTGCATGCGCGAGCACCTGAACGAGGTCGCTCCGCGGCGGATGGCGGTGTTGGATCCGGTGAAGCTGGTGATCGAGAATTATCCGCAAGGGCAGGAGGAGATGTGCCTCGTTCCCAACCACCCGCAGAAACCCGACTGGGGAAAACGTGAGGTGCCGTTTTCCGGCGAACTATGGATCGAGCGGGAGGACTACCAGGAGGCGCCCGCGAAGGGGTACTTCCGTTTGTTCCCTGGAAACACGGTGCGCTTGCGCTATGGGTATGTGGTCAAGTGCACGGGGTACGACAAGGCGACGGATACGGTGAGGTGCGTCTACCACGCGGATTCGAAGTCAGGGACGGCTGGGGCGGATAACTACAAGGTGAAGGGGAATATTCATTGGGTCAGCGCCCGTCACGCCATATCTGCGCAGGTCTGCCTATACGACAGACTGTTCAACATGCCGCTTCCTGAAAGTGCGGAGCATTTGAATCCGGACTCGAAGAAATTGGTCACCGCGTTTCTCGAGCCCGCGCTGCAGGACTCACTGGCAGAGCAGCCGATTCAGTTCGAGCGCCACGGCTACTTTATCGTCGACCAGAAGGATGCCGCAACATTCAATCGGACGGTGAGTCTCAGGGACTCCTGGGCAACCACGAAATCAGCTTGACCGCCCCGTTCCTGGCTGAAGTACGTCCAATTCCACCTGCACCGAATCCACCGCACTGCTGAACCACACCTGCCCTTCCTGAATCATGCATTGCAACTGCATGGCACGCTCCGCAAGTCTCCCAACGGATTCACTGGCGTCCGCGGGCACTCGCCACACCGCCAGATTCCTCGCACGCCCTAGTCGCCCGGCGCTCGCCTCCCACCACAGGTCCGTCCCTCTGCCGTAGGCGTACACCGTCACCCGGTCCGCCTTTCCGCTGGCGCGGATCAAGCGCTTCTCATCCGGTTGACCCACATCGATCCAGTGCACGATCTGGCCAGTCAGGTCCTTCTGCCATAAATCAGGCTCATCCATATCCGACAATCCCTTCCCGAACGCAAGATGTTCATGCGCATTCAGCGCGAACGCCAGCACGCGCATCATCATGCGCTCATCGGTTTCGGAAGGATGTCGCGCCAGCGTCAGCGCATGTTCGCCGTAGTAGTTCCGGTCCATGTCCGAAACCTGCAGGCTGGCCTTGAAAATCGTCGCCTTAAGTGCCATGCAGGCACTCTACTTCACTCCGCGTCGTCGGCCGCCCCGCCGGTCGACGCCAGGTCCGCCTGCTTGATTTTCTCGGTGTTGAATTTCACCGCCCGCCCGGTCATGGTCTTCAGCACTTCTTCCAGCGCCGGCGGCTCGCCCTGGATCCAGCGCAGCGGATTGATGCGCGCCACGACGAACGCGCGCAGGTACGGGCTCACGAATCCCTTGTCCTTCAACTTCTTCATCACCTCCGCCACCCGCGCATCCAACTCCTGCAGCAGCTCGGCATGCTTCTCATGCACCTTCAGCGCCTTCGAGATCGGCTCGGCTGAAAATTTCTCCAACCGCTTGACGATCGAGTTGTACGCCCCGCCGGCAAATTTCGCGTTGTTCTCGTAGCAGATCCCCATGGTGACGAACGCGGCTTCCTCCAGGTAGAACGAAAAACCGGATTCGACGCGCGTCGCGTCCTCGTCGATCAGGCCGCGATAGATGCGGATCACCTCCAGCGATTTTTCGCGCAGGTTGTGCGCCTTCTCCGTATTCAGTGCCAGGATCTGCCACGCCACCTCGCGATTGGGCACCACCAGCGCGGTCACCGACTTCGCGCCGAGCCGCCGCAAGGCCATCAGGCGGTGCATGCCGTTCGGCGTCCAGAAACCCTCCTTGGGCGCGGTGACGCAGATGATGGGGTCGAGAAACATCCCGGTCTTGTCGATCACATCCGCCAGCTTCTTGTGGTGGGCGTCCGACAGGTCGCGCTGGAACGGCGTGGGTTCGACTTTCGAGATCGGCAGGATGCAGGACAGCAGCGCACTGCCGCCCAGGGGATCCTTGTAGGTGCCGATGATCTCCCCGCCTTCCTTTATCACGCGCTCGCGCACTTCCTCCGCGACACCGGAGAGCATATCCAGGCGACACTCGGCGGGGGTCAGCCCCCGGGTCTCTGCCTTCGCCTTCATCGCCCGGCGTTTCGCCGGGGCGCGCTTGATGCCGGATTTTGCTGTGACCATGCGGCTAGCTTACCCCACACCGCAGCGAACCTGCCCGGGCATTCCGCTATGGTCGTCGTACGATACGCGCGCCATGACCCAGAAGGCGCCTGCGCGCTTCTCCGACCCGTTCCTCTTTGCGGTCTGCGCACTAGGCATCACGCAGATCACCGCCTGGGGCACGAGCTATTACTGCCTCGGCGTGCTCGCCGGCCCGATCGCAAGCGACATGGGCTGGAGCCGCAGCCTGGTCTACTTCGGCTTCACCGTGTCGCTGCTGACGATGGGCGCGGTCTCGACCTGGGCCGGGCGCGCCATCGACCGCTACGGCGCACGCGCAGTGATGTCCACGGGAACCATGCTGGTTTCCGCCGGGTTGCTCATGCTGTCGCAAGTGCGCGGCGAAGCCGCGTACCTCGCGGTGTGGGCCTTCCTCGGCGTGGGCATGCGCCTGTGCCTGTATGACGCCGCGTTCGCGGCGCTGGTGCAGGTGGTGCCCTCACGCGGCCGGCGCGCCATCTCCTACCTCACGCTGTTCGGCGCCTTCGCCTCGACGGTGTTCTGGGTCCTGGGGCACTACCTGAACGAGGCCGCAGGCTGGCGCGAGACGCTGGCCTGGTTCGCGCTCATCAACTTCGTCGTGTGCCTGCCGCTCAACTGGTTCGGCCTCGCGCGACACGAGAAGGCGGACCACCCTGCGGCGGCCGCCGCCGCGGCGCAACCTTCACCCGAGGGCAAGCCACTCGCCGGGCGCGTGCGCACGATGGCGATCGCGCTCTTCGCTTTCGTCATGTCGCTGAATGCCTTCGTATTCGGCGTGGTCACGGTGCAGCTGGTGCCGCTGCTCGAGGCCGCGGGCCTGGCCGCGGCGGCCGCGGTGTGGGTCGCCTCGATGAAAGGCTTCGCGCAGTTCGGCGGACGCGTGGTGGAGATATTCTTCGCGCGCAACTTGCGCGCCATCACCGTGGCGCGGATCGCCATCGGCGCGCTGCCCGCCTCATTCGTGCTGCTCCTGCTCGCGAGCGGAAATTTCCACGCCATCCTCGCCTTCACGCTGCTGATGGGCGCCTCGCAAGGCGTGATCACCATCGTGCGCGGCGCGGTGCCGCTCGCGCTGTTCGGCGCCACCGGCTACGGCGCGGTGCTCGGCCTCCTCGCCACGCCGATCCTGATCGTCAATGCCGCCGCGCCGACGCTGTTCTCCCTGATCGTCGAGCGCTGGGGCTGGACCGCGGCCGAAGTGGTGCTGCTCGCGGCGGCCGCCGCGTCCTGGCTGGCGATGGAAGCGATGTCGCGCTGGTACGAACGCCGGCGCTAGCTAGGCGAGGTGTTGCCGGAAGAACGCCACGGTACGCTGCCACGCCAGCTTCGCCGCCGCCTCGCTGTAGCGCGGTGTCGAATTATTGTGGAACCCGTGCTGGGTGCCCGGATACATGTGCATCTCGTGCGCCACGCCATGCGCCTTCAGCGCCGCCTCGAACGCCGGCCACATGCCGTTGATGCGCGGGTCGTTCTCCGCCAGCTGCACCAGCAGCGGCGCCTTGATCCTCGGCACCTCGGCGCCCTCGGCAGCGGCCCCGTAGAACGGCACGCCCGCCTGCAGCTCGGCGCCCATCGCCGCGGCGAGAAAGTTGACCGCGCCGCCGCCCCAGCAGAACCCGGTCGCCCCCAGTTTGCCGCTGGAGAGCCTGTGCGCCTTCAGGAAGCGCGCGCTGTTCAGCATGTCGGTGCGCAACTTCGCCTGGTCGAGCCCCGCCTGCAGCGCGCGCCCGTCGTCGTCGTTGCCGGGATAGCCGCCCGCCGGAAACAGACCGTCGGGCGCCAGCGCGAGGAATCCTTCCACCGCCACGCGCCGCGCCACGTCCTCGGTGTAGGGATTCAACCCGCGGTTCTCATGGATCACCAGCACCGCGGGAAACGGCCCGGAACCCGCCGGCTGCACCAGGTAGCCCCGCATGCTGCCGGAGTTTCCCCTCGGCGAGGCGTAAGCCACGTACTGCGCCTTGATGCGCGGATCGGTGAACGAAATGGTCTGCGCCAGCGCGTAGCGCGGCAACAGCGCCTGCGCCATCGCCAGGCCGCCCGCCGCAATGGCGGCGGCGCGCAGCAAGAACTCGCGCCGGTCAATGCGCCCGTGGCAGTACTCGTCGTAGAGCGCGTAGACGCGCGTGTCGATGCGCATAGGCTTCCTCCAGGTGAACCCGACGCCGTCTAGCGGACCGGCCGTGACAATCAACCGGCCTGCAAAGGCACGAACAGGCGCTGCTCGCCGCGCTGCACGAGGAGCGCAATGGTCTTCGCGGACTGCGTCGCGGCGCGCAATTCCTCGACGCTGCTCACCGGCTTGCCGCCCGCCTGCAGCACGATGTCGCCCACGGCCATGCCGGCACGCGCCGCGGCGCCATTCACGCCCTGCACCAACAGGCCGCCCGTGACATGCGCCGCCTCCCGCTCCTGCGGCGTGAGCGGCCGCACCGCGAGTCCAAGCCGGCCCTGGTCCGGCGCGTCGTCCGCGGCAACACCCTGCGTCCTCTCATCGGCGGTGGCACCAAGGGTGGCGACGAGTTCGAGTTTCTTGCCCGTGCGCAACACCTCGAAACGCACTTGGTCGCCGGGGCGCGACTCGCCCACCATGCCGGCTAGCTGGCCGGAATCCGCTACAGGCCGGCCGTTGAACTTCAGCACCACGTCGCCCGGCAACAGCCCGGCCTTCTCCGCCGGGCTCCCCGGCGCCACGCCGGCGATCAGGCCGCCCGTGGCGCGCTCCATGCCAAACGACTCGGCCAGCGCCTGGTTGAGCGTCTGCACGTTGACCCCCAGGCGCGCGTGAGAGGCGCGCCCGGTGGCCACGATCTGATCCTTGACGCGCAGCACGACGTCGATCGGAATGGCGAAAGACAATCCCTGGTACCCGCCCGAGCGGCTGTAGATCTGCGAGTTGATGCCGATCACCTCGCCGTTCAGGCTGAACAGCGGCCCGCCGGAGTTACCGGGGTTCACGGCGACGTCGGTTTGAATGAAGGGTACGTAAGCGTCGCCCGGGAGCGAGCGGCCCTTCGCCGAGACGATGCCCGCAGTCACGCTGTTCTCGAAACCGAAGGGCGAGCCGATGGCCAGCACCCAGTCGCCCACGCGTGCCTGCGCCGGGTTGCCGAGCTTGACCACCGGCAGGTTCCTGGCGTCGATGCGCAACACGGCCACGTCGGTGGCCGCGTCCGTGCCGAGCAGCTTGGCGTGGAATTCGCGCCGGTCGGTGAGCTTGACCGTGATTTCGCTCGCGCCCTGCACCACATGTGCGTTGGTGAGTACGATGCCGTCGGCGCTGACGATGAAGCCCGAACCCTGCCCCTGCGTCGGCACTTCGGGTTGCGGCGCGCCGCGAAAGAACTCGGGCAACGGCACCTGGCCCGAGCTGGAGGCGGCCTTGCGCGTTCCCGCGGTGGTGATGTTGACCACGGCCGGGCCGTACTGGCGCACGATGGTGGCGAAATCCGGCAGCACGGCGGCGGTTGTCGCCGCGGGCACCGGCGCCGCGCTCCGGGCGGTGGTGGTCGCGCCCACGGCGGCGACACCGAGCGCCGCCAGCGCGAACGCCAGCACGAATTTCCTGGTTTGCATCTCAGGCTCCGCGAATGAAAGGATGGAACTTGGACCGGGACCGCGTATTCCGGTTCCCGGAGGGTAGTGCGGACCTCAGGACGACCCGCACGCATTTGGGCATAATGCGCGGCATCCAGTGACCACTGGGCCACTCGAGGGAGGCTGACGTGAGAAAAACGGCAATCTTGGTTGCAGCGCTCGCCGGCATGCTGGCGGGGACCCCGGTGCAGGCCGAGGAGAATGCGGGCTACATCGGCATCGGCTTTTCAAGCAATTGGTCCAATGGCGGGTCGCTTTACTTCAATACCGTGAACGAGGACGTGACCTCCGGCGGCAGGATCTAACGGCGGCTACCAATGGGGCCGCACGGCCCTGGAAGTCAGCTACAACAACCTGGGCACCTACGACATCGTGTTTGCGGGTGCGAAGTACGCGCAAATGAAGACCGCCGCTATCGCGATCGCGGGTGTCTACACTGCGCCCATCGCCCCGGGGTTCAGCCTTGGCGCAAAGCTGGGGCTCGCGTTCACGGACGCCAAGTACGGGTTGCGTCACGCTGTGCGGCGCGGGCTCCCCAGCGAACGTCGACACCAAGAAGCGCGCGTTGTCCGGCCTGATCGGCCTCGGCGTGGGCATGAGGATGTCGAACGATCTCGAGGTCCGCGTGGATTTCGACCACTTCGGCGGCGTGCACCATCAGGTGGATCTCACGGAATTCAAAGCGGGCTACGACGTCATGTCGGTCAGCCTCAAGATCACCTTCTGAGCCGGGCAGGCGACCGCGAGGGCGCCCCGGTCGGGAGCAAGTTGCTGTTTTGATTGACGGAATATGCCTGTGCCTGTATAAAGGCGGGGCAGGATTCTCAGGCTGCGAAATAGCTGGTCCGTTTGCGGCGCAGTTGCCGCGCTCATCAGGTAGTTTTTTCCTTCCTCGACCATTCCGCAGGGCAACCGCCCTCTACATCAATTTTTTGGGAAGCAGACATGAGCGCAGGCACAGTGAAGTGGTTCAACGACGCAAAAGGTTTCGGTTTCATCACCCCCGAGGACGGCGGCAAGGATCTGTTCGTGCATTTCTCGGCGATCCAGGGCGGCGGGTTCAAGACGCTGAAAGAAAACGACAAGGTGCAGTTCGACGTCACTCAGGGCCCCAAGGGCGCCCAGGCCACCAACGTCCGGCCGGCGTGACCGTAGCGAGAACGCATCGAGCCCGGTAACGCCGGGCTTTTTTTATTTCCGCGAGGACCGTACATGGACAAGCGCAAGCAGTGGCGGGAGCAGGAACAGCTGGTGGTGGAGCGCTGGAACGCGGCGGAAGCCCGCTACCGCGAGGTGCACGCGGAGTTCCAGCGGCAGGCCGCCGCCGGGGCCAAGGCTGAAAGCGAGGCGCTCAAGCTGGAAATCGAGCGGGCCCGCGCCGACATCGAGGCCGTGAGGCGGCAGGTAGCGCGCCTCAAAGTGGAATTCACATCGGGAAAGAGGTACTGATGAACATTCGAAACAACCTGTCGCGCGGCCGCGCCGCGCTTTGGACCAAGGACAAGATCGACCTGCTCTCCACGCCGGAAGTGCGCAACCTGCACGCCAACGCGGAGCGGCTGCTGGAAACCGAGATCGCCGCGCTGTGCATCGAAGTGCTGGGCGCCCGCCCGCGCACCGGCGTGACGGCCCCGGACAAACCCAAGGCCGTGCCGCGCGCCAAGCGCGCCAAGGCGAAGCAGCCGGAAGCCGCCTAGGCGCCCGCGCAACGCTGTTCTGGCGCACCATGTGCGGGCGCTACGTCAGCCCCGATCAGGCCTCGATCGAGCGCGCCTGGCAGCTGCGACGCAGCAGCGGCCTCGATTTCCCGCGGCGCTACAACGTCCAGCCCACCACCGACGTCCCGTCGCTGATGCTCGACGCGGGCGAGCTCTGCCTCGCCGCCGCGCGCTGGGGACTGATCCCGCACTGGTGGAAGCAGGACAAGCCGCCCACCTTCACCATCAATGCGCGCCTCGAGGAAGCGGCTGGCAAACCGATGTGGCGCGATCCGCTGCGGCGCACGAGGTGCCTGCTGCCCGCCGAAGGCTGGTACGAATGGCAGGAAATCGCCGGTGCCAAGCAGCCGCATCACATCCGCCGTGCGGACGGCAGGCCGTTCTGCTTTGCTGGACTGATGTCCGTCTGGCAGGACAAGCTCAGCTGCGCAATCCTCACCAAGGCCGCGCAAGGCCCGGTGGCCGAAGTGCACGACCGCATGCCGGTGGTGCTGCCTGATGAAGCGCATGCCGGCTGGCTGGACGCGGGACTGAAGGACGCGAGCGCCTATGCGCGCGATCACGCGCTGTCCGAACCATTCGCACACTACGCGGTGAGCAAGCGCGTCAACAACGCGCGCAACGAGGGTCCGGAACTGGTTGAACCGTTAGAGCCGCACGCCTAAGCGCGCCTCGCCTCGCCCACGCTACTTCTTCGCCACCTTCTGCTTGCGCGCCGCCATGATCTTCTCATAGCACTCGGCGCACACCTCGCGCCGGCGCTCGCCTCCGGGCAGGACGCGGAACTGCGCGCGCGGCTTGGAATGCTGTCCGTGCATGCAGAATTTGAACGGGCTGAGATTGGGCATCGTCGGTCCCGCCGCGGCGCCCCGTTATAATTCGTGGCAGCGCGCATGGCCGGAATGGCCACCGTATCACATGTGGCGACCCTACAGCATCCTTACTTTACGAATCCTGACCGCGCTGGCGCTGGCCACCGTGCCCGGCGCGCAGGCATTTGACCTGCAGGGACACCGCGGCGCGCGCGGCATCGCCCCGGAGAACACGCTGCCCGGATTCGCCCAGGCGCTCGCCGTAGGCGTCGCCACGCTCGAGCTGGACACCGGCGTCACCGCCGACGGGGTGGTGGTGATCCACCACGATCGGCGCCTGAACGCCGATATCGCACGCGGACCCGACGGTGCCTGGATCACGGCCCCGGGACCGCTGATCCGCAGCCTGAGCTACGAGGCGCTGCAGCGCTACGACGTGGGGCGGCTGCGCCCGGGCAGCGAATATGCGGCACGCCACCCGGAGCAGCTGCCCGTGGACGGTGCGCGCGTGCCGCGGCTCGCAGACCTGTTCGCGCTGGTGAAGAAAGCCGGCAACGACAGCGTGCGCTTCAACATCGAGACCAAGATCTCTCCCGGGGCCCCGAATGAAACACTGCCGCCAGAAGCGTTCGCGCGCGTGCTGGTCGCGCAAATCCGCTCCGCCGGCGTCGCCGGGCGCAGCACGGTGCAGTCGTTCGACTGGCGCACGCTGCACGCAGTGGAAAAGCTGGCGCCCGAGATCGCCACGGCCTACCTGACCGGCCGGCGGCGGCGGGGCTCGCAACCCAAGGCGGTGCACGCCGCGGGCGGGCGCATCTGGTCGCCGAACCACGAAGAGCTGGACACCGCCGCGATGGTCGAAGCGCGGGCGCTGCAGCTCACGGTCATCCCGTGGACCGTGAACGAACCCGGATTCATCGAGTTCTACCTGGACCTCGGCGTCGACGGCATGATCAGCGACTATCCCGAGCGCGTGCGAGCCAGCATGGCGCGGCGCGGCCTGCCACTGCCGCCCGCCACCCCGGTGGAGCCCTAGGCGTGCCGCCGGTCACCGGGGTTCTGCTCGGCACCAACATCGCGGTGTTCCTTCTGCAGCTCGCTGGCGGGCTGCCGCTCATCGAGAATTTCGCGTTGTGGCCGCCGGCGGTGTCCGGGCCGCGCGGCGGGCCGCCGTTCGAGGTGTGGCAGTTGCTCAGCTACAGTTTTCTCCACGGCAGCATGCTGCACCTCGGCTTTAACATGCTCGCGCTCTACACCTTCGGCCGCGACGTGGAGCGGCTGTTCGGGTCGCGGTGGTTCATCCAGTACTACGTGGCGAGCGTGCTCGCGGCCGCGTTGACGCATCTGGTGGTCAGCGCGTGGATGGGCGCGGCGCCGTTTCCGACCGTTGGCGCCTCGGGCGGGATCTACGGTCTGCTGCTCGCCTACGGCGTGTATTTCCCGCGGCGCACGCTGATCCTGCTGTTCCCGCCGATCCCGCTGCCGGCGCGCGTGTTCGTGGTCCTGTTCGCCGCGCTCGAGTTGTACTTCGGCGTCACCGGAACAGTCTCCGGCGTGGCGCACTTCGCGCACCTCGGCGGCATGCTCGGGGGCGGACTCATGATTCGCTCCCGGCGCCGCCGCAGGGGCTAGTTATGGTGTATAAGGGAAGGCTATGATCAGAGAACACCCCGCACGCCAGGCCCGCAGCAAGTTCATGGTCGGGAAGTACGAAATCATCGCCCAGCCGATCCCAGGATCCGCGCACATGCTGCGCTACACGGTGTTTTTCAAGGGCGCGCGCATCGGCGCGATGGCGAGCGTCCCGACCGAGTCCGATTGCCGCTTCCTCGAGAACCCGCCGCCGGTGCCGCCGGTGAAGCCGTTCCAGGTGTTTTACCGCCCGGGCCGGCCCAAGAAGGGCTCGCAGCCCCCCAGCCACGCCGACCGCAACCTCGGCAACAGCACGCACGAGGAACTGCCCGCCGGCCTCGCCATCCCCGCGCCGGAGAAGTCCGTCGATTGAGCAGACGCAGGCGGGGCTCGGCCCTGCTCGCAGAAACATTCTGTTTCAATTCGACCCAATATCAGGGCGAATGCAGGGAGGCTCCGGGGCTATAACGTGGGCGGAGGTTGCCCATGAAAAGACTGTTCATCGCCCTGTTGGCCCTGCTGCTCGCCTTGCCGGCGGCGCAGGCGCAAGAACGCACGAATTACACCCAGGCCGAACTGGACCAGATGCTCGCGCCGATCGCGCTCTACCCTGACGCCTTGCTGTCGCAGGTGCTGATGGCATCCACCTACCCGCTCGACGTGGTGCAGGCGGCACGCTGGGCGCGCGAGCACCCGGGGCTGCAGGGCGACGAGGCGGTGGCCGCGGTGGCGGACAAGGACTGGGACGCGAGCGTGAAGTCGATCCTCGCCTTCCCCAACCTGATCGCCCGCATGGACGAGAAGCTCGACTGGACCAAGGGCCTGGGCGACGCCTTTCTTGCGCAGGAACCGCATGTCATGGAGACTGTCCAGCAGTTGCGCCGCAAGGCGCGCGCCGCGGGCCAGCTGGCACCCGACGAACGCGTGCGCGTGGTGGAGGACGGCGGCAGCATCGTCATCGAACCGGCAAATCCGCGCGTGGTGTACGTGCCCTATTACGATCCCTGGGTGGTGTACGGCCCGTGGTGGTGGTCGGCCTACCCGCCGATCGCCTGGGCGCCCTGGCCCGGCTACATCGCCTACCGGCCGGGCATCTGGTGGGGCGTGGGCGTAGGCATCTCGGCAGGCTTCTTCTTCGGCGGCGTGGACTGGGACCACCGCCACGTGAACGTGGTGCGCCTGCCCAACCACTACGTGCGCCAGCGCCCGCTGCACGTCGGCAAGTGGCAGCACGACGGCTGGCACCGGCGTGGCCTGGAACGGCGCACCGTGGAGCGGCGCGGCGAAATCCGCGCGTTGCCGATGCCGCCCGCGCTCCGCGCATCGAGCCCGCAGCCGCGCATGCAGGCGCAGCCGAGGATGCAGGCGCAGCCGAGGATTCAAGCGCAGCCACGGATGCAGGCGCAGCCCCGCACGGAATCGCGGCCACAGATGCGCGGGGAAACGCGCGGCGGCGGCAACGGCAGGGGACGCAGCGGCGGCTGGCGCGAGCACGCCGGCCGCAGCAACGGCCGCAGCTAGCGCCGCTGCATCAGCTTGTCGAACTCCTCGGCCACCTGGGCGTCGTGGTCGAGCATCTCCTGCGCGTTTCTGTCGCCGTAGTGCAGCACGCCCATGTCGGCGTAGGCCTTCTGCACGCGCTCGCTCCACAGACCGATGTCCTTCACCGTGGGCACGATGCGGCTGAACAGGCGCTTGCGGAATCGCGTCTGGCCTTCGGAGGCGTGATGCGCCGCCATGGCGTCTTTCGGGTCGATGCCGACGCACTCCCACATTTCTTCTGAATTCAGGCGGTCGCGCAGGAAGTAGGAGCCCTCGATCACGAACTCCTCGCGCTCGCGCCGTTCCGCCGCCGTGAGCTGCGGGTAGTACTCGCGCAGCGCGATGCGCCCGAAGGCCACGTGGCGCGCTTCGTCCTGCATTACGTAGGCGTTCACCGCCTGGCACAGCGGGTTCTTGGCGTAATCGCGGATGCGCTGGAACGCGGCGAGCGCCAGGCCCTCGATCAGCACCTGCATGCCGAGGTAGGTGAAGTCCCAGCGCTTGTCGGTGAGCGCCTGCTCGAGCAGGCACTTGAGCGGCGGCGAGATCGGGTAGACGAAGCGGAACTTCTCCGTCAGCAGGCGCCGGTACGCCTCGACATGGCGCGCCTCGTCCATCACCTGCGTGGCGGCGTAGAACTTGGACTCCAGCGTCGGCACGTCCTGCACGATGCGCGCGGCGCAAATCAGCGCGCCCTGCTCGCCGTGCAGGAACTGCGACAGGTTGTGCACCTGGCTGTGGTAGCGCAGGTCGGATTTCTGGCGCGCCGACAGGCGCCCGTAGAGCGGCGTGCCGTGCAGCGGCATCATCTGCTCGTCGATCTGCATCGGATCGTCGGGGTCGACGTCCTGCGACCAGTCGATGCGCTGCTCCGCGTCCCACTGCTGCTGCTTGCCCTTGGAATACAGGCGCAGCAGCTCTTCGCTGCGCGTGTCGTAATCCCAGGTGAAGGCGGTCTCGGCCGCGCCCTGGAACTTCCAGTGCGTTTCCTCGACCGGGAGGACGTACCTGAAGACGGAGGCCATGAGACGCCAGCTTACTTCAGCCGCCACGACCGCGCACGTCGCGGTACAAAGATTGCAGCTGCGCAAGGTCCGCCTCGTAATCGCCGCTCGGCTCGAACAGCGGAAACAGGCGCAGCGCCTTGCGCCCGTAATCGAACGCCGCGGGCAGGAGCGGAACCCGGGCCGCGAGCGCAATGTTGTAGAAGCCGCTGCGCCAGGGCTTGCCGCGCGTGCGCGTGCCCTGCGGCGCAATGCCGAGAAGCACCTGTTCCTCCTTGGAAATCATCTCCACCGCATCCCCGACCGCGCCTTGCGGCGTGTCGCGCACCACCGGCGTGCCGCCGAGCCAGCGCATCAGCCCGCCGAGCGGGGGATTGAACAAAGTGTGCTTGCCGAGGAAGCGCACGCGCAGGCCGAGCGAGAATACCACCAGGATGCCGACGATGAAGTCCCAGTTGGAGGTGTGCGGCGCGACGATGGCGATCATCTTCGCCCGATCCGGAAATTCGCCGTCCACGCGCCAACCGAACAGGGTCAGCAGGCCGCGCGCCAGGGCCTTGGTCAACGCATTGCCGCGCCGCGGCAGGCTCGGGGGCAACTCCGGAAATCGGCTCACCCCTGAATTGTAGGGTGGGCCATTGGCCCACCCTACTTCTTGAGGGGCTTGTAGCGGATGCGGTGCGGCCGCGCGGCTTCCTCGCCCAGGCGTTTCCTCTTGTCGGCCTCGTACTCCTGGTAATTGCCGTTGAAGAACACCCACTGCGAGTCGTCCTCGCTCGCCAGGATGTGCGTGGCGATGCGGTCGAGGAACCAGCGGTCGTGCGAGATGACAAGCACGCTGCCCGCGAATTCCAGCAGCGCCTCTTCCAGTGCGCGCAGCGTCTCCACGTCGAGGTCGTTGGAGGGCTCGTCCAGCAGCAGCACGTTGGCGCCCGACACCAGCATCTTGGCGAGGTGCAGTCGCCCGCGCTCGCCGCCCGAGAGCTGTCCCACCAGCTTCTGCTGGTCGGCGCCGCGGAAATTGAAGCGCGCGAGGTAGGAGCGCGAAGGCATGGTGAATTTACCCACCGTGATGTTGTCCTGGCCGCCGGAGATATCTTCGAACACCGTCTTGTCGTCCTGCAGCGCGTCGCGCGACTGGTCCACGTGCGCGACCTTGACCGTCTTGCCGATGGCGATCTTGCCCGCATCGGGTTTGTCCTTGCCGATGAGCATGCGAAACAGCGTCGACTTGCCGGCACCGTTGGGGCCGATGATGCCGACGATCGCGCCCGGCGGTACCTTGAAGGAGAGCTTGTCGATGAGCAGGCGGTCGCCGAAACCCTTGGACACGTTCTTGAACTCGATCACCTCGTTGCCCAGGCGCTCGGCGACCGGGATGAAGATCTCCTGGGTTTCATTCCGTTGCTGGTGCTCGTACTGCGACAGTTCCTCGAAGCGCGCGAGCCGCGCCTTGGATTTCACCTGGCGGCCCTTGGGGTTCTGCCGCACCCACTCGAGCTCGGCCTTCATGCTCTTGATGCGCGCGACTTCCTGGCTCTGCTCGACTTCCAGCCGCTTTTGCTTCTGCTCCAGCCACGAGGAGTAGTTGCCTTCCCAGGGAATGCCGCGCCCGCGGTCCATTTCCAGGATCCAGTTGGCGGCGTTGTCGAGGAAGTAGCGGTCGTGGGTCACCGCCACCACGGTGCCGGGAAAGCGCTGCAGGAACTGCTCCAGCCATTCCACGCTTTCGGCGTCGAGGTGGTTGGTGGGCTCATCGAGCAGCAGCAGGTCGGGCTTGGACAGCAGCAGGCGGCACAGCGCCACGCGGCGCTTCTCGCCGCCGGAGAGCACGCCCACCTTCGCATCCCAGGGCGGCAAGCGCAGCGCATCCGCGGCGATCTCCAGCCCCTGCCCCGCGTCCGGGGAATTCACCGTCGCTTCCAGCTGCGCCTGCTCCGCGGCCAGCTTGTCGAAGTCGGCGTCGGGCTCGGCGTAGGCGGCGTAGACGTCGTCGAGGCGCTTCTTCGCCGCCGCCATGTCGCCCAGGCCCTCCTCGACCTCCTCGCGCACGGTCTTGTCCGGGTCGAGCACCGGCTCCTGCGGCAGGAAGCCGACCTTGATGTTGGGCATGCGCACCACTTCGCCCTCGTAGTTCTGGTCCTCGCCCGCCATGATCCTGAGCAGGCTCGACTTGCCCGAGCCGTTCAGGCCGAGCACGCCAATCTTGGCGCCGGGAAAGAAATTGAGCGAGATGTTCTTCAGGATCTCGCGCTTCGGCGGCACGATCTTCTGCACCCGGCGCATGGTGTAGACGTACTGGGTCATGCTCAGCTCCGTTCCGACGGCGTCTGCAGCGCGCGCCACACCCGCTCGGGCGTGAGCGGCATGTCGATCTCCTGCACGCCAAGCGCATTGATCACGGCGTTGACGATGGCCGGCGTCGCGCCATGGCAGCCCGCCTCGCCCGCGCCCTTGGCGCCGAGCAGGTTCTGCTGCGTGGGCACGGACTGGTCGAAGCCGGTCTGCAGGTCGGGGATCTGGTCCGCGCGTGGCATGGCGTAGTCCATGAACGAGCCGGTGAGCAACTGGCCCGATGCATCGTAGACCGACTGCTCGAACAGCGCCTGCCCCAGGCCCTGCGCCATGCCACCGTGCACCTGCGATTCGGCGGTGAGCGGATTGATCACGCGCCCGATGTCGTCCACCGCGCACAGGCGCGCGACGCGCACGGCGCCGGTGTCCGGGTCGACCTCGACTTCGGCCACCTGGCAGCCGTTCGGCCAGGTCTGGCCCTTCACCGTTTCCGTGTGCTCGCAGACAATGCGCCGCTCGGGCTGCTTCGCCGCCAGCTCAGCGAGGCCGATGCTGCGGTCCGTGCCGGCGATGCGATAGCGGCCGCCGCCGTACTCGAGGTCCG
>JAQBXT010000094.1 GCA_027624175.1 Pseudomonadota bacterium | reverse complement strand
TCGCTGACAGCGCGCAGCTGAAGCTGGCGGCCGCGCAGCCGCTGGCGGCGCCGCTTGCGCGCGCGGTTGCGGTCATGTGCGCGGCCTTGCAGGCCGGCGGCAAGGTCCTCGCCTGCGGCAACGGCGGCTCGGCCGCCGACGCGCAGCACTTCGCCGCCGAGCTGGTGAACCGATTCGAGCGCGAGCGCCCGCCGCTCGCCGCGATCGCGCTTACCACCGACAGCTCGAACCTCACTTCGATCGCCAACGATTACGGCTACGAGCAGGTGTTCGAGAAGCAGTTGCGCGCGCTCGGGCGCAAGGGAGACGTGCTGCTGGCGATTTCCACCTCGGGCAATTCGGCCAGCGTGCTCGCGGCTGTGCGCGCGGCGCGCGAGCTGGGACTGCGCGTGGTGGCCCTCACCGGCCGAGGCGGCGGCAAGACGGGCGCGGCGCTCGGCGCGGACGACGTGCAGGTGTGCGTGCCGCACGAGCGCACCATGCGCATCCAGGAAGTTCACCTGCTGGCGCTGCATTGCCTGTGCGACGGCATCGATTACCAGTTGTTCGGAGCCAATCCATGATGCATGCCCGCAGTCTCCTGCTGTGCCTGCCGCTGCTTGCGGCCCCGCTGCAAGGATGCATCGAGTTGGTGGCCGTCGGTGCCGGGGTGGGGCTCGCTACCGTCGAAGACCGGCGCACCACCGGGACGCAGCTCGAGGACCGCGGCATCGAACTGCGCGCCGGCAACCGCATCGACGATCGCCATGGCGAGCGCGTGCACGTTAACGTCACTTCGTTCAACCGCCACGTGCTGCTCACGGGCGAGGTGCCGGAGGAGGCGACGCGCGCGGACGTTGAGGTTCTCGCGCGCGGCGTTCCCAACGTGCTTGGCGTCACCAACGACCTGCAGGTTGCGGGCAAGTCCTCGACGACGTCGCGCTCCAACGACACGCTGATCACTTCCAAGGTGAAGACGCGGCTGATCGACGCCAACAAGATCAACCCGTTCCACATCAAGGTGGTGACCGAGGCCGCAGTGGTGTACCTGCTCGGCGTGGTCACCGAACAGGAGGCCGCGGACGCTGTGGAGATCGCGCGCACCACGGGCGGGGTGCGCAAGGTGGTGAAGATCTTCGAGTACTGCAAGCCGGCCGACGCAGTGTGCCGACCGCGGTCCTAGACCCGGCCAAGCCCGCCTTCGAGCGCAAGATCCTGGCGCCGGGCGATGCCGCGCGCTGGGCGGCGGCCCTGCCGCGGCCGCTGGTGTTCACCAACGGCGTGTTCGACCTCCTGCATCGCGGGCACGTGACCTACCTGGCGCGCGCCCGCGCGCTCGGCGCGGCGCTGCTGGTGGCTTTGAACGGCGATGCGTCGGCGCGGCGCCTGGGCAAGGGATCCGGGCGGCCGGTGAATGCGCTCGAGGACCGCATGGCGCTGGTCGCCGCGCTGGAGAGCGTGGACGCGGTGACCTGGTTCGATGAGGACACGCCCGCGGCGCTGATTGCGGCCTGCCGGCCCGAAGTCCTGGTGAAAGGCGGCGACTGGCCCGTGGCGCGCATCGTTGGCGCGCAGGAAGTGCTGGCGCGCGGCGGCAGCGTGCAATCGATCCCTTTCGAATACCAGCGCTCGAGCACGGCGCTGCTGCGCCGCGTCACGGCTGCAGCCAAGGCGCCGGCGCGCAGCAAAGCGCGCCGACCCAAGCGCTAGCGGAGCTATCATTCCGCCATGAAGCTGCATCAGCTGAAGGTGGACTACAACGCCGAAGAGGACCGGCTGCTGATGCTGATCGCCACCAGCGACGGGGTGGAGTTGCGCATGTGGCTGACGCGGCGCTTCGTGAAACTCCTGTGGCCGCTGCTGGTGAAGCTGGCCGAGGAAGCGAGCCCGCGCATCCGCACGCAGGCCAACACCGAGGCGCGCAAGGCGCTGCTCGGCATCGAGCACCAGCAGGCAGTGCAGAAAGCCGATTTCAGCAAGGCCTACGAGCCCAAGCCGCGCAGCATGCCTCTGGGCGAAGCGCCGCTGCTGCTGGGACGCATCCAGACCGGCCACGACCGCAAGGGCCAGCCGGTGGTGGCGCTGCACCCGGCCGAGGGGCAGGGCGTGACCCTGACCCTCGATTCGGTGCTGCTGCACTCCGTGTGTCGGCTGCTGCAGGCGGCGGTGAAGAAAAGCGGCTGGGACGCGGAGCTGAAGCTGCCCGGCGCCGATGCGCCGCCCGTGGAAGAGCGCGCCACCCGCACGATCAACTAACTGGCCAGCCCGGCGCGTGCGGCCTCGATGTGCGCCGATGCGTGCAGCCAGTCCTCCTCGGCGTGCGCCAGTTCCGCGCTGAGCCGTGCTTGCGTCCTGCCCAGCTCCGCCACTTTGTCCTGGTCGCTGTCCTGGTAGAGCGCTGGATCGGAGAGCGCGGCGCGAATCTCGCCGATCTCCTTCGACAGCCGCGCGAGGCGAGCCTCGACCTGCGCGAGTTTGCGTTCCAGCGGCCGCAACTTCTGCCTGAGGCCGGCACGTTCCTCGGCCCCGGCGCGCCGTTCGTCCTTGCGGCTGGCGCGCTCGGGCGCCGGGCCGCTCCCGCGCCCCTCCTTGAGCCTCATCTGCCGGTAGTCTTCGAGGTCGCCGTCGAACTCCTGCACCCGCCCGTCGGCGACCACCAGGATGCGGTCGGCGCACGAGGCGAGCAGGCTGCGGTCGTGCGACACGATCACCAGGGCCCCGCTGTAGCTTTGCAGCGCCATGGCCAGCGACCGGCGCATCTCCAGGTCGAGGTGATTGGTAGGCTCATCCAGGAGCAGCAGGTTCGGCCGGCGCTTCACCAACGCCGCGAGTGCGAGGCGCGATTTCTCGCCGCCCGACAGCGGTCCGATCGGCCGCTCGGCGCGCTCGCCGGAGAAGCCGAAGCGGCCGAGGAAATCGCGCAGCGCCTGCTCGCGCTGGCCGCGAAACAGCCGCGTCATCATCGCCAGCGGCGTTTCGTCCGCGCGCAGCAGCTCCACCTGGTGCTGGGCGAAGTAGCCCACGACCATGTCGCGCGCGCCGATGCGCTCGCCCGCCAGCGGGGCGAGTTCCCCTGCGAGCAGGCGCATCAGGGTGGTCTTGCCGTTGCCATTGGCGCCGATCACGGCGACCCGGTCGGCGCTGGTGAGCGCCAGTTCGATGCCCGTGAGCACGGTGCGCGTGCCATAACCCGCCGCAACTCCGTGCAGGGCGAGAATGCGCTCGGGCTGGCGCTCGGGTTCTTCGAACTCGAAGCGGTAGGTATCGGCGGCCACCACCGGTGCCACGAGCACCATGCGCTCCAGGCGCTTGAGCCGGCTTTGCGCCTGGCGCGCCTTGGTGGCCTTGGCGCGAAAGCGCTCGATGAAGGAGGTGATGCGGCGGATCTCCTTGTCCTGGCGCACTGCCGCGGCGAATTGCTGCTCCAGCTCCACGGCGCGGCTGCGCTCGAACTGCGAATAGCCGCCATCGTAGAGGCGCAGCGCGCCGCCCTGCTCGGCGGGCAGGATGGCGAGGCAGCGGTCGCAGACCCGATCGAGGAAATCGCGATCGTGCGACACCACCATCAGCAGGCCCTCGTAGGCGCGCAACCAGTTTTCCAGCCACAGGATGGTGTCCAGGTCGAGATGGTTGGTCGGCTCGTCCAGCAGCAGCAGATCCGAGGGTGTCATCAGTGCGCGCGCCAGGTTCAGGCGCATGCGGTAGCCGCCCGAAAACTCGCGCACCGCGCGCGCTTCGTCGCCCGGGGCGAAGCCCAGGCCGGCGAGCAGGGCCTGGGCGCGGGCACTCGCGGTATAGCCGCCGACGCGCGCGTGTCGCTCGTGCGCATGCGCGATCGCCACGCCGTCGCCACCGGCGTCCGCAGTGGCGATTTCATCCTCGGACGCGCGCAGTTCGCGGTCCGCGTCCAGCACGTAGTCCAGCGCCGGGCGCTCGAGTGCGGGTGCTTCCTGCTCGACGCGAGCGAGCCGTATGCCGGGCTGGATCTCGCAGTCGCCGGCATCGGGCGCGAGTTCTCCCGCGAGCAGCGCGAGCAGGCTCGTCTTGCCGCTGCCGTTGGCGCCGATCAGGCCGACGCGCCAGCCGCGCGCGAGCGTCAGCGACACGTTCGAGAACAACAGGTGCGGCCCCCTGGAAAGGGACAGATTGCGCAGGAGAATCATGCGGGGACGGAGTATAATTCGTCCCCTTGGCAGTGACTTCCTTCGATCAGCTCGATCTCATCGCGCCCCTATTGCAGGCGGTGCGCGACCTCGGTTACGAGCAGCCCACGCCGGTGCAGGAGCAGGCGATCCCGCTGGTGCTCGCGGGCCGCGACCTGATGGCGGGCGCGCAGACCGGCACCGGCAAGACCGCGGCCTTCGCGCTCCCCATCCTGCAGCGGCTCGCGCCCCAGGCCAGCAGCAGCGCGTCGCCGGCGCGCCACCCGGTGCGCGTGCTGGTGCTGACGCCGACGCGCGAGCTGGCGATCCAGGTGGAGCAGAGTTTCCGCGAATACGGCAAGCACCTGCCGCTGCGCAGCGCGGTGGTGTACGGCGGCGCCGACATGAACGCGCAGATCCTGCAATTGCGGCGCGGCGTCGAAATTCTGGTGGCGACGCCGGGGCGGCTGCTCGATCACGTACAAAGCAAGACCGTGATGCTCAACCAGGTCGGCATCCTGACGCTGGACGAGGCCGACCGCATGCTCGACATGGGCTTCCTGCCCGACATCCGCCGCATCATCGCGCTGTTGCCGACGCAGCGGCAGAACCTGCTGTTCTCGGCGACGTTCCCGGACGAGATTCGCGGACTGGTGAAGTCCCTGCTGCGCAATCCCGCCGAGGTGCAGGTGGCCGCGCGCAACGCGGTGGCGGACCTGGTGACGCATGTGGTGCATCCGGTGGCGCGCGAGAAGAAGCGCGAACTGCTGTCCTACCTGATCCAGACGCGCAACCTGCAGCAGGTGCTGGTGTTCTGCGGCACGCGCATCGGCGCGAACCGGCTCGCGCACCAGTTGCGCGCGGACCACATCCACGCCGACGCCATCCATGGCGACAAGTCGCAGGCCGAGCGCCTGGTGGCGCTGGAGGGCTTCAAGGCTGGCAAGAGCGCGGTACTGGTGGCCACCGACGTTGCTTCGCGCGGCCTCGACATCGAGGGTCTGCCGCAGGTCATCAATTTCGACATCCCGCACTCGCCCGAGGATTATATTCACCGCATCGGCCGCACCGGCCGCGCCGGCGCCGGGGGCGAGGCGATCTCGCTGGTCGCGCCGACCGACCTCGAGGCGCTGGCAGCGATCGAGCGGCTGATCAAGAAGAAGCTGGACCGCGTTCTGGTGCCGGGCTTCCAGCCCGACGGCGGCACGGCAGCGACGCTGATGGGCCGGCAGGCTCGGCCCATATCGCGCCGCGGCGAGAGCGCGCCGCGCGCGCTGGCGGCGCGGCCAGCG
>JAQBXT010000023.1 GCA_027624175.1 Pseudomonadota bacterium | reverse complement strand
CCGTCTACGGCGTCAACACCGGCATCGGCAAGCTCGCCAGCATGCGCATCGCGCGCGACCAGCTCGCGAAACTGCAGCGCAATATCATCCTCTCCCACGCCGTGGGCACCGGCCCGCTATTGGACGACGCAGTGGTCAGGCTGATCCTCGCGCTCAAGGTGGCGAGCTTCGCGCAGGGCTATTCCGGCGTCCGGCCCGAAGTGATCGATACCCTGCTCGCCTGCTACCACCAGGGGTTGCTGCCGTGCATCCCCGCCAAGGGTTCGGTGGGGGCTTCGGGCGACCTCGCGCCGCTGGCGCATCTGACGGCGGTGCTGAGCGGAGAAGGCGAGGCGGTATTCGACGGACGCCGCCTGCCCGCGCGAGAAGCGCTGGCCGCCGCGGGCATGTCGCCCCTGGTGCTGGGCCCGAAGGAAGGCATCGCGCTGATCAACGGCACGCAGGTATCCACCGCGCTTGCGCTTGCGGGCCTGTGGGCCATCGAAGACGTATTCGCCGCCGCGGTGGCCGCGGGCGCGCTATCGGTCGATGCCGCCGCGGGGAGCGACACGCCGTTCGACGAGCGCATCCATGCCGCCCGCGGCCATGCGGCGCAAAGCGAAGTCGCCGGCTGCTACCGCCGCCTGCTCGCCGGCAGCGCGATTCGCGAATCGCATCGCAGCGGCGACGAACGCGTGCAGGACCCTTACTGCCTGCGCTGCCAGCCGCAGGTCATGGGCGCCTGCCTCGCGCAAATGCGCTACGCGGCGCAAGTGATCCTCACCGAGGCCAACGGCACCTCGGACAATCCGCTGGTGTTCGCCGACAGCGGGGAACTCCTGTCGGGGGGCAACTTCCACGCCGAACCGGTGGGGCTCGCGGCCGATGCGCTGGCGGTGGCCATCGCCGAGATCGGCTCGATGTCCGAACGGCGCACCGCCATGCTGATCGACGCGAGCTTGAGCCAGCTGCCCGCGTTCCTGGTGCGCGAAAGCGGCATCAACTCCGGCTTCATGATGGCGCAGGTGACCGCCGCCGCGCTGGCGAGTGAAAACAAGGCGCTCGCGCATCCCTCGAGCGTGGACAGCATTCCCACCTCGGCCAACCAGGAAGACTTCGTCAGCATGGCCACCCACGCGGCGCGGCGGCTGGGCGAGATGGCGGAAAATGCGGCGGCCATCGTGGCCATAGAGCTGCTGTCCGCCGCGCAAGGCGTCGATCTGCGGGCTCCCCTTGCCACCTCTCCGCTGCTGCGCGAGGTGCACGCCGGCATTCGCGCCGCCGTTCCCTTTTATGCCGAAGACCGGTTTTTCGCGCCCGATATCGAGGCGGCGAAGCAGCAGGTTCGCGCCGGCCGGTTTCATCGATGGCTGCCGGCAATGCTGCCATCGAGCCAAGCCGCAGGCGCCGTCGCGAATTCCTAAAGCGCGCCGCCGGCGCGCAACTTTTCTATCTCCGCGGGCTTGAGGCCGAGGAGCGAGGCCAGCACCTCGTCCGTGTGTTCGCCCAGCGCCGGCTCGCGCCGCGGCTCCACGGCGGCGGAGCGCGAAAAGCGGGCCGGCTGCGGCACCACTTTCAGTTCTCCCATCGCCGGGTGGGGCACGGCACGCAGCAGTCCTCGCGCGGCGGCCTGTGCGCTGGTCGCCGCCTGCGCAAGATCCCACACCGGTCCGGCGGGAATTTCCGCGGCGTGGCAACGCGCAACCACCTCGTCCACCGCGAGCGCAGTGCTCCATTCCTCGATCGCCGCGCGCAGCGCCGCTTCGTTGGCGAAGCGGTCCGCATTTTTCAGGAAACGCGCCTGCGCGGCCAGCTCGGCGCGGCCCATCACCGTGCACAGTGCCTTGAACTGCGCGTCGCTGGTCACCACCAGCGCGACCAGCCCGTCGCGACAACGATAGGTGTTCACCGGCGTGGTCACCGGGTGGCGGTTGCCGACGCGAGGCGGCGCCTTTCCGCTCGCCAGCAGGTTCGCGAGGCCGGTCATCTGCATCGACAGCAACGAATCGAACATGCCCAGGTCGATGCGCTCGCCCGATCCGGTGCGAGCCCTCGCCTGCAGCGCCGCCAATATCGCCCAGGATCCCATCAAGCCGGTCCACAGGTCGCCGATCGATTCGCCAAGCGCAGTGGGCGGGCCTTGCGGGTCGCCGGTGACGCTCATGAGGCCGGACATGGCCTGGATGATCAGGTCGTAGGCCGCCCAGCCCGCGTGCGGACCCTGCTGGCCGAATCCCGTGATCGACAGGTACACCAGGCGCGCATTGCGCCGCGAAAGCGATTCGTAATCGATGCCCAGGCGCGCCGCCACGCCGGGGCGGAAGTTCTCCACCACCACGTCGGATTGTTCGGCCAGCCGGCACACGATCTCCCTCGCCGCCGGGTCCTTCAGGTTGAGCGCCACGCTTTTCTTGTTGCGGTTGATGAGCGCGAAATACACGCTGGCGCCCCCGGTGAAAGGCCCGAAATGCCGCGCATCGTCGCCGCGCCCCGGGGTTTCGATCTTGATCACTTCCGCCCCGAGGTCCGCCAGCAGCGCGGTGCAGTACGGTCCCGACAGGACGCGCGACAGGTCGAGCACCCGCAGACCCGCCAACGGCGACTCGCTCATGTCTCTCCTCCTTCCATCAGGATCACGCTTTTCCCCGTGGTTCGCCGCGCCGCCAGGTCCTCCAGCGCGCGCGGCAGCTCGGCAAACGCATAACGCCAGCCGACGAGGAGGCGGACCTTTCCCGCTGCGCGCAGGGAAAGGACTTCGGCGATGGACCGCTCCACCAGCGCGCCATCGGTGTCGTGGCTCCAGTACACGCCCAGCGCCGAGGCATTCTTCAGCAGCAAGCTTTTGGCCTTGATCGCCTGTATCTCGCCGCCGGAAAATCCCACGATCAGCAGGCGTCCGTTGCGGGCGAGCGCCTTGACGCTCAACCCGGTAGTTTCTCCGCCGACCGGATCGAACACCACGTCGGCGCCGCGACCGCCGGTGCGCTCGAGAAACGGCTCCAGCCACGGCCCCGCGCGGTAGTCGAAAGCCTCTTCCGCGCCCAGCTCGCGGCAAAGCGCGAGCTTGTCCGCTCCGCCCGCGGTTGCGAAAACACGCGCCCCCGCCGCGCACGCGAGTTGCACCGCCGCCGCGCCCACGCCACCGGCGGCGGCACGAGGATAGTCTCGCCCTTTTGCAGGCGCGCGCGATCGTGGAGCGCAATCCACGCCGTAGGCCAGATCACCGGCAGGGAGGCGCCTTCGGCCAGCGGAACATCGTCGGGCAGGCGGACCAGCATGTCTTCGCGCGCGACGGCCAGCTCCGCAAATCCACCCCAAAGCACTTTGCAGGCGACGCGATCGCCCCGGCGAAAGCGCGTGGCATCGGCCGCCACGGTGCCAGCGATCTCCTGCCCGGGAATGAAAGGCACGGGCGGGCGCACCTGGTACGCCCCGCGCAGCATCAGCAGGTCGGAGAAATTCAACGCCCCCGCGCCCACGCGAACCAGCACCTCGCCCGCCCCCGGGACGGGCGCTTCGGCCTCCGCCAGCGCCATCGCCTGCGGCCCGCCGGTGCTGGTGCAGCGCCAGGCCTTCATGGCTTGAATCTCCCCATCAACCGGTAGCGCGAACCGGGATGCGTCAGCACCGCATAGGCAACCACCCCGCTGCGGCCCCAGGTGCGACGGCGCACGATCAGGCAGGGTTCCTGCGCGCCGATTCGGAGCAGGCGCCGCGCAAACGCGTCGGGTGCGCAAGCTTCCACGACCTGCTCGGCCTCGGCCAGCGGCGCCACCCGAAACAGGTAATGCGACGGCGTCTCGCGCGTGAAATCGATCTTCAAGAGGTCCGGTGCGAACGCTGGATTGACGAAACGGTCCTCCAACTGCACGGGCACGCCGTTTTCATAGTGCACCAGGACCGTGCGAAACACCGTGCTGCGCGGTTCGACCTCGAGCAGCGCGGCGACTTCGCGCGTGACCGGCTCCTCGAGCGCGAACTTGACCATCGCGCGGTGGCGGTGGCCGCGCTCGGCGATCTCCTCGCGGATATCGCGGATCTTCAATAGCGAAGACACCGGGGTCAGCTCGGCGACGAAGGTTCCCAGGCCCTGCACCCGGTGCAGGAAGCCCTCGCTCGAAAGTTCGCGCAACGCGCGGTTGACCGTCATGCGGCTCACCTTGAATTGCCGCGTGAGCTCGTTCTCCGACGGGATCAGGTGTCCGGGCAGCCAGCGGCCGGCCGAGATCCGTTGCTTGACGAAGGTCTTGATCTTCGCGTAGTGCGGCGACGCCATGGCGCTTGTATATACCATAGGCCGACGCTTCGGCTATGATGGACGGCCCATGCAGTTGCACCGATTTCGCGCCGGACGCACGCCGCTGCTGGTGTCGCTGCCGCACAGCGGGACGCACATTCCCGAGCCGCTGCTGGCGCGCATGACGCCGGCCGCGCGGCGGCTCCCCGATACCGACTGGCACCTGGAAAAGCTGTACGATTTTCTCGACGAGCTCGGCGCCTCGGTGCTGGCGGCGACCCATTCGCGCTACGTCATCGACCTGAACCGGTCGCCCGACGGCGGGAGCCTGTATCCGGGCATGGACACCACCGCCCTAGTGCCGGTCGATACCTTCTTCAAGGTGCCGGTCTATCTCGCGGCGCCGCCGGCGGAGGAGGAAATCCGGCAGCGGGTGGAAACCTACTGGCAGCCCTACCACCAGAAGCTCGCCGGTGCGCTCGAGGCGATCCGGGCCGAGCACGGCACCGCGCTGCTGTGGGACGCGCATTCCATTTTCTCGGTGGTGCCGCGCTTCTTCGACGGCCGCCTGACCGACTTCAACCTCGGCACCGCCGGTGGAAAATCCTGCGCCCCCGGCATGGGCGAGCGGCTGGTCGAAACAGTGAAAGGCTTCAGCGCCGTGCTCAACGGCCGATTCAAGGGCGGCTACATCACGCGGCGTTACGGCGATCCGGCAAACAACGTCCACGCCGTCCAGCTCGAGCTGTCGGAGGCAACCTATATGGAGGAGGAACCGCCCTACGCGTTTCGGGAAGACCTGGCGGCGCGCGTGCGGCCCCGGCTCAGGGCGCTGCTGGAAGAGTTCCTGCGCGCGGCGCCCCGGCGCGCACCGCCCCCACGCTAGGGTTGGCGCCGACCGCGTAGGCGAGCTCGGCGGGCGAGTGCACCTGCCACAACGCGAAATCGGCCTGCTTGCCGGCTTCCAGCGTGCCATGACTTGCCTCCAGGCCAAGCGCCCGCGCCCCATGGCGCGTGACCCCGGCAAGCGCCTCCTCCGGCGTCAGGCGAAACAGGGTGCAGGCCATGTTCATCGCCAGGAGCAACGAGCTCAGCGGCGAAGATCCCGGATTGTGGTCGGTGGCCAATGCGATCGGAACGCCGTGGCGCCGAAGCGCCGCTACCGGCGGCATTTGCTTCTCGCGCAGGAAGTAGAACGCCCCCGGCAGCAGCACGGCCACCGTCCCTGCCGCCGCCATGGCGCGAACGCCCTCCTCGCTGGTGTATTCGAGGTGATCCGCCGAAAGGGCGCCATGGCGTGCCGCCAGTGCCGCGCCGCCAAGGTCGGACAGCTGGTCGGCATGCAGCTTGACCGGGACTTTGAGTTTTCGCGCGGCTTCAAAAACCCGCTGCGTTTGGGCCGCATCGAATCCGATGCCTTCGCAGAAGGCATCCACCGCATCGGCCTGCGCCAGCGGCATCACCTCGTTGCAGACAAAATCCACGTAGGCATCAGCCCGGCCCTGGTACTCGGGCGGCAAGGCATGCGCGCCCAGAAAACTGGTCTTCACGGTGAGGCCTTCAAGCCGCCGCGCCGCGCGCAGCATTTTCAATTCGGTATCGCGGTCCAGGCCGTAGCCCGATTTCACTTCGACGACCGCAACGCCTTCGGCCAGCCACTGGCGCAGCCGCGCCTGCGCCGACGCCACGAGATCGTCTTCGGCCGCGGCTCGCGTATTCCGGACCGTCGAGACGATGCCGCCGCCGGCGCGGGCGATGTCTTCGTAGCTAGCCCCCTGAAGGCGCGATTCGAATTCCGCGGCGCGGTTGCCGGCGTAGACGAGGTGCGTGTGGCAGTCCACCAGCCCGGGCGTGATCCAGGCGCCGCGCGCATCGTGCTCGCGCACCGCCTTGCGCCGGCATTCCTTGCGCGGGCCCACCCAGGCGATGCGGCCATCCTTCACCGCGATGGCGCCATCGCGCAGCGCGCCGTAGGGCGCGGCGCCCGCCATGGTGGCGAGATTCGCGTTCAGCCAGAGCGCGTCATCCATCCCGCTATGATATCGGCATGAGAACGTGGTTCGCGCGCGAAGCGCTGCTGCCCGAAGGCTGGGCCAACGACGTGCGCATCGAAGTCGATTCCTCCGGCGACTTCGCCTCGGTAACGCACGGCGCCAGCGCCGAGGGCAGCGAAGCGCTGGCGGGCCCGGTCCTGCCGGGCATGGCGAACCTGCACTCGCATGCCTTCCAGCGCGCGATGGCCGGCCTCACCGAAGTGCGCGCCGCGCCCGACGACGACTTCTGGTCGTGGCGGGAACTGATGTACCGGTTCCTGCAGCGGATGAACCCCGCGCAGGCGCAGGCGGTCGCGCGCCACCTCTATATAGAGATGCTCAAGCACGGGTATACCGCCGTCGGCGAATTCCACTATGTGCATAACGAGCCCGGCGGCAAGCCCTATGCCGACAGTGCGGAAATGCTGCGCCGGCACCACGCCGCGGCGATTGAAGCGGGAATCGCGATCACGCTGCTGCCCTCCCTGTACCGCTGGGCGAATTTCGGCCGCCAGCCGTTGCAGCCCCGGCAGGCGCGCTTCGATTCCAGCCCGGAATTCGTCCTCCGCCTGCTGGAAAGCGTGGCGGAACTGTTATCGCCGGATGTAGTGGCGGGCGTCGCGCCGCACTCGCTGCGGGCCGTCGATCCCGCCGCGCTCAGGGAACTCGTGTCCTCGCTGCCCGCGGCAACGCCCATCCACATCCATGCCGCCGAACAGACGAAGGAAGTCGAAGACTGCATCTCCGCGCTGGGCAGGCGCCCGGTGGAATGGCTGCTGGAGAACGCAAGCCCGGACGTCCGCTGGTGCCTGGTGCACGCCACGCACCTGACCCCCGGGGAAACTTCGGCGCTGGCGAAGAGCGGCGCCACCGTCGGACTTTGCCCGACGACCGAGGGAAATCTCGGCGACGGCATATTTCCCCTGCTCGCCTACCGCGCTGCGGGCGGGCGCTACGGCATCGGCGGCGACAGTCATGTGTCGCGCGATCCGGTCGAAGAACTGCGCTCGCTGGAATACGTGCAACGCCTGGTGGCGCGGCGGCGCAATCTGGTGGTCGGTGCGCGCACGCCGGCGGTCGGCACCACGCTGTGGCTGGAAGCCGCGGCCGGGGGCCGGGTACTGGGCCGGCGCATGGGCGCGATTGCCCCCGGCCTGCGCGCCGACCTCGTGGTGCTGGATGCCGGGCAACCCGACCTGGCCGGAAAATCCGGCGACGCGATCGCCAATGCGCTGATTTTTTCAGGCGCCACCGGCCTGGTGCGCGACGTCATGGTGGGCGGTGCATGGCCGGTGCGTGGCGGCCGCCACGCGGGGGAGGAAATGGCGACCGTTTCGTACAAGAAAGCGCTGGCCGAGTTGCTTCACAATGCCAACTGATCCTCAGATAGGAACCGCCCTCCGATGAGCCGCAAAGCACACCTGATCGGCAGCCTCGGCCTGAAGGATGCGGAGACCTGCTTTTCTACCGTGGCGGAGATCCTCGGCGACTGCTGCCCCCGCATCCCGGACGGGGAAACCGGCGGGCGCGGGTACTGGATTCGTTGGCAAAACAAGACCTTCGAGTCGGTTCCTGATCTTTTTGTTGAAGAAGTGATGCAGACACTGCCGGGCTTCAAGGACACGGTAAAGAGACCGTTCTACCGCCCCAAGCCGGGGGTCGATGCGGCGCGCCTCGAGCTGCCCGCCCTGGGCTATGCCGACGAGGCGATCGCCTCCTACGCCATATTCAAACGCCTGGCCGACGCCGGCAAAATCCCGGCCGGCACGCGCTTTCAGGTCTGCGTACCAACGGCGGTCGCGCTGCTTGGCGGCTTCATCGTCGCCGACTCCCGCGCCGCCATGGAGGGGCCGGTCGAGCGCGCCATGCAGCGCGATCTCGAGCGCCTGCAGAAAGCCATCCCGGCCGATCGGCTGTCGATCCAGTGGGATGTCTGCTACGAGGTCATCGGCGCCGACGGCGGGCCGAAACTGCACTATGCGGACGCGGTGGAAGGCTCGATCGAGCGCGTCGCGCGCCTCTGCGGGCTGGTCGGAAAGGGGGTCGAGCTCGGCATCCACCTGTGCTACGGCGACCCGGGGCACAAGCACATCGTCGAACCGAAGGATCTCGGGATCTGCGTGGCCTTCGCCAACGGCATCTGCGCCGCGTCGCCGCGGCCGGTGGAGTTCATGCACATGCCGGTGCCGCGCGATCGGAATGACGACGCGTTCTTTGCCCCGCTGAAGCAACTTGCCCTGCCCGCCGCGACCCGGCTGATCCTCGGCCTGGTGCACTACACCGATGGCAGCGCGGGCACGCGCAAGCGCATCGCCACTGCCGAGGGCCATGTGAAGGAATTCGATGTCGCCACCGAATGCGGATTCGGCCGGCGCGACCCTGAAACCGTCCCTGCGCTGCTGCGCGTGCACAAGGAGGTCTGCGCGTGAGCCGCAATGTCCACCTCGTCGGCAGCGTGCCGCTACAAAACGCCGAAGCGGTTTTTCGCGCCCTATCGGAACACCTCGGCGAGCGCGCGCCGCAGTATCCCGACGGCGAAACCGGCGAGCGCCATTACTGGATCCGCTGGCAGCAGGCGGTATTCGAGAAGCACCCGCAGCTCGAGCTCGACACCAAGGCCAAGGCCTACCGCGAAGGCTCGCCGCTGAATGTCTACCAGCCGCGCATTGGCGTGAAGCCCGAGGACGTGAAGTTCGAGACGCTGGGCTACGCCGACGCGGCGCTCGAATCCTGGGAGGTGTTCAAGCGTCTGAAGTCGGAACAGAAACTGCCGCAACCGGTGCGTTTCCTGGTGGCGCTGCCGACACCGATCGCGGTGGTGACTTCGTTCGTCACTCCGGAGCTGCGCGCGGCGCTGGAACCCGCCTACGAACGCGCGCTGCTGGCGGAGCTGAAAAAAATCGCCTCCAAGATTCCGCACGACCAATTCGCCCTCCAGTGGGATGTCTGCCATGAAGTGTGCGCGCAGGACGGTGCGATTCCGGTTCAATACGCCGATGTGCTTGAGAACACGCTAGTGCGCCTCGCGGGCCTGGGCGGCGCGGTGCCGGAAGCGGCGCGGCTCGGCTTTCACCTTTGTTATGGCGACCCCGATCACAAGCACATTGTCGAACCCAAGGACCTCGCCACCGCCGTCGCGTTCGCCAACGGCATCGCGGCGCGCGTGGAGCGGCGCGTGGACTGGATCCACATGCCGGTGCCGCGCGGGCGCAAGGACGACGCCTACTTCGCGCCCCTCGCCGACCTGCGCCTGAAAGCCGACACCGAGGTGGTGCTCGGCCTGATTCACTACACCGACGGCGAGGAGGGCAGCCGGGAGCGCATCGCAGCGGCGGAAAAAGTGGTCAAAGAGTTCGGCGTCGCCACCGAATGCGGCTGGGGCCGGCGCGATCCGGCCACCATCCCGGCGCTACTGCGCATCCACCGCAAGCTCTACGACTAGGCGGCGACCCGCACGCGGCGTTTCCGCGGCGCGTTTGCGGGTGGTTTTTGCGAAGCGCCCGGCAGCTTCTTCTTCAGTGCCCGCTGTATCGGGATCACGGTGTCGAGCGGCAGGTGCAACCGCTAGAAGCCGCGCTCGCGCCCGTTGCGCCAGAACCCCTCGAGAATGGTGCTGTCGGCAAACCGGTGCAGCGAGGCATCCATGCCCGGCACCGGCCCGCTCATGCGGTAATGCCCCTGGCCGAGGCGCTCGCCCTGCCAGCGCTCCGGCTCGCCCTGCTCGCTCTCCAGCGCCAGCGTCATGCCGCGATCGTCGAAGGCGACCTGCGCCCTGGCGGGCACGGCGCGCCTTAGCCGTAGAGCAGACGCGGCAGCGCCAGAGAAATCCAGGGCACGGCGGTAAACAGCGCGAGGCGCAGGACATCCACCACGATGAAGGGCAGCATGCCGCGGAAGATGGTGGTGGTCGACACTTCGGGCAGCACGCTCGAGAGGACGTAGACATTCAGCCCGATCGGCGGCGTGATCAGGCTGATTTCGGTCACCATCACGATGATCACGCCGAACCACACCAGCACCCATTTCGGCGGGATGCCGAGGTCGAGCCCCATCACCACCGGAAAGAAGATCGGCACCGTCAGCAGGATCATCGACAGGCTCTCGAGCACGCAGCCGAGCATCACGTAGATCAGCAGGATCGCCACCAGCACCGCGTAGGGCGAAGCGCCCTCCCCGGCGATCAGCTTCAGCAGCCCTTCGGGCAGCCCGGCGGTATTGACGAAATTCGAGAAGATCAGTGCGCCGATCAGGATGAAGAACAGCGTGGCCGAGGTGTGCGCGCTCTCCACCGTCACCTGGAATATGGTTCGCCACGACACCTTGCGCACCAGCGCCAGCGCCAGCGCGCCCGCCGCGCCGATGCCCGCCGCTTCGGTCGGGGTGAAGATTCCCCCATAGATGCCGCCAAGCACCACGGTGAACAGCGCGATCACGGCCCAGATTCCTCGCAGGGCGCGCCACCGCTCGGGCCAGGGGACGTAATCCCCCCGCGGTCCGGCGGCGGGGTTGCGCCACACCGCCCACTGCACCGCGGCCATGTAGAACAGCACCCCAATCAGGCCGGGCAGGAACCCCGCCGCAAACAACTGGTTGATCGAGGTCTCGGTCATCAGGCCGTAGATCACCATGATCACCGAGGGCGGAATCAGGATGCCGAGTGTGCCGCCGGCGGCGATCGAGGCGGTGGCGAGGGAATCCTGGTAGCCGTACTTGCGCATCGGCGGCATCGCCACCTTGGCCATCGTCGCTGCGGTCGCGAGCGACGAACCGCATACCGCGCTGAAGCCGCCGCAGGCGACCACGGTCGCCATCGCCAGTCCGCCGCGGCGGTGGCCGAGGAAGGACTGGCCGGCGGCATACAGTTCCTGCGCGATGCCGGCGCGCGACACCAGGTTGCCCATCAGCACGAACATCGGCAGCACCGAGAGTTCCAGGCTGAGGACGGTGGAGAAAAACCGCTCGCCGGTGGTGGCCAGCGCGGCCGGAAATCCGCGCAGGTACCAGAACCCGCCAAATCCCACCAGCGCCATCGCAAACGCGATCGGCATGCGCAGCAGGATCAGCGCCATCAGGATTCCCAGCCCGGTGAACGCGACCTCCATCGACGCTCAGCGCCTCACGCGGCGCTAGTGCGGCGCGGGCCGGGCCGGCGTCGCGGCCAGCAGCGGTCCGCGGCCCAGCGCGTAGCGCACCACGTTCGCCGCCAGCGCCAGCGTCGCCACGGCGCACATGGCCACGAAGAAATATGCCAGCGGCCCCTTGGGCAGGCGCAGGTACATGGTGACCTCGCCGTCGTCCATCAGCCGCCCGGCCAGGAACCACATGCGCCAGGTGACCAGCGCCAGCAGCGCCGCCGCCAGCAGATTCAGCGCCGCCTGGCGCGGCGCGATCCATCTGCGGGGATAGAACAGATCGACGATGTCGACGCAGACATGTTCCTCGCGCCAGCAGATGCGCGGAAACACGGCGTAGACGCCGATCGCCATCAGGAAAATGGTCAGCTCATCGGCGCCGCCGATGGGGGCGTTGAATACATAGCGCCCCACCACGTCGATGACGGTGACCGCGCACAGCGCCAGCAGCATCACCCCGGCGATGACGTCGGGACCGAGCCACAGCGCTTTGCGCGTTCGGGCGGCTAGCGCATCACTTTTTCTCAAGGCTGCGCGCGGTCTTGCGCAACTCGGCCAGCGCCGCCTTCGGATCGTAGCCCTTGCCGGAGGCGCGCTTTATCCAGTCCGCCTCGATCTGCGCCGTGACTTTCTTCAGTTCGGCCATCATCTGCGGCGACGCAGTCGAAATCTCATTGCCGGCCGCCTTGGCCGCTTCACGTCCTGCAGTCTCGGCGCCGGCCCAGGAGCGGCCGAAGCTGGCCGACAGCTTCTCGCCGGAAACGGCCATGATCGCCTTCTGGTCGGCCGCCGACAGGGCCTTGAACTTCCCCGGATGGACCACGATCGCGAAGCTGCCGTCGTAAAGGTTTCCCGGGATTTCGACCAGATACTTGGTCACCTCGGCCAGGCGGAAACTCTTCTGCGTCTCGATGGGCATGAATACCGCCTCGGCCACCTTGCTCGACAGCGTCTCGTAGACCTTGGGCGCCGGCACCGTCACCGCCACCGCGCCGAAAGCTTCACCCACCTTGGAAGCGATGCCACCCGGCAGGCGCACCTTGAGCCCCTTGAGATCGGCCCACGACTTGATCGGCTTTTGCGACTGGATGATCCCGGCGCCGTGCGTCGACAGGGCCACCACCAGCACACCCTTGTGCTCGTCGGCCTTGGCCAGGTATTTCTGGTGCACCCGCCAGTAGGCCGCCGACCCGGCGGCCGCGCCGGCGCCAAGACCCGGGAATTCAATCGCCTGCGTGGCGACGAACTTGCCCGGGTTGTAGCCGTGAAATACCCAGGTCGCGTCGGCGACGCCGTCGCGCACCGCATCGAACATTCCGGGCGGCGGTGCTAGGTTGTACTTGATTTCGAACGTGACGCGGCCGCCGGTGGCCTTTTCCACGTCCTTCGCCCAGCCCGGCAGCAACTTCGCGTTGACATGGTGGGTAGGCGGCGCCCACGAGCCGATGATGAGCTTGGTCTGGGCGGCGGCCGGCGTGGCGATAGCCGCTAACGCAGCCGCGGTCGCGAAAATACAGAAACGCTGTTTCATCGGGTCTTCCTCCTCAAATGGAAACGTCCACTAGCTTAACACCCCCCCGGGCGGCGCTACTTCATCATCGTGTCGGGGAGGATCATCACGATCTGGGGAAAGGCAACCAGCAGCCCGAGGCACACCAGCATCGCGATCCAGAACGGAATGATGCCGGCGAAGATCTTGCCCATCGGCACGTCTTCGGCAACGCCCTTGACCACGAAGACGTTGATCCCCACCGGCGGACTGATCAGGCCCATCTCCAGCACGATCACCATGAAAATGCCGAACCAGATCGGGTTAATGCCCAGCGCCGTGACGATCGGGAACACGATCGGCACCGTCAGCACCATCATGGCGAAGCCTTCGAGGAACATGCCGAGAATCAGGTAGGCGAGCATCAGCACGCTGAGCACCGCGAGCGCCGGCAGCGCGTAGTTGGTGAGCATGGTTGCGAGGTCGATGGGAATGCGGGTGAGCGCGAGGAAGGGCGAGAAGATGTGCGCGCCGATCAGGATCAGGAAAACCATCGCCGTGGTGCGCACGGTTTGCAACAGCGCGTCCACCAGCGCCCTGAAGGAAAGCGAACGCCGCCACAGGGCGTGCGACATGGTGAGCAACGCGCCGACCGCGGCGGCCTCGTTGACGGTAAACACGCCGGCGTAGATGCCGCCGATGGTTATCCCCACCACGGCGATGAACGGTCCGGCGCCGACGAGCGCCGCCATGCGCTCTCGCAGCGACTGCTTTTCTCCCGGCGGGCCGAATTCCGGCCGGAAAGCGCAGATAATCATTATCGTAAGGACAAACAGAACCGTCAGCAGGATGCCCGGAAGGAAACCGGCGAGAAACAACCGGCCGATCGATTCTTCCGTCAGCAATGCATACAGCACCAGCACCGTCGAGGGCGGAATGAGGATGCCGAGGGTACCCCCCGCCGCCACCACGCCGGTGGCGAGGCGCGGATCGTAGTTGTAACGGCGCATCTCGGGCAGGCAGACGCGTCCCATGGTCACCGCCGAGGCGACCGAAGAGCCCGACAGCGCGGCGAATCCCGCGCAGGCCAGGACGGTTGCGGAGGCCAGCCCGCCGCGATGGTGGCCCATCCAGGCGTAGGCGGCCTTGTACAGGTCGGCCCCCATGCCCGAGACGGCGGCGAAATTGCCCATCAGCACGAACAGCGGAATGACCGCCAGCGCCTGTACCGAGGCATGCGAGTAGGGAAACGAGCCGAGGCTGTTCAGCGCCGCGTTCGGTGAATTGATAACGGCGATGCCGATGGATCCGACTAACGCCATGGCGATGCCGATCGGCATGCGCGCAAACAGCAGCACCAGCAGCGCCGCCATGCCGATCAGGCCGGCGGTGGTGGGGGTCATGCGCGCAGTGCTTTCCAGGCCTGAAGCAGCAGAACCAGGCAGAACAGCGCCATGCTTACGGCAGCCATCGTTTCAAACGGCCATTGCGCGATGGTCAGCATCTGGGACGCCTCGCCGCGCTCGCGCGAGCCGAGCGCATACTGGAAGGTCTCCCAGGCCATGACCGCCGTGAGCGCCGCGCCGGCGAGGTGGACCAGCACGGTGACCCAGCGCATCCCGGGCCGGTCGAGCAGCGGGCCAAGAACGTCGACCGCCACATGGCCGCCGCTTGCCGCGCAATAGGGCAGCCCAAGGAACACGATCATCGCCATGCCCAGTTCGGTCAACTCGTAAGCGCCAAGAAAGGGCAGGCGCAGCACATAGCGCATTACCACATCGAAGGCAATCAGGCCCATCAGGCCCAAAAGCAGCGCGCCCCCGCCAAGGGCGAGGGCGCGGAATGCGCGATCCAGCATTAAAATTTCAGATGCCCGGGTAGCCGGCCTTGCGCAGCATGTCGCGCGCGGGGATGCCCTTGCCTTCCGAGGTCTTGATCCACTCGTCGATGATCGGACGCAACAACTTGCCGATGCGCGCCTGTTCGGCATCGGAGAAGTTGTATACCTCGGCCTTGCCACGCACGCTTTCCACCGCCTGCGCGGCACGCTTGATATACACCTCGGTCGCTTTCTGGCTCAAGGCACGGCCCGAAAGCTTGTCTATCGCCGCACGCGCCGTCGACGGCAGGCTGTCGTATTTCTTCTTGTTCATGGAGATGAGGAACGACGAGCGCCCGAAAATAGGCCCCGAAATGGTGTAGCCCTTGGCGACTTCGCCGAGTCGGAAATCGAGGATGGTGGTGAAGGGAATCATCGCGCCGTCCATGGTGCCGCGCTCCAGGCCCTGGTAGACCTGCGTGACCGGCGCCGCGATCGGCACCGCGCCCATCACTTCAAGCTGCCTCGCCTGCGCCGCCGACGGCGCGCGCATGCGCAGACCCTTGAGGTCTTCCAGCGAACGTATCGCCTTGCCGCGCATCATCAGCCCGGCGTCTTCGGCGCCCCACAGCGCGATCACCTTGGTGGCGGTGTATTCCGGCAGCAGGTAGGGGTCGAGCAGATCCCACATCATGTTGGTGGCGGCAACGCCGTCGGGCTTCAGGCCCGGCAGCTCGATCATCTGGGTGCGCGGGAACGCCGGCGACGTATAACCCGGCAGGGTGAACACCATGTCGACCACGCCGTCGGCCGATTGCCGATAAAGTTCCGGCGGCTTGCCGCCGAGTTGCATCGACGGATACAGCGTCACTTTGACCGCGCCGTTGGTCGCCTTGGCAAGGTCGGCCGCCCAGGGCGTGATGATCTCGCGGTAAATCACGTGCACCGGCGGCACCATGGTCGAGAGGCGCAGCTCCTGCGACGAAGCGGGCGCGGAAAACAGCGTCAGCGCGCTCGCGGCGAGAATGAATGGCAGGCGTGTGTTCTTGATCATTGAAGCCTCCTCCTAGAGGTTGAACTCCCGATTCTATCAGCACCGTCATTGCCCGCGGGTGGGGGCCCGGGGACGTTTCCCAACAACGCTGCAAGTCGTGCGATGATGCCCGGCGAGGTTCCCTAGGGAGGAGTACCGCCATGCACGCACGCTTTGCCAGATTGATTACGGCACTCGGCCTCGCCGGGATCCGGCTGACGCATGTGCCCTACAAGGGCGGCGGCCAGGCGATTATCGATCTGGTCGGCGGGCAGGTGCCGATCGGCTCGCTCGGTTCGACGCCGGTGATTCCGCACCACAAGTCCGGCAAGCTGAAGATCCTGGCGCAAACCACCGCCGCGCGTTCGACCTCGCTGTCCGACGTGCCGACCTACGAAGAGGCGGGCGTAAAAGGCCTGGTCCTCGACCAGTGGCTGGGCATGTTCGTACCCGCGGGCACGCCGGCGACAGTAATCAGCCGCCTAAACGCCGACGTAGACAAGGCGCTGACGGATGCCACGCTGCGCGAGCGCTTCGCCAAAGCGGCACTCGACCCGGTGGGCGGCTCCCAGGCCCAATTCGCCGCCCGATTCCGCGAGGACTATGAGAAATTTGGACGCCTGATCAAGGAACTGGGCATCCAGCTGAATTAGCCTGGTTTGAGAAACGAGGGTTGTTCGCCGGGCGCGCGGCCGTTAAGGTAGTCCTCCGATGGTCTTGCGTCCGTTAGCTTCCCGTTTGCGCGTCGCCCTGCTCGCCTGTGCCATCGGCGGCATATCGCTGGCGCAGGCGCAGCCGGTCCTGCGCGTATCCGCCATTCCCGACGAATCGCCGACCGAACTGCTGCGAAAATTCACGCCGCTGGGCAAGCACCTCGAACAGAACACCGGCATGAAGATCAACTGGACGCCGGTGAATGACTACCCCGCCGTCGTCGAAGGATTGGCAGCCGGAAAAATCGATCTTGCCTGGCTGGGGGGCGTTACCTTCATACAGGCGCGCTTGCGCACCGGGAATGCGATTCCGATCGTGCAGCGCGCGGAGGATGCGAGCTTCACCAGCAAGATCATCGCCAGCACGTCGGCCCGCATCAACAGCCTCGCCGACCTCAAAGGCAAGAACTTCGCCTTCGGATCGGTGGCCTCGACCTCGGGCCACCTGATGCCCCGCCACTATATGAAGCAGAACGGCATCGATGCCGCCAAGGACCTGAAGCGCATCGCCTTCTCCGGCGCGCACGACGCCACGGCGTCGTGGGTCGAATCCGGACGGGTCGAGGCCGGCGCGCTGAACGCTTCGGTATGGGACAAGCTGGTCGCCGCAAGAAAGGTCGATGTCTCGAAGGTAAAGGTGATCTACACCACGCCGCCGTATTACGACTACAACTGGACGGTGCGCGGCAATCTCGATCCGCTGATCGTGAAGAAACTGACCGACGCATTTCTCAAACTCGATCCCGCCAACCCTGCGCACAAGGAAATCCTGGATCTGCAGCGCGCCAGCCGCTTCATTGCCACCCGCGCCGAGAATTACCGCAGCATCGAGGCCATCGGCCGCGACGTAGGCGTCATCAAGTGACTGCGGCAGTCGCGCTCGCCCTCAAGCGCCTGACGGTCATGCGCGAAGGAGAGCGCCGCGCGCTCGATGGCGTCGTACTGTCCATCCGCCCCGGGGAGCGCGTCGCCGTCATCGGCCCCTCGGGAGCCGGCAAGACCACGCTCCTGCGAGTGCTTGCCACCGCGCTGCGCCAGACCGACGGCAGCGTCGAGATCCTGGGAACCGACCCCTGGGCGCTCGACGCGGGCGCGCGCCGGCGACTGCGCGCACGTATCGGGCTGATTCACCAGGCGCCGCCACTGCCACCGCGCCAGCGCGTGGTGACCGCGGTGCTCGCCGGGCGCCTTGGCAGCTGGCCGCTGTGGAAAGCGCTGGTCTCGCTGGCTTATCCGCTCGACATGGCCGGCGCGCGCGCCGAGCTTGCCCGCTTGGATCTTTCCGATCGCCTGTTCGATCGCTGCGACAGGCTCTCCGGGGGGCAGGCGCAGCGCGTCGGCATCGCGCGGGTGCTTTACCAGCAGCCCGAGCTGATCCTCGCCGATGAACCGGTCTCGGCGCTCGATCCGGCGCTTGCCAACCATACCGTCGGCGTGCTCGCAGCAGAAGCGCAGGCGCGCGGCGTCACGCTGTTCGCCAGCCTTCACGCGGTCGACCTGGCGCTGGCGCACTTTCCGCGCATCGTCGGCCTGCGCGATGGGCGCGTCGCATTCGACCTGCCCACCGAACAAATCGATGCACAGCGGCTCGATCAGCTCTACTCGCAGGAAGGCTATCTCCCGACGCAGGAGGGGCGGCCATTCGAGGCGTCCCGCAATCGTCCGCTGCAATCGCCGCTATGCAAGTAGCCGCTGCGCTCGCGCCTGCCGAGCGCGACCCGGCGCGATGGGCGCGCGTGGCGATCGTCACGCTGGCCCTGCTGCTGTTGTGGCCGGGCATCCGCCTGACCGAGTTCAATCCCGCGGCGCTCGTCGACCCCGCGAACCTCAGGGTGATGGGACAGTTCCTCGGCCAATTCTTCCCGCCGGCGCTGTCACAGGAATTCCTGCTGCTGGTGGGCCGCTCCACGCTCGAGACGCTGGCCATCGCCAACGTCGGCATTGCGCTGGCCTTCCTGGTCGCGTTTCCGCTGTCGATTGCCACCACCGCGGTGCTGTCGCAATCGTCGCTCGGTCCGGCGCGCGACGCCGGACTGCGCCGCGCGATCCGCTATCCGCTGCGACTGTTTGTCATTCTGCTGCGCGGCATCCCGGAGCTGGTCTGGGCGCTGCTGCTGGTGCGCGCAGTCGGCCTTGGCGCGACCGCCGGCGTGCTCGCGCTCGCCATTACCTACGGCGGGATGCTGGCCAAGGTTTACGCCGAGATCTACGAATCAACCGGCACGCGCGCGGCGCGGGCATTGATGGAGTCGGGTAGCGGGCGCGTCCAGGCGTTTTTCTACGGCGTATTGCCCAGCTCGATGCGGGAAATGGTCTCCTACACCGTATACCGCTGGGAGTGCGCGGTGCGCGCCTCGGTGATCATGGGTTTTGTCGGCGCCGGCGGGCTGGGCCAGCAGCTCGAACTGTCGATGCGCATGCTCAATGGTGCCGAAGCCTGCACCTTCCTCGCCACCTTCCTGCTGCTGGTGATGCTGGCCGATGCGGTGTCCAATTTTTTCCGCCGGGCGCTGGCGTGAAGAGCGCCTGGCTCGCGGGAACCGCGCTGATCCTGGGCCTGGTGTGGGCCAGCGCCGCCTTTCTGCGGCTCGATCCCGCAGGATTATTTGCCGCCGGCACCCTGGGTGCATTCGGAAAATTCGTCGGCGAATTCTTTCCGCCCGACCTGTCGGCGCCTTTCCTGTCGCAGATTGCCTGGGGCACGCTGGAGACGCTGGCGATATCGGCCGTCGCCACGCTATTGGCAGCGCTTGGCGGAATCATGATCGCGCTGCCCGCCGCCGGGCGTTTCGGCCCCCTGCCCCAGCTTGCCTCGCGCTTCGTGCTGAACGCGCTGCGTTCCATCCCCGAGCTCGTCTTCGCGGCGCTGATGGTGCTCGCGGCGGGCTTGGGTCCGTTTGCCGGTACCCTCGCGCTCGCCCTGCACACCACCGGCGTGCTGGGACGCCTGTTTGCCGAAGCCCTCGAGAACGCGCCGAGCGAGCCCGCCGATGCGCTGGTGAATTCGGGTGCTTCACGCGTTAGCGTATTTTTCTATGCAACGCTGCCCGGTGTCCTGCCGCAGTGCGTCGCCTACTCGCTGTACCGCTGGGAAATCAATATCCGCATGGCGGCAGTGCTCGGCTTCGTCGGCGCCGGCGGCCTCGGTCAGATGCTCTATGTCTCGCTGTCGCTGTTCCACAGTCCGCAGGCCTGCAGCGTGATCCTGGCGATGTTGCTGATAGTTATGCTGGTCGACGAGGCGAGCGCGCTTCTCAGGCGCTCGATGGCCTGATGGCGAGCCACGCCATGCGGTGCGTTAAACTGCAGGCGCAGTCTGTACACGGAGGCGTGCAATGCCCACAGAGATCGTTCCGCTGAACGGATTCATCGGCGCCGAAATACGCGGCGCGGACCTGCGCCGCCCGCTTTCACCCGCCGAGTTTCGCCAGATTCACGATGCGCTGGTGGAGCACGAGGTGATCGTCCTTCGCGAGCAGGACATCAGCATCGACCAGCAGATCGCCTTCGGCCGGCTGTTCGGCGAATTGTCGATCCACCCCTTCTCGCCCAACCTCGAGGACAAGCCCGAGGTCATCGTGCTCGACTACTCGGCCCTGAGCGCAGTGCCGGCGCTGCTGGTGCCTTAGCGGGCTAAGCGCCCTTTACGCGGTAGAACTCGTTGATTCCGACCTGCTCGCGCAGCTCGGGCAGGTCCTGGCCCTGCGCCGCCGAGGTGTAGGGAATGCCGATCGCATCGGCGATGCGCACGAAACCATGAAAGGCGGAGACGATCGCCGCCGCATCGACGAAGCCCTCGTCGCCCAGCACCGCGCGCATATTCTTGCTCGCACGGGCGGTACGCGCCGCGTCCTGCAACACCACGGCTTCGGCGAATTCCACCAGCACGTCGGCGTGCGGCACCTCGATATGCTCGTTGAATCCCTGCGTGACGCCGCGCACATCCATCTGCTTGCCTTCGATTTGCATGCTCTCACGGAGCATGTAGGAGTGTGCGGTGGTTCAGTACACGCATTGGTGCATCGCCGAGACGCGCGCCGCGAGGATCTCGGTCTGCGGGCGCGTGATGGCGCGTATCGACTTGTCGAACTGGTAGACGTACTGGCCCGGCATGTAGTGGCAATTGGCGAGTGCCCAGTAGTCGCGCATCGACTGCGGCACCATCGACAGGCCGCGATAGATGTAGCCCGCCTTGGGGCTGGGGTACATCGGACCGTCGGCTTCGGTCGCATCCTGCGGCTCCACCAACGGCAGCCAGGCCGCCTGTTTGCGCGCGCCGGCGGGACGATAACGGGTCGGCTCACCGGCCTGGGGCGCCGGCAGCGGCTGCTCGGGCAAGCCGAGCGCGCGAGTGCAGGTGTCGAGCATCATCACCATCGCGACCAGGCCGACGATCTCGACGTACTCGCCGTCGGACAGGCCACGGGCGAGCACCGATTGCGCCCAGGATTCGCTCAGCCGGCCCGGATCGCCGACCACGCGATGGATCAGCTCCACTTCCGCCTCGCCCAGCACCCCGAGAGTCTGGTGAACGCCCTTCACCCCGTTGGGCGACAGCGCGGCCTTGATGAGGACGCAGTGAGCACAGCTTCGCGCGCGGCGGATCTCCGCCGCCGCCGCCACCCGGCGCTCGCCGGTGAGCCAGGTGCCCGGAGCGGCAATCGCCTTCCAGGCGCGTTGGTGGGCCTCCGCGAGATCGCCGCGCACGGCGAGGGCGCTTCCGGCAAATAGCGTCGCTGACATTTTTTTCCCCTTTTCTCCTTGGATGGCGCAAACCTAATGCATCGCGCGGAGTTATTCAAGCCTGTGCTAGCTTAAGGCTTGAGCGTGAAACGGCCATCCTCCGGCAACCCGGTCCTCGGCGCGGACATCGGCGCCACCAACGCGCGCTTTGCGATTGCCGAAGCGGGGTCCGCCGCGGCGCGCATCCTGTTCCAGCGTACCTATGCCACGGCAGATCATCCGGGGCTCGGTTCGGCGGTGCGGGCGTTCCTGGCGGAGGCAAAAGCGACCCACGGCAATGCGCTCGCCCCCGGGCGCGCCGCCATTGCCGTCGCCGGACCGGTCGAGGGAGACTCGGCGCGCCTGCCCAATCGACCCGACTGGCAGATCGACCGGCGCGCGCTCAAAAAATCGCTCGGCATCGACATCGTGCTGCTGAACGACTTTCGGGCACTCGCCTACGGCGTGCTGCAAGGCTCGCCCGCAGACTGGATCGAACTGCAGCCGGGGCGTCCGGTGCCGCAGGCCAACATGGCGCTGGTCGGCGCCGGCACCGGCCTGGGCGTCTCGGCGCTCATCTGGGACGGCGAGCGCCACCAGCCGATTGCCACCGAAGCGGGCCACATCGCCTTTGCGCCGCAGGACGACCTGCAACTCGCGCTGCTTCGCCACCTGCGCGAGCGCCACGGTCGGGTCAGCACCGAGCGCGTGGTCTCCGGGAAGGGCATTCCGGCGATCTACGAATTCCTGCGACTGCAGGATCCCGCAGATCCCTCTCCTCAACTGAAGGATGCCGCAGCCATCACCGCGCTGGCGCTGGCCGACCCGGCGAGTACGGCCGCTCGCGCGCTCGACTTGTTCATCGCATGCTATGGCGCCTTTGCCGGTGACATTGCCCTCGCCTTCCTCGCGCGCGGCGGACTGTATGTGTGCGGCGGAATCGCCGCGAAACTCGCGCCGCGCTTCGTGCAGCGCGATTTCATCGCGGCATTCGGCGCCAAGGGCCGGCACGATTCTCTGGCGACGTCAATACCGGTGCGATTGGTGAACAACGAGAAACTCGGTTTGCTCGGCGCGATTCACGCGGCTTCGGTCTCGCCGTGGTAAAATAGCACTGACCATTTCTTCGATGCATTCCGTCGATGCTTGGGCAGCCCTTGCGCCATCTGCGCTGCCCCCGCAGTACGTACCTCCCAGGCCCCGGGGATTTCCGCAGGACGCGTAATAGTTCCCACCTGCACCCTGTGCTAAACAACTGGACTGGAAAGGATTTCTTATCGTGCTGAGCGATCAGGACGTTCACTTTTTCCGCGAAGGCAGCCATAGCCGGCTTTACGAACGGCTCGGTTGCCATCTGGATCCCGGCGGACAGGGCGCGCAGTTCGCGGTCTGGGCGCCGAATGCGCGCGCGGTATCGGTGATCGGCGACTGGAACGGCTGGAGCGCCGGCCAGCATCCGCTGGCGGCGCGCTGGGACGGCTCGGGGATCTGGGAGGGGATGGTTCCGGGCGTGCTGCTGGGCCATTCCTACAAGTTCCGCATCGAATCGAATACCGGCGGTTTCGTCGCCGAGAAGGCCGATCCGTTCGCGCTCTGTTCGGAGTGCCCGCCGGCGACCGCCTCGCGCGCCTGGTCGCTCGAGTACGACTGGGGCGATACCGAGTGGATGGCGACGCGCGCCGGCACGAGGGACAAACGCTGGTGCTGATCGCCGGCCGCCTGTTTGCGAAACTTCTCGGCGAGCCGAGCCGCCTGCCGCTGGGAAGTGAAACCTGGTCCGACACCGCGGTAGCGGCGGCCGGACTCGCCGAAGGAGCGCGCCTTACGAACTTGTTGACCGGAGAGACGCTCATGGTGCGCGAGGGTTCGATCTCCATGGCCGAGGCTTTTGCGAATTTTCCCGCGGCGGTGCTGCTCGGCGGCCAACCGGGATGAGCTGTTGACCAGTTGGGACAAAATGGACAAAATAGACCAAATGGACGATTCCAGGACCGTCAGCGCCACCGCCGCCAAGCAGCACTTCGGCGAGCTGCTTGCGCGCGCGGCACGAGGCCCGGTGGGCATCGTGCGCCACGGACGGGTGGTTGCCTACGTGGTACCGCCAGAAAGCGTTGCGCCGCCGCCCTCCGGCGTCCAGGCAATGCTCCGTGCGCGCGCGTTGCAGGCGGAAAAACACGAGGCGCGCCGGCGCGAACAGCTGGTATTCGCGAAAAATCTCGCACCCCGGGACCGCTCGGCGGCGCTGACCGTTGTCGCGGGCTGGGAAACGCAGCAACTCTGCAGCCCCGTCTACATCAAGGCATGGCGCGCGCTGCTTGCCTTGCCACGCACAGCGCTGCGCGCGAAGCTCGCACAGGGCGACGACCTCACGCGCGTATTGCTCGCCAATTCGCCGCTCACGCCCCTGATCGCCCGGCGCCGGCGCGACGCGGCGTGAAGCTGGAAGCGGTCGCGCGGCTGCTGCGCGAGGCCGCGCGCGCGACCAAGCACCGCCATTTCGTCATCGTCGGCAGCCTCGCCGCCATCGGCGCCTCGACCGATCCGCCTGCGCGCATGGTGCAGTCGATCTACGTGGATCTTTTTCCGAAGCTCGATCCGCAGCGGCTGGAGGAGATCAATGCGCGGGTGGGCGAAGGTTCCGACTTCCATGTCAAGCACGGCTACTACGCCGATGCGCTGCCGCCGGAAGCGCTGTCGTTGCCCGCGCAGTGGGAGGCGCGCCTGATCCAGATGCCCCTGGAGGGCGGCGTGACCGCGTGGTTCCTCGATCCAAACGACGCGGCGGCCTCGAAACTGATTCGCGGCGCGCAAAATGACCTGGAGTGGGTGGACGCCGGCCTGCAGGCGGGACTCCTTTCGGCAGCGCACATCGGCGCGCGGCTGCGCTCGATCGACAATGCCCTCGCGGGCGAGGTGCCCGCGGCACTGGACACTTTGGCCGCGCTCGCGCGCAGGCAATAAAAACCGGCAGGAGGATCAACCCGGCCCTGGCGGCGAGGCGCGACGCGCGGCGCTAGAATCCATCCACACATAACGGGAGCCCCATGGCCGTCCACTGGCTGACATCCCTCAGGAATATTCCCTGGACGCAGGTACTCCAGGTCGCCCCGTCGCTGGTCGAGGGCAGCAGGAAACTGTGGGGCCGGCTCGCCAACCGGGAGGCCGGCGTATCCACGGGCCCAGGGTCGCCGGGGGTCGCCGAGTCCTCGCCCACCGAGCAGACCGCCGCGCTCGAAATCCGGCTGCAAGCGATGCAGAAGGAATTGGAGCAGATCGGCGGCGAAATGGTTTCGTCCTTTGACGTGGTGAAATCGCTGTCCGAGCAGCACTCCGAAATGGTCAAGGCGATGGATGTGCTGATCGCCCGCACCCGCGTTCTCCTCTGGGTGTGCGCCGTTCTCGCGGCCGCGCTCGCCGCGCTCGGCGTCCTGGTCTTGAGCCGATAGGCTGGTTGCTCAAGGCGGGAGCGCGGCGGGCCTAGGTCTCCGCGAGCTTATCCGGCCAGAAGCGGCATTTGCCGCAGCCACCTCTCCACGTCGGCCGGATCGTCGAACAGGGTTTCCAGCTCGGCGCGTGCCACGGCTTCGGTCTGCATGACCGAGCGCACCACGCCGGCGCTGGCATCGGCGAGGCTGGTGGCCAGCTCGAGACGGATGCCGTTGTTGTCGAAGAAATAGGCCGACCAGAAGCGATCCCCGAGCGGCACCGGCCCGATGACGCTGATGCCGCAGGACTTGACGTGCTCGACCGCACGGTCGAATCGATCGCGCGGAAGATGGAAGGCGATATGCTGCATGCCGCCGGGCAGGTCGCGGTTCTGGCGCGCGAGGCCCTGCGGATATTCGAAGAAGGCCAGCAGCGAATCGTTGCCCATGTCGAAAAAGTAATGCCGCAGGTTTTCGTAGGGCGGCTGCCCGCGGTCCTGCTCGTAGGGCACGCGCCGCACGTGAACCAGGCGCATCTGCATCACCCGCGTATAGAAATCCATCGTCGCCGACAGATCATCGGTGACGAAGGCAAGGTGGTCGATGCCTCGCAGGGTCGATTCCGCCATGGCTAGCCTCCCTGACTGGAAAGAAACGCTTTGACCTTACCCACCAGGCCCTGGGGATCGTCTCCCGCCACATTGTGCCCGGTATCAAGTTCGGTCAATTCGAAGCGGGCGTTCGCCGCGAGCATTTTCGGCGCGGTCTCTGCCGCAAAAAGATCCGAGCGAGCGCCGCGAATAACCAGCGTCGGGCACGAAACCCTGGCCAGCACGGCCCACAGATCGACGCCGAGCGCCGGCCGCTCGCCGGTCTGCAACATGCGGCGGAACTGGTTGGCGAAATGCAAATCCCGCTTCAGCGCGAAGCCGCCGGACACCGGCTTCAGGTAGGCCTCGAAGCGCTGACGATTGCTGCTGCCGAAATGCTGCATCGCCTCGTCCACCGTGGCGAAGGTATCGGGCGTGCCGGCGACGGTCTGCGAGGTGCGCTTGGAACCCGCCGCGGCGGGTTCGGGCGACCAGTCGACCAGCACCAGCGCGCGGATGCGCCCGGGATTCTCGGCCGCACAGAAGCAGCTGTTGCGCCCGCCCATGGAATGCCCGACCAGGATGACTTCCTTCCAGCCGAGGTGATCCAGGAGCGCGATGATGTCGCCGGCGAACGCGCCGATCGAATAGTCCTTCGACCAGCCCGAATCGCCGAAACCGCGCATGTCCATCGCGGCGACCTGGCGGCCGTCTGCCAGTGCCGAAGCCGGTCCGATCCAGTCGTAGGAGAAGAACGACAGGCCGTGAACGATCAACAGCGGCGTGGCGCCGGGAGAACCGAACAGGCGGTAGGCGATTTCCACGTCGCCGGATTTGAATTTCGCGGACTGATGAGAAGTGGTCATTTCGGACGGCCCTCTTGGAAATTGAATCTACACCATCTGCGCCAGTGCCGGCGCCGCGCGCGACAGTGCGGTTGTCGCCGGCGCGCCAAGCGCTTTCATCAATCGCCAGGCGCAGCAAAGATTCGAGGACAGGATCGGCACGCTGAAGCGCTCGCGCATCGCAGCGATCACCCGCAGGCTCATCATGCCGGTGCCGCTCATCACGATGGCGCCCCCGGCCGGCGGCCTGGCCAACGCGAGGCGTTTGGCGACCTCGGCATCGGTCAGCTGGTAAGCGCGGAATTCGCCTTCGAATTTGATCACCTCCGAAACCTCGACCCCCGCACTTTTCCAGTAGCCGACCGCGTTCTCGGTAAGCCACGGCGGATAAGGCGATACCAGGCTGACGCGCGCGATTCCCAGCGCTTGCAGTGCCTCATGCAGCGCCAGGCTCGCCGTCCACACCGGTGCGCCGGATTTTTCCGCAAGGCGCTCACACAGCGCACGGTCGCCGTCCGCGCCAAGCGCGTAGGAGGCGCCGGTCAGCGCGATGGCGAAGGCATCCAGGCGCAGCGCGCCGAAACTTGCCAGCGCCGCCTCATAATGCTCGGCGTAACGCGCGTTGCGCTCGCGCAAATCCCCCGGCAGAACCGGCAGGCGGGTCGTATAGGTCGCCACCTCCTCCGGCAGCAGCGCGCGCAGCTCCGGCTCGACCGCAGGATTGGCCGGCGGCGTGACGATCCCGACGCGCTTGGCATCGAGCGCGGCTACCTCAGGCAATTGAAGCCGCCCTGCGCAGGCCTTCGATCATGGAAGATTTCATCACGTGCGCCTTCAGCCGGTCGCGATCGCGTGTGATCGCCTGCAAATCGTCCATTATCGCTCGCCGTTTCGCCGGATCTTTCTCGCGCATGCGCGCGCGGTTGCGGTCGGCCTGCGAGAGGATCTCCGCCTGCGCGATCGGCCGCCGCTGGCGCTGGTAGGCGTCAAGGAGTTCTTCGGGCGCCCGCCCCTGGATCACCGCAGCGAGCTTGTCGGCGAGGTTGAAAGCGTCGTGCAATCCGCCGTTCAACCCCATGCCGCCGGTCGGACTGTTGAGGTGGGCCGCATCGCCGGCCAGAAACACTCGCCCTGACCGGTAGCGCGGCGCAATTCTATTATGCGCGCGGTACGCGCGCTTCGTGATCACGTGATAGGGCTCATCGCGGCGGACGATGGCCTGCAGGCTTGCCTCGATGTTCGACTCCGACAATTGTTCCTCGACCGACATGCCATCCAGCGGATAGATGCCCACCCGCCAGCGATCCTCGGCCAGGCCGAGCATGGAGAAATTTCCGCCGTCGCGCCAGCAATAGGTGCTATAGGACAGGCCCTCCAGATGCGCCGGAAAAGGAAACGCCGTTTCCGCGATGAGGACCGTCTCGGGATAGGTGTCGCCCTCCAGCGACACGCCGATCGCCTTGCGCACCAGGCTGCGCGCGCCGTCGGCGCCGATAACGTAGGCGCCGGTTGCCTGTTCCTCCCGCCCCTCCCGCTGCAGCGTGATTTCGACCTCCTGCCCGGACTGCTCGAGCGCGGTGACTTCGGCACCCAGAACGACCTCCGCCTGCGGCGACGCCGACAACTGCGCCAGCACTTCGCGCGCGAGTTTCCATTGCTCGCACTGCAATCGATAAGGATGCGGCGTCTCGTCCTGCAGCACCGATAGGTCGAACACCGCGCGCTCGCCCGACGGATGCCAGCGGATCTGCCAGTCCGGGCAGATCTGCCCCTGTGCGATCAGCCGCGCGGTAATGTCGAAGCGCTCGAACAACTCCAGCGTAGGCGGATGGAAGGTCGAGGCGCGCGGATCCTCGGGCAGGTCCTTCTCCGCCTCGAATATTCTCACTCGCACGCCGTGGTCGGCCAGCACCAGGCCGGCGGTAAGGCCGACCGGACCGGCGCCCACGATCAGGACAGGCAGATTTTCGCTCAACCGTGGTCCGCGCCTAGGGAATCTTCAGCCGGCCCTTGATGATCTTGCGCGTCGGCGTGAACGGCATTTCGGCCACCACCACCAGCTTTTCCGGCAGCTTGTTCCTGGCGATGTCCTTGTCCGACAGGTAGTCGATCAGGTCCTCGAGCGTCAGTGCCTGTTTCGGGTTCCTCAGGGTGACGAAGGCGCAGGCCTTCTCGCCGAGCACCGCATCCGGCATCGGCACGATCGCCGACTGCAGGACCTTCGGATGCGCGTCCAGCAGGTCTTCGATGTCGCGCGGATTGAATTTCACGCCGCCGCGGTTGATGATGTCCTTGACGCGCCCGGTAATGGCGATGTTGCCGCCGGCATCCACGGCGGCGAGGTCGCCGGTGCGGTACCAGCCATCTTGCGTGAACGCGGACGCGTTCGCCTCGTCATTGTCATAAAAACCCGGGAACAGCAGGCAGCCGCGCACCTGCAGTTCGCCATCCTCGGCGACCCGCACTTCGGTACCCGGGCTCGGCCGCCCGGCACTCGTGCAGTGCGTCTCCAGCGGGTCGCCGGGCCGCGTATACAGCGCGCCCTGGGTTTCGGTCATCCCCCAGAGCTGGGTCACCGCACAGGCTTTGAGTTTCCCGGAGAACTCGCGCACCAGTTGCGGCGGGCAGGCGCTGCCCGACATGATGGTGAGGCGCAGCGAAGACCAGTCGTGCTTCTCGAGCAGGCCCATCGCGCGCACCGCGGCGATGTGCGCCGGCGCGGTCCACAGCGCCGTCGGCTTGTGCTTTTCGATTGTGGCAGCCAGATCCGGCGGCGTGAACGCCGGCAGCAGCACGTTGCTCGCGCCGCAGGCCCAGGCGCAATGCAGCGCGTACAGGCCGAAAAGGTGGCTGAAAGGCGCCGCCGATAGTATTCGGTCATCGGCGCCGAGCCGGTGCTCGGGCACGCCCAGGCGCGCGTTCGACAGCATGGTGTGATAATTGTGCGGCACCCCCTTCGGCGCCGAAGTGGTGCCCGAGGTGTACAGCAGCAGGAACGGATCGGCGGCCACCGGTTCGGCATGGTCTCGCGACAGCGGCGGCCCGGACTCGAGGTCGTTAAAGGCGAGGCAGCCGTCCACGCGGGGTCCCAGCGCGACCACGGTTTTCAGGCAGGTCAGGAAAGTCTCGGGCGGCGACCAGTCTTTTGCCTGCGCGAGGCAAATCGCGACACGCGCCCGGCTGTGGCGCAGCAGCGCCTGGATCTCGGTGCCGCGGTAGGGCATGTGCAGCGTGGTCATGACTGCACCCAGCCGGCAAATGGCAAGAAACGCCACGATGAATTCGGGAACATTCGGCAGTTGCACCGCCACCACTTCCCCCGCTGCGACGCCGGCGCCCCTCAGGCCTTCGGCAAAGCGCAGTACTCTCGCTTCCAGTTCTTTCCAGGTAATAACCTGGTCGGAAAAAATGACCGCCGGCGCATCCGGACGTTTGGAGGCATGGCGCGCGAGCCATCCAGAGACGGTATCGTCCGCCCACCAGCCCTTCTCGCAATAGTGGCGCGCGAGTTCAGCGTCGAACCTGAACACCCCGCGCAAGCGCAGTGCGTCTTCGCTGTAGCGAGCGCGGTCCTCCAGGCGCACCACGCGCTCCGGACGGTAACGTTTGCCGCCGCCCAGGTCGAGGAGATAGGCCTGCTGCCCGACGCGAAAGCGCCGGCTTTCCTCGAAATTGCGGATGAACATCACCTGGCCACGCGTCAGGCCGAGGCGCGCCGCGATCTGGCCGTCGGCGAGGCCCATGGCCTCGCGCTGGCGCTCGATCTCCGCCCAGTCAAGCGTGCGCACCGGGTCCGCCTCGCGCACCTGCAGGTTGTGGCTCATGCGGAACACCGTTTCGCCGAAGGTGGCGAGCAGCGCATCGGTAATGCCGAGCTGCTCGCGCGACAGACCGCGGGCCATCAGCCGGTTTTTTTCTGCTCGCGGCGCAGGATCGGATCGGCCTGCGGAGCGCGGGTCGCGATCGGGCAGACCCGCATGCATTCGAAGCACTGCGCGAACCAGGCGCCGGAGCCCGCCGACACCTTGTACCAGAGCATCTTGCGGTCCGGATCGAGCAGGCCCTGCGCGCCCTGCGTACGCACTTCGTCGGCCACCGCCTCGGCGAGCATCTTCGGCACCGCCTCGTATTCCTGCGTCAGCTCGGCGCAGGCCGCCATGTCGTAGCGCATCATCTTCTGCCGGCCCTGGTCGTCGATCTCCCCCGACAGACACTGCGCGGGGCAGAATTTCATGCACGGCGTGCGCCCGATCTGGCGGTACATGCTCACGCACGAGGGCGCCGGGCAGGGATTCTCCGCCATCGGCGCATCGGGCGGCAATTCGAGCTCGGTGAACACCGAGGCGTAGTAGAGAAAGCCGAACTCGGCGTGCAACAGGATATCGCCGGCGAGCGAGCGGGCGCCGATGCCGGCCAGTTCGGCGTGCAGCTTCAAGCTCTGCAGCGGAACCCGCGGCCCGCCTTCCGGATCGAGATCCGGCGGCACGTACACCGAGGGTGCGCCGAACTTCTGCTCGATGTGAAAGGCCAGCCCGTAGGCCACCTTGTAGCCGCGCACTTCGGTCGAACCCGAATACGCCATCGCCTTCGACGGCAGCGCCCAGGCACCTTGCGTCTGCCCGCCGACGCCAAGCGAAATCACCGACTTAACGCGCGGGAAGAGATCGCTCGGACGGTGCCCCGGCGGCGCGATGCGCTCGCAATCGGCGAGATTCGCGATCCCCACCGCCAGCGCGCCGCGCTTCTTGCAGTATTCGAAGATTGCCTGCTTGGCCGCGACCGCGTCGAATGCCGGCTGTTCCATGGCCTTAATATTACGGCCTGGAAGGCGTTCCTGCGTCCTCCGCCGAACGAAAGGACTGCAATATGCCCGCTTACTGGCTGGCGCGGTCGAAAATCAACGATCCCGTCGAATACAAGAAGTACACCGACCGTGTGCCGGGCATCCTGGCCCGCCACCATGGCAAGGTTCTCGCGCGTGGCGGACGCTTCCAGATAATGGAAGGTCCGGACAAATTCCAGCGCTTCGTGGTGATCGAGTTTCCCTCCTTCGAGCAGGCGGTGGCCTGCTTCGAGTCGTCTGAATATCGCGAAGCCGCCGCGTTCCGGCGCGCGGGCGCCGGCGAGGTGGAAAACGTGATCGTCGAAGGCGGCGAAGCGACGCCGCGCTAGGGCATCAGCCCGCCCCGGCCACCGCCAGCTTGGGCGATTCCTTCAGCGGCAGCGTCACCGGCTCGTTGCGCTCGGCGGAAAGGTCGGCCGCGGTATAGATTTCCATCACCACGCGAGCCTGCTCGGGCGTCACCAGGACCGGCCGGTCGAATACCACCGCCTCCAGGAAATGCAGCGTCTCGGCGTGCATCGGTCCGGTTCGGATAGCCGGGAGGCAGGCTCCAGCCGCCGCCGACCACGAACGACAGACCGGTGTCGAGAGTGACGGTGACCCACTGGGCGTCCGGAATGGCCGCGCCGGTGCGCTCGCGCATGGTGCCGTAGTTGACTTGTGAATACACGCGCACCGGCTTTGCCGGCTCCAGGCACCAGAGCAGGAAATCGATGTCGTGGGTGGATTCCATCGCGGCGGGCGAGAGTTTCGAGCGGCCGCTGATCGTGGCGCCCAGGTTGCGGGTGATGTGCCGGCTCACCAGCGCGCTGACCGGCTTGCCGATGCTGCCCTCGCGCAGGCTCTTGCGGACGTAGGCGAATTTCGGATTGAAGCGCTGCGAATAACCGATCGTGAACTTGACCCTGGCGCGCCGGGCGAGCGAAATCAGCTCGTCGGCCTCGGCAGGCTCCACCGCGATGGGCTTTTCGAGGAATACGTGCTTGCCGGCGAGCAAGGCGTCGCGCGCCATCGGATAGTGGGTGGATTCGGGCGCTGCCGAAATAATCACCGCGTCCAGGTCCTTGATGTCCAGCAGCGCGCGGTAGTCGTCGGTCGCGGTCTTCGGCTTGGTCGCCTTGGCCGCGGCGCGCGTGGTTTCCAGGTGGACATTGTTCGGGGTGGTGTTGATGATCGCCTCGATCGAGCGATCCTCGAGCATCGCCTGGTAGCTCGGCGCGGCCCGGCAGGCGTACTTTTTCGCGAACGCTTCGCGTTTCTCGTTCGAGCGCGTAAAGCAGGAAACAATCTCGAGCCTGCCCGAGCGCTGGATGGCGTCGGCCAGCACGTCGGACCACCAGCCCATGCCGAGGCAACCCACCTTGAGCGGCTTGGATGTCATCGCCGGGCGCTAGCGGTTGTCGATTTTCCAGCCGGCGCCGATCGACTCGACCGCCTGGCGCGCGATGCGCTCGTCCATCTCCCAGTTGGCGCCCGATACGCCGACACCGCCGATGCATTCGCCTTCGACGATGATCGGAAACCCTCCCTCCATGGCGGTCCAGCGTTCCGGGCCCGCAGCCAGCGCGAGTCCGATCGCGTGGCCGACGTCGAGATCCTATCCGGCGGCACCCTTCGCCGTGGTCGGGCGCTTGTTCGACGCCGCGCAGGCGGCCTTGGTGGTTGAGGAGTGAAGCGTATGAAAACGCCCGCCGTCCATCCGCTCGAGAAGCAGCAAATGACCGCCCGCGTCGGCAATTGCCACCGTGATCGAGAAATTGGCTTCCTTCGCGAGCGCCGTCGCGGTATCGACCATTTTCCTCGCCCCGGCCAGCGTCAGGCGCTTTGAGTCAGCTACAAACATGATTTTTCTCCTCGCCGGCAGTATAGCCGCCGGATTTAGAGACCCGCCGCTTTCCATTCGGGATTCGGCGCCGCC
>JAQBXT010000022.1 GCA_027624175.1 Pseudomonadota bacterium | reverse complement strand
CGATGGTGCGCGCCATTACCGGGCCCGCCGACATGCCGAAGCCCTGGGCGAGGCGCGCCAGCACCAGCGCGGCGGCCGAGCCGGCGGCGGCGCAGGCCGCGGAAGCGAGCAGCGCCAGCGCAAGCCCGGCGAGCAGCACCGGCTTCCTGCCATAGCGGTCCGACAGCGGGCCCCACACGAGCTGGCCGGCGGCCAGACCGAGGAAGTAGGTGGTGACGGTGAGCTGCATGCCGGCGACCGGCGCATCGAGCTCGCGCGCGGCGACCGGCAATGCGGGCAGCCAGGCGTCGGTGCCGAGCGCGGTGAGCGCGAACAGCACGCCCAGCAGCACAGTGAACGGCAGCGAAGCGAGACGGGATTCCAAGTTAGGATGCGATTGTAATGGCACGCAAAGACATCGTCGTACTCGGCGCGGGCATCATCGGCATCTGCATCGCGCTGCACCTGCAAAAGCGTGGCCGCGCCGTGGCGCTGGTGGACCGGCGCGGCGCGGCGGAGGAAACCTCCTTCGGCAACGCGGGCCTGATCCAGCGCGAAGGGGTTTTTCCCTACGGCTTTCCGCACGATTTCGGCGCCTTGCTGCGCTACGGGCTGAACCGCACCGTCGATGCGCACTACCACCCCTCCGCGCTGCCCAGGCTCGCGCCGTTCCTCTGGCAGTACTGGAAGCATTCGCGTCCGGCGCGCCATGCCGAGGTGGCGCGCAAGTACGCAAAACTGATCGAGCACTGCGTGAGCGAGCACGAAGTGCTGATCGCGGAGGCCGGCGCGGACGCACTGGTGCACCGCGGCGGCTGGATGAAGGTGTTCCGCAGCGAGCGCGAGCGCGACCGGCGCTTCGCCGAGGCCGAGGGCTGGAAGATGGACTTCGGCATCCAGCACCGCAAGCTCGATGCGCGCGCACTGCAGGAAGCCGAGCCGTTCCTCGCGCCGGTGCTGGCCGGCGCGCTGCACTGGACCGATCCGATCAGCGTGCAAGACCCGCAGGCTCTGGCGCTGGCCTACCTGAAATTGTTCGAGCGCCTGGGCGGGGAGTTCATGCAGGGCAATGCCGCGACGCTGCAGGCGGACGGCGACGGTTGGAAACTGCGCACCGCGCGCGGGCCAATCGAAGCCGGCGGCGCCGTCGTTGCGCTCGGTCCCTGGGCGGACGTCCTCACGCGCGCGCTGGGCTACGACCTGCCGCTGGCGGTGAAGCGCGGCTACCACATGCATTACCGGGCGGCGGGCGAGGCGAAGCTCAATCATCCGATCCTCGACGTCGAGCGCGGCTATTTCATGGGGCCGATGCCGCGCGGCATCCGGCTCACCACGGGCGCGGAATTCGCGCTGCGCGACGCGATCCGCACGCCGGTGCAGCTCGGGCGCGCCGAGCCCATCGCGCGCGATCTGTTTCCGCTCGCCGAGCGCCTGGACAACGAACCCTGGATGGGCGCGCGGCCCTGCACGCCGGACATGCTGCCGGTGATCGGGCCGGCGCCGAAGCACGCAAACCTGTGGTTTGCCTTCGGCCATGCGCACCATGGGCTGACGCTGGGGGCGGTGACGGGAAGGCTGGTGGCGGAGATGGTGACGGGCGGGGAGACCTTCGTCGATCCGGCGCCGTATTCGGCGGCGCGCTTCCTTTGAGCTTGCTACACTGCACTACAGTCTGCGCAACCGAACCTCCGGAGGATTTCCCATGAACAGAGCACTATTGCTTGGCGCCGCGCTCGCTTTAGGCACTGCGGCCGCCGGCGCGGCCCATGCCCAGGACGTGATCCGCGTCGGCGCACCGCTGCCGATCACCGGTCCACTCTCGCCGGAAGCCAAGAAGCAGCAGCGCGGCTACGATCTTTGGGCCGAAACCGTAAACAAGCGCGGCGGCGTCAAGGTCGGGGCCAAGCGCATGAAAGTGGAGATCGTGTATGTCGACTACCAGTCGAATACGCCGCGTGCCGTGCAGGCTGCCGAGAAGCTGATCACCCAGGACAAGGTTGATTTCCTGTTCTCGCCCTTCGGCTCGGGCGCGACCAAGGCCGCCTCGAGCGTCTCGGAGAAATACCAGGTGCCGACCGTCGCCGCGACGGCTTCCTCGGCGCAGGTCTACGACCAGGGCTACAAGTACCTGTTCGGCACCTTTACGCCGAACGACACGCTCACCGAGCCGCTCGCGGACATCGTCGGTCGCGAGGCGGCGGGCGTGCGGCGCGTGGCGATCCTGGCGCGCAACGATCTGTTCCCGCTGGCCATCGCGCAGGAAATGGAGAAGTCGGCCAAGAAGCGCGGCCTGAACGTGGTGTACTTCGAGAAGTACGCCATCGGCACGCTGGATCATGCCTCGGCGCTGTCGCAGATCAAGTCGATGTCGCCGCACTGGATTTTCGCCACGGGCTACACCAACGACCTGATCCTGCTCAGGAAGCAAATGGCCGACCAGAGGATCGAGGCGCCGGTGGTCACCATGATCGCCGCTCCGGCCTACCAGGACTGGATCGACGGCACGGGGAAGCTCTCGCAGAACGTGACCAGCGCTGCGTGGTGGCACCCGGCGGTGCGCTACAAGGGCAAGGACGTGTTTGGCACGACCGAGAACTACGTGAAGCTGTTCCGGGCGGCCTACGGCGCGCTGCCCGACTATGCCGAGGCCTCGGCTTCGGCCGCCGGCGCGATGCTGCAGCTCGCGATCGAGAAGGCCGGCAGCATCGACCGCACGAAAGTGCGTGACGCGCTCTCGGCGATGAACGAGATGACCTTCTGGGGTCCGGTGAAGTTCGGCCCGAACGGTCAGATCACCTCGCTTGAGCCGCCGGTGTTCCAGATCCAGAACGGCAAGCCGACCGTGATTCACCCCAAGGCGATCCGCCAGGGCGAGTTGCAGCTTGGCGTCAGCAACTAAGCCGCACGCAAGCTGACCGCCTGCCCGGCCGCGGCCGGGCAGGCGCATGCCCTTGCTTTACTTCCAGATCCTCGCCAACGGGCTGGTGCTCGGCGGCCTGTACGCCTGCATCGCTTCGGGCTTTTCGCTCGTCTGGGGTGTGCAGAACGTCATCAACATCCTGCACGGTTCGTTCATCGTGCTGGGCGCCTACCTGGCGTATTTCGCCCACCTGCACGCGGGCATCCATCCATTCCTGTCGATCCTGATCGCCATTCCGGTGTTTTTCGCTATCGGCTATGGTCTGCAGCGCATGATGATCAACCGCATCATCGCGGCGCCGGTGCTGTTGACGCTCACGCTCACCTTCGGCCTCGATCTGATGCTGCAGAACGGCATGATCATGGCGTTCACCGCGGACTTCAAGAAACTGGTGCTCGATCCGCCGCTCGGCACCATCGCGCTCGGCGAGGTGGTGCTGCCGGTGGATCGGCTGGCGGCGATGGCGCTCGCGCTCGCGCTGACCGCGATGTTGTACCTGATCCTGTCGCGCTCGCGCATCGGGCGCGCCATCGTCGCGGTGCGCATGGACCGCGAGGCCGCCGCGCTGATGGGCGTGAACGTGGCGCGCATTTACGCGATTACCTTCGGGCTGGGCGTGATGATGGCCGGCGCCTCAGGGCCGCTGCTGGCGATGATCTTCCCGATTTCGCCGCTCGGCGGGCCGGCCTACCTGGGCAAGGCCTTCGTTATCTGTGTCCTGGGGGGGCTGGGCAGCGTGCCGGGGGCGATGATCGGCGGATTGGTGCTCGGCGTGGTCGAGAGCTTCGGCGCGCTGTGGTTCGGACCGGAGCATGCCGTCACACTGTCCTTCTCGCTCCTGATCCTGATGCTGCTGTTCCGGCCGCACGGCCTCCTCGGGCGCAAGGGCTACGAATGAAGCGCGACGCCTCGATCGCGCTGGTACTGTTCGCGCTGGTGGCGCTGCTGCCGCTCTCCGGCGAGGCGTATTGGATGCGCCTGGGCACCACCATGCTGATGTACGGCGTGCTGGCGATGTCATGGAACTTTATCGGCGGGATGGCGGGTTACCCGTCGTTCGCAGTGGCGGCATTTTTCGGACTCGGCGCCTACGCCGGTGCCGTGGCGCAGAAGTTCGGCGTACCGATGGGGTTCGCCTGGGTGGGCGCGGGGCTGCTTGCCCTGGTTTTTGCGGCGCTGCTTGGCGTGGCGCTGCTGCGGCTGCGCGGGCACTACTTCGCCATCGCGAGCCTGGTGGTGGCCGAAGTGTTGCGCGAGCTCGTCAACTCGATGACCGGGCTTACCGGTGGTGGCATGGGGCTCAACCTGCCGATCCCGGCCATGGCCTCGGTCGATGCCCAGGCGCGATTCTTCTTCTACGTCATGTTGCTGCTGGCCGCCGTGACGTTCACGGCAATGCTGATCACGGCCAATTCCAAACTCGGCTTCGGTCTGCGCTGCATCCAGCAGAACGAATCCGCGGCAGACATGCTTGGTGTCGACACCACTTTCTACAAGGTGAGCGCGTTCATGCTCTCCGGGGTGTTCGTCGGCGTGGCCGGCGCGGTGTACGCCTCGTGGGTGTATTACATCGAGCCGCCGGATGTGTTCGACGTACTGTACTCGGTGAAGGCGATCGTGATGGTGCTGCTCGGGGGCGCCGGTTCGATGTTCGGGCCGCTGGTCGGCGCGGCGGCCTTTCTCTCGCTGGAGGAACTGGTGTGGCGCAACTACCTCGAGGTGCACACCGGCGTGCTCGGGCTGATGATCGTGCTGCTGGTGCTGTTCCTGCCCAAGGGGCTGATCTCCCTGTCGCAGCGCCTCGGCCGTCGAGGGAAGTTGCGGTGAGCGCGCTGCTCGAACTGTCGAGCGTGACGCGCCGGTTCGGCGGCCTGCGCGCGGTCTCTGACGTGACGCTGTCGGTGCCCCAGGGCGAGGTGCTGGGCCTGATCGGTCCGAACGGCGCCGGCAAGACGACGCTCGTCAACGTCATCACGGGCGTGCACCCCGCTAGCGCCGGCAAGGTGCGCTTCGCAGGCGAGGACATCACGCGCGTGCGTCCCTATCAGGCGGCGCGTCGCGGTATCGCGCGCACCTTCCAGATCGTGCAGCCCTTTCCGGGCATGACGGTGCTCGAGAACGTCGCCGCCGCGGCGATGTTTGCCGGCGGCTTGAGCTACGGTCAGCGCGCGCGCGACGAGGCGCTGCAGCACTTGCGCTTCGTCGGGCTGGCCGAGGTCGCCAACAGCAATGCCGCGGCGCTGACGCTCGCCATGCGCAAGCGCCTGGAATTCGCCAAGGGCCTCGCGATGCGGCCGAAGCTACTCCTGCTCGACGAGGTGAACGCGGGGCTGAACGCCGCCGAGGTCGACCAGGCGCTCGAATTGATCCGCGCCATCGCCGCGCGCGGCGTCACGGTGCTGATCATCGAGCACCTGATGAAGGTGGTGTTATCGCTCTGCTCGCGCATCGCGGTGCTGCACCACGGCGAACTGATCGCCGCGGGCGCGCCGCAGGCGATCATCGAGGACCCGCGCGTCATCCAGGCGTACCTCGGCAAGCGCTACGCCAGGGCGCAGGCGGGGGCCCATGGCTGAGCCGCTGCTCAGGATCTCCGGGCTCGACGCCGGCTACGGCGACGTGCAGGTACTCTGGGGCGTCTCGCTCGAGGTGCCGCGCGCCGAGATCTCGTGCCTGGTGGGCTCGAACGGTGCAGGCAAGACGACCCTGATGCGCGCCCTCTCGGGGCTCATCGAAGCGCGCTCCGGTTCGATCGTCCTTGACGGCAAACCGCTTGCCGGCGCGAGCCCGGAAGCGGTGCTCGGGGCGGGCATCGCCCACGTGCCCGAGGGCCGGCGGCTGTTCGCGGCGATGAGCGTGCGCGACAACTTGCTGATGGGGGCGTACCTGCGCCGGGACGGCAAGGCGGCAATCGGGTCCGATCTGGAGAAAGCCTTCGCAATGTTTCCGATCCTGCGCCAGCGCAGCATGCAGGACGCGGGCACCCTGTCGGGGGGCGAGCAGCAGATGTGTGCGATCGCGCGCGGCCTGATGGGAAGGCCGCGGCTGCTGCTGATCGACGAGCTCTCGCTCGGCCTCGCGCCGCTCGTCGTCGACGAGCTGTGCGAACGGTTGCGCGCGCTGAACCGCGAGGGCCTCACCATCCTGGTAGTCGAGCAGGACGTGGCGATCGCGCTCGAGCTGGCGAGCACCGCCTTCGTGATGGACACCGGGCGCGTCACGCGCTCTGGGGCGAGCGCGGCGTTCGCCGACGACCCGGCGATCCGCGAGGCCTATCTCGGTACTATCTGATCACTATGCGAGGAGAATCCAGCATGGCGCAACTCCCGGTATTCCGTGCAGGCGGCTACCGCTACCTCAAGGCGGTGTTCCAGTACTCGGGCGGCGTCGCCGCGCAAGCGGGCTTCGAGATCGTGCGTGCGCGATTCGCGCAACCGCTCGTGCTGGAGCAGGGGTTCGAAGCCGTCGAAGCGCACCTGAAGGCGGCCGGCCGGCCGCTCACCGCCTTCTGCGCCTGCGAACTGCGCTCGCCGGCGCCATTCACCGAGCAGGGCTTTCTCGAATTCAACCAGGTCTACGCCGGCACGCTCGAGCGCTGGGGCATCTACAAGGACGGCGTCAATCCGGTAGCGCGCACCAATGTGTGCCCGGTCTTCGAGCCGCCGGCCGTGCCCTCGCTCTACGCCTACTCGTACACGGTGCCGGCCAAGGCCGGCGCGCGGGGCTCGTTCATCGTCGCCGGCGGCGGCGAAGCGCCCGACGGCAAGGCCAACTACCACGACTTCATCGTGCGCCGTGGCGACACCTCGCCCGAGGGCATGCGCGAGAAGGTGCGCTACGTGATATTGGAAATGGAGCAGCGCCTCGCCGCACTCGGCTTTTCCTGGAAGGATGCCGTCTCGACGCAGGCCTATACCGTATACGACATCGGCGCTCTGATAGAGCAGGAAATCGTGCGCCGCGGCGCCGCCGCGGGCGGCCTCGCCTGGCACTACGCGCGCCCGCCGATCGTCGGTCTCGACTACGAGATGGACGTGCGCGGCGCGGCGCGCGAGATCCTGGTCTAGGCGCGGGAGTCCGGGGTGCGCTGGCAATTCTGGATCGACCGCGGCGGCACGTTCACCGACCTGGTGGCGCGGCGGCCGGACGGGTCGCTGGTGACGCACAAACTGCTGTCGGAGAACCCGGAGCGCTATGCGGACGCGGCGCTGGCTGGAATACGGGAGCTGCTCGGTATCTCTTCTGGCGCACCCATTCCGGTGGAACAGATTGAAGCGGTGAAGATGGGGACGACGGTGGCAACCAATGCGCTGCTGGAGAGGACGGGGGAGAGAACAGTTCTCTTCATTACCCAGGGCTTTCGCGATGCGCTGAGGATCGCGTACCAGAACCGGCCGAAAATATTCGAGCGGAACATTGTCCTGCCGGAGTTGCTGTATGCGGACGTGGTCGAGGTGCAAGAGCGGATCGGCGCGCGCGGCGACGTCCTGCGGGTGCTGGACGAGGCGCTCGCACGCGCCGATCTTGTAAGAACCTATGGCGCGGGTTTTCGGTCCATCGCCATTGTGTTCATGCACGGGTATCGGTATCCGCGGCATGAGGCGCGCGTGGCGGCGTTGGCGCAGGAAGTGGGCTTTACCCAGATTTCCGTTTCGCACCAGGTGAGTCCTTTGATGAAGCTGATCGGGCGCGGTGACACCACGGTCGTGGATGCCTACCTGTCGCCCATCCTGCGGCGCTATGTCGACCAGGTCGCCGCCGAGCTGGAAGGCGTGCAACTGCTGTTCATGCAATCCAACGGCGGCCTCACCGACGCGCGGCGTTTCCACGGCAAGGACTCGATCCTCTCCGGGCCCGCGGGCGGCATCGTCGGCGCGGTGCGCACTTCCGCGGCCGCGGGCTTCGGCAAGATCATCGGCTTCGACATGGGCGGCACCTCCACCGACGTGTCGCATTACGCGGGGGAATTCGAGCGCGAGTTCGAGACGCAGGTAGCGGGCGTGCGCATGCGCGCGCCGATGATGAGCATCCACACGGTGGCGGCGGGCGGCGGCTCGATCCTGCATTTCGACGGCGCGCGCTATCGTGCGGGGCCGGATTCCGCCGGGGCGAACCCTGGCCCGGCGAGCTACCGGCGCGGCGGCCCGCTCGCCGTGACCGATGCCAACGTGATGCTGGGCAAAATCCAGCCGGCATATTTTCCCCATGTGTTCGGGACGGACGGGCAACAGGCGCTCGATGCCGCGGTGGTGGAGGAGAAATTCGCGGAACTGGCGCACCACATCGGCGACGGCCGCTCCCCCGAACAGGTCGCCGAGGGCTACATCCAGATCGCGGTAGGCAACATGGCCAACGCCATCAAGCACATCTCGGTGCAGCGCGGGCACGACGTCACCGAGTACACGCTGTGCTGCTTCGGCGGCGCGGCCGGCCAGCACGCCTGCCTGGTGGCCGACGCGCTCGCCATGACCCGGGTGTTCATCCATCCGCTTGCCGGGGTGTTGTCCGCCTATGGCATGGGGCTCGCGGACCAGGCGGAGCTGCGCGAGAAGGCGGTGGAGGCCCGGCTCGAATCGGCGTCAAGCCTCGAGAGCGAACTGCAGGGCCTTGCCAGGGCGGCGACGGATGAGTTGCTCGCGCAAGGCGTCGAGGCGGATCGCATTCGCGTCCTGCGGCGTGTCCACCTTAAATACGAGGGGACGGATACGGCGCTGATCGTCGCCTTTGGCACCTTGGAGGAGATGCGAGAACAGTTCGAGGCGGCGTACCGGAAACAGTTTTCGTTTCTGATGGCCGGAAAACAGTTGATCGTCGAGGCGGTGTCGGTGGAAGCGCTGGCGGCGGGGGAAAGCTTTCGCCCCTTTTCCAAAGACGGAAAAGGGGCGATCGAAGAAAAGCCGCGCATGGAAGCGACGGTGCGGATGTTCACGGGCGGGCAGTGGCATGACACGCCGTTGTACCGGCGTGACGACCTCCAGTCGGGCCAGCAGGTGTCCGGTCCTGCCATCATTGCCGAGGCGAACGCCACGACCGTCGTCGAGCCCGGCTGGCGTGCGGAGGTGACGCCGCTCGAGCACCTGGTCCTCGAGCGCGTGGTGCCGCGCGACAAGCGCGTGGCGATCGGCACCGAGGCCGACCCGGTGATGCTGGAGATCTTCAACAACCTGTACATGTCGATTGCCGAGCAGATGGGCCTGCGGCTGCAGAACACGGCCTACTCGGTGAACATCAAGGAGCGGCTGGATTTTTCCTGCGCGCTGTTCGACGCCGGGGGCAGCCTGATCGCCAACGCGCCGCACATGCCGGTGCACCTCGGGTCGATGGGCGAATCGATCAAGACGGTGATGCGCGAGAACGCGGGGACCATGAAGCCCGGGAACGTGTATGTGCTTAACGCGCCCTACAACGGCGGCACGCACCTGCCCGACGTTACGGTCATTACGCCGGTGTTCGATGACCCGGGCAGGGAAATCCTGTTCTACGTCGGCTCGCGCGGCCATCACGCCGACATCGGCGGCATTACGCCGGGCTCGATGCCGCCGGACTCGACGACGGTGGAAGAGGAAGGCGTGCTGATCGACAATTTCCTGCTGGTCGAGGAAGGACGCCTGCGCGAGACGGAGACCGTCGCGCTGCTGTCCTCGGGCAGGTACTCGGTGCGCAACGTGCAGCAGAACCTCGCCGACCTGCAGGCGCAGATCGCCGCCAACGAGAAAGGGGTGCAGGCGCTGCGCGAGATGGTGGCGCACTTCGGGCTGGAAGTGGTGCGCGCCTACATGCGCCATGTGCAGGCGAATGCGGAGGAATCCGTGCGCCGCGTGATCGGGGTGCTCAAGGACGGGGAGTTCGAGCTGCCGCTGGACAACGGCGCGCTGATCAAGGTGCGCATCCGCATCGGCGCCGACCGCAGGAGTGCGAGCATCGACTTCGCCGGCACTTCGGCGCAGCTGCCCAATAATTTCAATGCGCCCGCCGCCGTCAGCATGGCGGCGGTGCTGTACGTGTTTCGCACGCTGGTGGAGGACGACATCCCCCTCAACGCGGGTTGCCTGAAGCCGCTCGACGTGCGCATTCCGGAGCGTTCGATGCTCAACCCGCGTTTTCCCGCGGCAGTGGTGGCGGGCAACGTCGAGACCTCGCAGTGCGTCACCGACGCGCTCTATGGCGCGCTCGGCGTGCTCGCGGCCTCGCAAGGCACGATGAACAACTTCACCTTCGGCAACGACCAGTACCAGTACTACGAGACCATCGCGGGGGGCTCGGGCGCGGGCCCCGGCTTCGACGGGACGGACGTGGTGCAGACGCACATGACCAATTCTCGGCTCACCGACCCAGAAGTGCTGGAATGGCGTTTCCCCGTCCTGCTCGAGAGCTTCGAAATCCGTCTTGGTTCGGGTGGCTCGGGCGGCGCAGGTGGCCACCGCGGCGGGCACGGGGCGGTGCGGCGCGTGCGGTTCCTCGAGCCGATGACCGCGGCGATCCTCTCCAACCACCGCAAAGTGCCGCCGCACGGCATGGCCGGCGGCAAGCCCGGAGCCCCGGGCCATAACTATGTTTTACGCGCCGACGGCACCCGGGTGGAACTCGGGCCCACAGACCGCATCGAGATGCGGGCGGGCGACGTGTTCGTGGTGGAGACCCCCGGTGGCGGCGGTTACGGCGGCTAGGAGTGCTTATCCTGGCGTCTGCTTATAGAATACGCCGCTGTCCCTGCATCCCAATGGCATGAATCCATCCGCGATCTATTCGAAGACTGGCAAAGGGGTGCAGGAAGCCTCCGGCAAGACCAGCCAGCTGTCGCGTGGCGACCGCGCCATCCTGTCCGCGATCGACGGCAAGGTCAACCTCAAGGACCTGAGCGCGAAGTTCGACCGCGCCGCGGACGATAGATTCTTTTCGCTGATCAGGAAGATGGACCAGGACGGGTTCATCCGCGAGGTCTCGCCCGGCACGGTGCAGCGCGGCGCCGCCAATGCGCCCAGGCCGGCCGCGGCGAAGCCGTCGCAGCCGTCGCAGCCGCCGCAAGGCGGCCGCGAGGAGCTCGACTTCACGCAGATCTTCAGCGCGCCGCCGAAGATGGAGAAGCCGCCGGGTGCGGCGCCCAAGGGCGACCCGATGGCCGCGGCGCGCCACGAAGCCGAAATACGCCAGCGCGCCGAGCGCGAGGCCAAGACCAAGGCAGACGCCTTGGCAAAGGCCGCGATCGACAGTACGCAGCAGTTTCGCGTGACTGCGGAGGCGCAGGCCAAGGCGGCGCGCGAAACGGCGATGCAGGCCGCGGCGGAAGGCAAGACCAGGGCCGAAATCGAGGCGCGCGACCGTGCCGAGGCCGCGGCCAAGGCGAAGGCGGCGGCCGACGCCAAGGCAAAGGCCGAAGCGCAGGTGCGCGAAGCCAGGGAGCGCGTCGAGCGCGAGGCGCGCGAAGAAGAGGATCGCCGCGAGCAGGAGGAGAACCAGCGCCAGATCCGGCTGGCGCGCGAGGCCGAGGACAAGAAGCGCCGCGACGCCGACGCGCGCAAGAAAAAGGAAGAGGAAGCCAAGCGCTGGGAGCAGGAAGAGGCGCGGCGCAAATCCGACGATGCCTACCGCCAGCGCGCCGAGCAGGAAGACAAGGTGAGCGCCGAGCGCGAGGTGGTCGAGTCGGTGGAGCGCGCCGAGGCGGAGAAGAAGGCCGCCGAGGCCGCCGATGGCGGAGACATCCCGATCTCGCGCGACGACATGGGTATGGACGACGTCGGGGACGACCAGCGCAATCTCTCGGTCGAGGCGCGCAAGGCGCTGCGCGACCGCTCACGAGAAGTGGCGCGGGCGCGCAGCCGCGGCGACCAGTCCTCGGGCAAGGCGGCGGCGGCCTACAAGCGCAAGCAGCCGATGAAGTGGGGCAAACCGGTCGCCGTGGTGGTGTTCCTGGTGATGCTGGGCGCCGTGGTGGTGCTCAATTTCACGCCGCTGTCCACCACCGAATACGAACGCCTGGCGAGCGACGCCGTGGGCGCGCCGGTGAAGATCGGCTCGGCGCGCATGTGGGTGCTGGCCGGGGTGCAGCTGCGCTTCGAGAACGTGAGCATCGGCGAGTCGGTGAAGATCTCCGCGGTGCGCGCAGTGCCGGAAATCGATACCCTGCTGGGCGAGGACAAGGTGTTCAGCCGTCTGGAGATGGACGGCGTGGTGCTGCAGCAGGATGCGCTCGCGCAAGTGCTCCTGGGCGGCATGAAGGGCAAGCGCCTGCGCGTGGCGCGGGTCATCGCCAAAGAGGCGAAGCTGCAGGGACCGCTCGACCTGCCGGTGGTGGATATCGACGCCACCGTCGCCCACGACGGCAGGCTCGTGTCGGTCAAGCTCTCCGGCGAGCGCGTCAACGGGCTGATCACGCCCAAGGGCGCGGACATCGGCTTCGAGCTGACGATGGGCGATTACACGCTGCCGTTCCTGAACAAATTCTCGCTGGCGGATTTCGCCATGAAAGGCACCGCCAACCGCGAGGGCATGGTGGTGAGCGAATTAAACGGCCGAGCCTACGACGGCACCCTGGTAGGCAACGCGCGCATCCAGTGGGGCGCGCTGCAGTCCACCAGCGCGCAGTCGAGCGGCCGTACGCAGTTCACCGAGCTCGAGGGCAAGGTCGCGCTCGCCAACGGCACGCTCGCCCTGCGCGACATGGAACTGAGCGCGGGGCTGCTCAAGGCGAAGGGCACGCTCGACATCGAGCCCAACGGCGGCCTGTCGGGGCGCATCGACGCGGACCTGCGCACACTGCGCGGCACGATGTACATCGGTGGCAAGCTGGCCGACCCGCAGCTGAGGCGCTGATGGTGGTCCAGTTCCGCGGCGCGCGCGCGCTGTCGGATTTCAGGCTCGCCAAGCTCCTTCGGCAACTGCAGCACGCCCAGCCGGGCATCCGCGGCGTCTCGGCGGCGTTCCAGCATTTCGTCGAGGTGGAGGAGGCTCTGGCGCCCGCAGAGGCGCGGTTGCTGGAGCGGCTGCTCGAATACGGCGCCCCGCCGCAGGCGGTGCAGGCGGGCGACACCCTGGTGCTCGTCGTTCCCCGCGTCGGCACGATCTCCCCCTGGTCCTCCAAGGCCACCGACATCGCGCGCAACTGCGGCCTCGCCAAGGTGCGGCGCATCGAGCGTGGCACCGCCTATTACCTGCGCGGGGGTGCGCCTGACGCCCCGGTCGCCGCGCTGCTGCACGATCGCATGACCGAAACGGTACTCACCTCGCTGGAACAGGCGGGGCAGCTGTTTCAGCACGTGCCGCCGCGGCCGCTGGCGCACGTTGCGCTCGGCGCACTGGAGCAGGCCAACCAGCGCCTCGGGCTCGCGCTGTCGGAGGACGAAATCGCCTACCTGCGGCAGGCCTACGGCGCGATGCGGCGTGATCCGACGGACGCCGAGCTCACCATGTTCGCGCAGGCCAATTCGGAGCACTGCCGGCACAAGATCTTCAACGCCGACTGGGTGGTGGATGGGGAGAAGAAGGACCGCTCGCTGTTTGCCATGATCAAGCACACGCACGCGGCGCACCCGCGCGGCACCGTGCTCGCCTACACCGACAACGCGGCGATCATGGAAGGTCGGCTGGCGCGGCGCTTTTATGCCGGCGCGGACGGGGTGTACGCGCCGCGCTCAGAGCGCACGCACACCGTGATGAAGGTCGAGACGCACAACCACCCGACCGCCATCGCGCCGTTTCCGGGCGCTGCCACCGGGGCGGGCGGCGAGATCCGGGACGAGGGCGCCACCGGGCGTGGCGCCAAGCCCAAGGCGGGGTTAGTGGGTTACTCGGTGTCCAATCTCCGTATTCCGGGCGCGTTGCAGCCCTGGGAGCAGGCGGATGTCGGAAAGCCGGGCCGCATCGTGTCGGCGCTCGCCATCATGCTCGAGGGGCCGATCGGCGCGGCGGCGTTCAACAACGAGTTCGGGCGCCCGAACCTGGCCGGGTATTTCCGCAGCTTCGAGGCCGTGGTGGGCGGCGTGCAGCGCGGCTACCACAAGCCGATCATGCTTGCGGGCGGTATCGGCAACATCTCGGCGCGGGATGCGGCCAAGGCGGCGCTTCCCGAGGGCGCGCTGCTGATCCAGTTGGGCGGGCCGGGCATGCTGATCGGCATGGGCGGCGGCGCGGCGTCCTCGATGGGCGCCGGGTCGAACACCGAGGACCTGGATTTCGACTCCGTGCAGCGCGGCAACGCGGAGATCCAGCGCCGGGCGCAGGAGGTGATCGACCGCTGCTGGGGGCTGGGCGAGGAGAACCCGATCCTCTCCATCCACGACGTGGGGGCGGGTGGACTGTCCAACGCGCTGCCGGAGATTGTGCATGGTGCGGGCCGCGGTGCGAGGCTCGACCTGCGCGCGGCACCGTCGGAGGATTCGGGCATGTCGCCGCGCGAGATCTGGTGCAACGAGGCGCAGGAGCGTTACGTGCTGGCGATTGCACCCGAGTCGCTGCAGCGCTTTCGTTCCTTGTGCGCGCGCGAGCGCTGTCCGTTCGCGGTGCTCGGGACGGCGACCGCGGACGGGCACCTGAAAGTGGAGGATTCGCAGCTGCAGGACACGCCGGTGGACGTGGACCTGCAGGTGATCCTCGGCAAGCCGCCGAAAATGCTGCGCGACGTCAAGCATGTTGCGCGCCTCGGCGATGCGTTCGCGCTCGATGGCGTCGATCTGAAGGGAGCCGCTTATCGCGTGCTGCGCCATCCCGTGGTGGCGGACAAGACGTTCCTCATCGCCATCGGCGACCGCACGGTGGGCGGGCTGTGCTCGCGCGATCCATTCGTAGGGCCCTGGCAAGTGCCGGTGGCCGATTGCGCGGTCACGCTGATGGATTTCGACAACGTCGCGGGCGAGGCCTACGCCATTGGCGAGCGCACGCCGTTGGCCTCCGTCAATGCGCCGGCCTCGGGGCGCATGGCGGTGGGCGAGGCGGTGACCAATATCGCCGCGGCGCGGATCATTGCGCTGGATCGGGTGAAGCTGTCTGCGAACTGGATGGCGGCGGCGGGTTCGCCCGGGGAGGATGCGGCGCTGTACGACACGGTGAAGGCGGTGGCCATCGACCTGTGTCCGGCGTTGGGGATTTCCATCCCGGTGGGGAAGGATTCGTTGTCCATGCGCACGGCTTGGGACGGGAAGGAGGTCGTGGCGCCGGTGTCGCTCATCGTCTCCGCGTTCGCGCCGGTGGAGGATGTGCGCGGCACGCTCACGCCGCGGCTGCGCACCGATGCGGGCGAAACGGAACTGGTACTGATCGATCTGGGCCAGGGGCGGAACCGGCTCGGCGGATCGATATTGGCGCAGGTGCATTCGAAGTTCGGCACCGAGGTGCCGGACCTGGATGAGCCGAAGCTGCTGAAGGGATTGTTCTCCGCGGTGCAGAAGCTGGCGCAGCAGGGGTTAGTGTTGGCCTACCACGATCGCTCGGACGGCGGGCTGTTCGCGACCGTTTGCGAGATGGCCTTCGCCGGGCATTGCGGGGTGACGCTGAATCTTGATGCCATCGCCTTCGACGCGCTGACGGAGGACGTGGATGGGTTCAGGAAAAATGCGGAAGAACAGCTGCTGGGGCGGACGCGCGACCAGATCATCAAGTGCCTGTTCTCGGAAGAGCTGGGTGCGGTGCTCCAGGTAAAGGCAGTGGATCGGACAAAAGTGATGGACGCATTGCGCGCGTCGGGACTTGGGGCAGTGTCGCACCTCATCGGCACACTGAACACGCGGGACGAAATCTTGTTCACGCGCGGCGCAAAGCCGGTGTTCTCGGAAAAGCGCGTGGACCTGCAGCGTGCGTGGTCGGAAACAACTTACCGCATGCAGCAGTTGCGCGACAACCCGGAGTGCGCGCAGGAGGAATACGACCGGATCCTGGATGTGGCGGATCCGGGACTGTCGATCGCGCTTACCTACGATCCCAAGGAAGTGTTCGTCAACACCGGCGCTGCGCCGCGCATCGCCATCCTGCGCGAGCAGGGCGTCAATGGGCAGGTCGAGATGGGCGCCGCATTCCATCGCGCCGGGTTCGAGGCGGTGGACGTGCACATGTCCGACCTCATATCGGGGCGGTTGTCATTGGCTTCCTTCAAGGGCTATGCCGCCTGCGGCGGGTTTTCCTACGGCGACGTGCTGGGGGGCGGGCAGGGATGGGCGAAGTCGATCCTGTTCAATGCGCGGGCGCGCAAGGAGTTCGAAGCCTTCTTCGCCCGCTCGGACACCTTCGCTTTGGGCATCTGTAATGGTTGCCAGATGATGGCGGCCCTGAAAGAGCTGGTGCCCGGGGCGCAGCACTGGCCTTCGTTCGAGCGGAACCGGTCGGAGCAGTTCGAGGCGCGCATGGTGTTGGTCGAGATCGTGGACAGCCCGTCGATCGTGTTCCGCGGCATGGCGGGAAGCCGCATTCCGGGCGTTACGGCGCATGGCGAGGGGCGAGTGCAGTTTGCTTCGGACGCTGATCGCAAGAAGGCGATCGTGACTGCGCGCTTCGTCGACAACCGTGGCGTTGTTACGGAGACCTACCCGCTGAACCCCAATGGCTCGCCTGAGGGCATTACCGGGCTGACTACGGCGGACGGTCGGTTCACGATATTGATGGAGCACCCGGAGCGGGTATTCAGGACGGTGCAGATGTCCTGGGCGCCGGATGAGGCGGGCGAGGATTCGCCTTGGATGCGGATGTTCAGGAATGCGCGGCAGTGGGTGGCGTAGGCAGATATATGCCGGCATATGGCGCTATCTATAAGTAGATGGTTGAATCTACATATGGATAGTTTTTCGCGGTTTCGTATGCCGTTCACATTACGTTATACGGATTCATTTGATGCCAAGCGCAACCATTAAGATATTCCTTGCCCACGGAGATCCCAAACGGCTCCGAACGGCAGAACTGTCGAATTGGACGGGTAAAGCCGTCGCGGGCCCCAGAAGCGAATTCGATAGCGTGCTTGCCCGAGAAGAGTCTCACAATTCGGGCGTCTACTTTCTCACAGGGATTGACCCAGAAACCGGAAAGAGCGCCGTATATATCGGAGAGGCTGAGTCAATTCGCGACAGAGTGAAAGGCCATCTCGACAAGGATTTCTGGAACCACATCGCGTACTTCACAAGCAAAGACGAAAATCTCACCAAGGCCCACATCAGGTATCTCGAAGGGCGATTAATAGAACAGGCGAAACAGGCTGGGCGAGCCGAAGTCAAAAACAGCCAAGGTAGCGGTGCGCGCTTGCCTGAATCAGACCGCGAAGATATGGAAATCTTTCTTGAAAAGATCCATCAGCTGTTGCCCGTGCTCGGTGTAGAGGTGTTGGTTCCCACGATAATCAATGCAGCCGGCGTCTCTGAGCTTGAGACACTTTCCTGCGAGATTAAGGGGCTCAAGGCCACTGGGCATTTGACGCCCAATGGAATTGTGGTACTTGCAGGATCACAAGCCGTTCTGAATGAGCGACCTTCCTCCCAGAAATACCCCTGGCCCATTAATATGCGGCAAAGATTGAAAGACGAAGGTGTTCTTACTGTTAGAACCGATCATCTTTTGTTTGCTAAGGACTCTGAGTTTTCGAGTCCTAGCGCAGCGGCGGCCGTGATTCACGGCGGCCATGCGAACGGGCTCACTGCTTGGAAAAACAAAGATGGCAAGACACTCAAAGAACTCGAATCCGTATAACCCGGCGCTCAACCGGACGCGCCGCCATTCGGCGTCGCTCCGGTTAGCTCTGCGTTAGCACGCAGGAAACCGAAGTGGTAGGCTATGTACATGAGCGACGCGGACGTTGCAGAACTCCTGAAGCTGCCTCCCGAGGAGCGCATGCGCATCGCAGAGATCATCTGGGTCAGTCTGGCTGCAAACCCGGAGACCGTACCGCTAGGCGATGCTCATCGCGCTCTCATAGACGAGGCTGTCGCTGAACACGAGCGAAACCCAGACGACGTTGTTTCCCGAGACCAGGTGCTCGCCGAAGCTCGGCGGCGCTAGTGTCTCTGCCGCTTGTCTACCGCCGCCGGGTCGGGGAAGACCTTGCGAGCGCCTTTGCGTACTACGAAGAACAGCTTGAGGGCCTCGATGAGAGATTTCTCAGCGCCGTCGCTTCAACCTTTGACGCCATCGAACGCTATCCTGAGATGTTCGCCAAGGTTCGCGGCGATGTACGGCGCGCGATCACTTCGCAGTTTCCCTACGCTGTCTTCTACCGCATCGAAGCCTCGCGCGTCGTTGTTTTCAGGGTGTTGCACACCGCCCGGGATCCAAGGGCCTGGCCGCGCACAAGGGGGCCTGCGTGCTAACAGCGCAGCGCACGCGGACGCGCGCGCGAGTGCCGTGCTTTGCAAAGGTCACCGGGCGCGCGCCGGTGGCTGCGGACGTTGGTGACAGATCCAATACATACCGAGGCACATTTCGTATGTATTGGAACCGACCGATCTCCGCGATGACGCAATCGTGAATTGGCCCCAGCTAATTATTGCGGTCATATTGCTGATCATCGGCGGTGGCTTCATCGCGTACAACGCGATGATCTTCTGGCTCACCGTGGTGCGGAAGGAGGACGCATCCTCCGTGTTGCCGATCTTCGGTGGCGTCATTGCCGCCGCGGGCGTCGCGATTTTGCCGGTATCAGGGAGTTGGTATTGGGCTTGGGTGCCGCTGGTCATCGACTGGGGAGGATTTCGCATTTTCCTGGCGCATTGGTACGCACAGCGTTCCAAGCCGTGATCTCTCCGCGCTAGAAGGGGCTTGTAGCGGAGGGCCAAACCGCTTGGAACGGCCAGCGAACCTAATTGAGGGTCGCGGCGATTTTCCGAATCTCCTCCGCCGTGCGCTCCCCCGCGAGCGCCGTTCCCGGCATCAAATATTTCCCCATCACCAGCCCGCCGATCAGTACAGGCTCATACCCGATGTCGCGTATCAGGCGCGAAGCCACCGCGATCGCCTGAGCATCGTCGCCCGCGATTGGCATTCCCACGCGTCCCGGTGCTTCGTGCGCCGAACCCATGCGCGCAGCGCCAATGGCGTTGAAGGCGCGCACGAGGCGCGCGCCCGGCAATAGCTCTGCCGACGCAAGACCGGCGCCTTTTTCACGCGCCCAGGTAGCGATCTCCCCATCCCGCCCGGGAAACGGGTTGCACGTGTCGATCACCACCTTGCCCTTGATCAGGTCCCCCAGATCCTTGCCGACGTCGCGCAGCGAACCGTAGGGCACCGAGATCATCACCACCTCGCCGAAGGCTGCGGCTTCGCGCGGCGTGCCGGCACGCGCACCCGCCCCGAGCCGCGCGGCGAGCGCCTTGTCGTGCTCGATGTTGCGAGAAGAGAACATGACCTCGTGCCCGGCCTTCACCCACACGGCGCCAATCGCGCCGCCGACCCGTCCCGAGCCGACGATGCCGATCTTCGTCTTTTCGGCACCAGCCGCGCGCAACGGCAAAACGCCCACTGCCAGGGCAGCCAAAAGCAATTCACGACGTTTCTGTCTTATGGCAATGCCTCCATATGTTCGATCATCCGTTTTCTCATCGCCGCATCCGGCAGCCGCCCCACGGCGCCGCCCATGTTGTCTGCCATGTTGGCCGGCTTGCTGGTGGCTGGGGTGATGGCGGTCACAGAAGGATGGCTGGCCACGTATTTGAGGAAGAACTGCGCCCAGGAGTGCGCATCGAACTCGCGGGCCCACTCCGGCACCGTGCGTCCCTTCACGCGCCCCCACAGCCGCGTGCGGCCGAAAGGCGCGTAGACGAGGACCGCGATGCCCTTGTCCCGTGCGAGCGGCAGGATGGTCTCCTCCGCGTGGCGCTCGTCGATGGCGTAATCCGTGCCGATAAAGTCGAGAGGCTCGTTGCGCATGAGTCGCACCAGGTCGTCGTACTGGGACTCGACGGTGGTGGTCACCCCGATGTAGCGAACGCGGCCCTTCTCCTTGTATTCCCTGAGGATGGGGAGCTGGGTGCGGACATCCCCCATGTTGTGCACCTGGACCAGGTCGATCGCCGGCTTGCCGATCCGCCGGATGGAAGTCTCGAGCTGCTTGCGCGCGGCATCGGGATCGGCAGAACCGCCGCCCCACCCGGCGACGTTGAGCTTGGTCGCCCAGAAAAGCCGCTTCGTGATCCCCAACTCCTGCGCGATCCGGCCGGCCACCTCCTCGGACGCGCCGTAGGCCGGTGCGGTGTCGAGCACCGTGCCGCCGAGTTCCACCATCTGCCCCAGCACCGCGCGCAGCGCCGTGACGTCTTCGCTGCGCGCGACCTGCGCAAAGGTGGCCGAGCCGCCCAGGCCGACGATGGGCAGCCGCTCGCCCGTGGCGGGGATGGCCCGCGTGATGAGCTTGGCCTCAACCGCGAGCACCGTGCGGGGATCGAGCGCCAGCATCCCGCCGGCGCCCGCCATTCCCAGAAGCAATTCGCGACGCGTCGTCATGCAGGAGCTCCTTCAGTTTGTCCAGTACGCGCCCGCGCGCGCTGAGCGTAGCCCAGCCATATGCCGAGCGCCATCCATGCCGCCGCGAGCGGCACTGCGACGGAGGCGAGCGCAGCCAATCCCATGCCCAGTTGTTTCAGCAGGCCCTCGGTTTGCGCGCCGGCGACGTCGCCGGCGCGATACACGAACGTGTCGATGAACGCCTTCGCCTTGTACCGGTCGGCGCGGGGAACGACGGTATACAGCGTCTCGCGCGCGGGTCGCATGATGCCGCGCTGCACGGCGCGGAACGTCGCCTCGAACGCGATCAGCGCGGCGAGCGAGCCGACGATTGCCAGGCCGAGGAAGCCCAGCGCGGCCGTGACCGGCAACAGCGCCAGCGTCACGGACACGCCGAGCCGCCGCATGAGATGCCCGGTGACCACCGCCTGCAGGACGAGCGTCGCCACCTGAGTGATCATGTCGATGCGCGCAAACGTTGCAGTCCGCAGGTCGAGGTTGGACCCCAGCGCGGCCACCATCTGCAGGCGCGTGAAGTAGAGGAACGTGGCCATCACCGCGAGAATCAGTACGTAGGCGCAGATGGCCAGCAGATAGCGCGAGCGGAACACCGACTGCAATCCCTCCCACGCGCTGCCGCCGATCACCGCGGGTTCGGCCGGCGCGGCAACTGCCTCCGGGTGCAGGCGCGTGAACCACCAGGCCGCGCCCAGCGCCAGCACGAGGAACCCTGCCGCGACCGGCAGCAGGGCCGGGGTGCCGAGCGGCCGGGCGAGTTGGCTCGCGAGCCACGGACCGAAAATCGCCCCCAGCGTACCGCCCACGGCGATGGCGCCGAACAGGCGCTTGCTCTGCTCCAGCGAATAGCGGTCGGCCATCAGCGCCCAGAACAGCATGGTGGCAAACAGGTTGAAGACGCTGAACCACACGTAGAACACCTGGCCGGTGCGCTCGCCGACGCTGGCGGGCGCCAGCACGAGCAGCGCGTAGAACGCCAGCAGGCCGAAAGCGAAAAACAGGTAGGTCGCGCTGACGAAGGCGAGACGGCGGAACCGGCTCACCAGCCAGCCGAACAGCGGATTGACCAGCAGCGTCACGACGACGGTCCCGAGGAACAGCCAGCGGATCGCCTCGATGCCGCGCTGCATGCCCAGCGCCTCGCGCGCCGGCCGCACCACCATCAGCGCCGTGAGCACGCAGAAAAAGAACAGCCCCGCGACGAGGGCAGGCCCGGCCTCCTCGCGGCGGATGTTCGCAAAGCGTTGCAGAAGGGCGGTGGTCACTGCTGGTGCCGGACCTCTTCAGTCGGCGGCCGACCGTGCCGCGCAAACCCGATCATACCCATAACTAACTAGGCAGCCTCCGGCGCCAAAGCAGCGTAGCCCAGTCGACCAGGCCTTCCCCGGGCGCCGCGCCAGGGTGTTAAATGTCTGCAGCCAAGCCCGCGCCCGGGGGGGCCGGCGCCGGCTTGCCGGCAATCCAGGCCCCGAGCAAGTGAATCATTGCGAACGGAGACTGTGACCATGCCTACCTTCATCACTCTCGGGAACTTCACCGACCAGGGCATCAAGAGCGTCAAGGACGCCGTCAAGCGCGCAGACGCGGTCAATGACATGGCGAAAAAATTCTGCGTCACCATGAAAGACATCCACTGGACCATGGGCGCCTACGACGTGGTCGCGACCTTCGAGGCACCGGACGGCCAATCCATGTCCGCGTTCTCGCTGGCGGTCGGCATGGCGGGCAACATCCGCGGCCAGACGATGCGTGCCTTCACCAGGGAAGACATGACGGGGATCCTCAAGAAACTGGCGTGATCCTCGCGCTGGCGGCGCCGAAGAGTGAGACAATGCGCCCATGAGTGATCCAGAACAGGACAACAAGCGCCAGCGCCTCAGGGAATTGCAGGCAATCCCGGACCGCCAGCGCACCGATGAGCAGTGGGACGAGCTGAACGAGCTCGAGATCATGTTTGCCGCAGGCAACCGCGAAGGCGCGCCGATGCCGCGCCCGCAGGGCATGCCTTCCTCGCAGCCCGGCGGCTTCCCCCGCCTCGGCGGTGGCGGCGGCGGCGGCGGGCAGAATCGCAACAAGGGCCGCAAGTTTCACCACCGGCCGCCCAAGCGCAACGGGCCGCCCGACCGCTAAAAGGCGTTCGGGCGCGCAACTTCGCCCGCATCACGCGTGAATGACATCCTCATCGTCGGCGGCGGCATCGGCGGACTGACGCTCTCGCTCGAGCTGAAGCGCCGCGCCATCCCGCACCGCATCTTCGAGGCCGCGCCCGCGATCAAGCCCGTGGGCGTGGGGGTGAACCTGCTGCCGCACTCGATGAAGATCCTCGCCGCGCTGGGGCTCGAGACCGCGCTCTCGCGCACGGCGGTGCAGACCGCCGAGTCGCATTTCTACAACCGCTACGGGCAGCTCATCTACCGGGAGCCGCTCGGCCGGGCCGCCGGCCTGGACTGGCCGCAGTTCTCCATGCACCGCGCGGACCTGCACGCGGTGCTGATGGAGCGCGCCGGCGAAGTCGGGCTCGGCAGGAAGTGCGTCGCCTTCGAGCAGAACGAGCAGCGCGTGACGCTGCAATTCGAGGACGGCTCGAGCGCGCGCGGCGCGGTGGCCGTGGGTTGCGACGGCATTCACTCCGTCCTGCGCGCGCAGCTGTACCCGGCGGAGGCGGCGCCGCGCTACTCCGGGGTCAACATGTGGCGCGGCGTGACGCGCTGGCCGCCGTTCCTCGGCGGCGTCGCCATGGTGCGCGCCGGGTGGCTGGCCACCGGCAAGATGGTGATCTATCCCATCCGCCGCCACGCCGATGGCGCGCAGCTCGTGAACTGGGTATTCGAGGTCGAGACGCCGAACTATCAGCAGTGGGACTGGAACCGCAAGGCGCGCATCGAGGATTTCTTCGCGCATGTGGCGGACTGGAAATTCGACTGGCTCGACGTCCCGGCGATGCTGCGCGCCGCCGAGCTGGTCCTCGAGTACCCGATGGTGGATAAGGATCCACTCGCGCGCTGGAGCTTCGGGCGCGTCAGCCTGCTCGGCGATGCCGCGCACCCGATGGTTCCGCGCGGCTCGAACGGCGCGGGGCAGGCGATTCTCGACGCGCATGCGCTCGCCAATTGCCTGCAGCGGGAACGCGATCCCGTGGCGGCGCTGGCGACCTACGAGGCCGAGCGCCTCGGGCTGACCTCGAACGTGGTGCTGGAGAACCGGCGCAACCCGCCCGACGCCATCCTGCGCGAGGTCTACGAGCGCACCGGGGACCGGCCGTTTGCGCGCATCGAGGACGTCATCAGCGCAGCGGAACTGCGCAGGATATCGGACCGCTACAAACGCATTGCCGGGTATGATCGCGCCACCCTCAACCCGCAGGAGACTGCACCATGAGCATCACGCGACACGACTCCGGCCCGCTCCTGTCCCTGGCCGTCGAACATGGCGATACCGTCTATCTAGCCGGCATCGTCGCCAAGAACCTGAAGAACGACATCAAGGGCCAGACCGAAGAAGTGGTGGCGGAGATCGACCGGCTGCTGGCCAAGGCCGGGTCGAACAAGTCGAAGATCCTGCAGGCCACCATCTGGGTCAACGACATCCGCCACCGGGCGGCGATGAACGAGGTGTGGACGAAGTGGGTGGACCCCAAGAATCTGCCGGGGCGCGCCTGCATCGAGGCAAAACTGGCCGACCCCAACGCGCTGGTCGAGATCATGGTGACCGCGGCCCGCTAGGAAAAAGCGCTGGCGCCGCGGTCACTGCACACTAAAAGCGGGGTTCAGCCCCCGCGCTTGTAGACGATCTTCTTGGTGTCGCCGCCGCAGGTGCCGACGACCTTGCCGTCTTCGGCGGCGTCCTTGTCGACGATGGTGAGCGTGAACTCCTTCACGCCGTTAGCCTTGATCTTGGCGTCGATTTCGCCTTTGAGTTCCTCGCAATCCTTGACCTGGGCGAGGGCGGGCGTCATCGCGAGGGCGAGCAGCAAGGCGAGTGGGGTTTTGACCATCTGTGTTCTCCGGGGTTGGCTATGGTGCGGCGCTATTGTGTCTTCACGCGCCTAGCTGCGGAAAGGGGTTAGAGCATCTCCAGGGGCTGCGGCCCCCTGGGCGGCGGGAATTCCCGGTCCCGCGCTGCCAAATCCTGCACAGTCAGCCGCAGATCGAGCGCCGCACGGTTTTCGCGCACATGCGCAACCGTGCCGGCTTTCGGGATCGCCACCACGCCGTCCTGCCGGAGGACCCAGGCCAGCGCGACTTGCGCTGGCGTCGCGCCCAGTTTTTGCGCCGCCCGCTTCAGACCCTGGTGGCCGAGCAGCCGGCCCTGCTCCACGGGCGAATAGGCCATCACCGGGATGCCGTTCTTCTGCGACCAGGGCAGGAGGTCGAACTCGATGCCCCGGCGCGTAAGGTTGTAGAGCACCTGGTTGGTCGCGCAGGCCTGGCCGCCGGGCAGCGCCACCAGTTGCTTCATCTCGCCAAGATCCAGGTTGCTCACGCCCCAGGCGCGGATCTTTCCGGTGGCGAGGAGATCCTCGAACCCGCGCACGGTCTCTTCGAGCGGATACGACGACGACCAGTGCAGCAGGTAAAGATCCACGCGATCGGTCTGCAGTCGCTTCAGGCTCGCCTCGCAGGAACGGGTCACGCCTTTGCGGCTGGCGTTCGACGGCAGCACCTTGGTGACGAGGAACACTTTCTCCCTCAGGCCGGCGAGGGCCTCGCCGACCAGGGTCTCGGAGCGCCCGTCGCCGTACATTTCGGCGGTGTCGATCAGCGTGAGGTCGAGCTCGACACCGGCGCGCAGCGCGGCGATCTCCTCCGAGCGCCGCGCGCGATCGTCACCCATGTTCCAGGTGCCCTGGCCGAGCCTGGGCATGTCCATCAGCGCACCTTGCCGACGGGCGCGCCCGTCGCTTCGTCGATCAGCACCATGCTGCAGCATCCGGGTGGTGGACCCTTACGAACTGCCGACCTTCTTCAAGGTGCTGCGCGAGGAGATGAAGGCGCCGGAGCCCTCGGTGATCGTCACCACCCGGCCGTGCGTGCTGTCGCGCGATTTCGAGCGCCGCCGGCCGCTGGTCGTGCATGAGGAGCAATGCAACGGCTGCTCGCGCTGCCTCGACGTCGGCTGCCCCGCGATCACCGTCACGCGCCGCGAGCAGCAGGAGCGCGCGCACGGCAAGGTCGTGGATCTCGCGTGGGTGCGCATCGAGGGCGCGGCGTGCACCGGTTGCGATCTGTGCGCGAAGGCCTGCGCGCGCGGCGCGATCGTCCCCGCATGAGCACCGACGTTCTTGTCGTCGGCATCGGCGGCCAGGGCGTGATGACCGCCGCCGAGGTGATCGCGCGCGCGGCGCTCGAGGCGGGGTTCGAAGCCAGCAAGACCGAGGTCACGGGCATGTCGCAGCGCGGCGGCGTGGTGTGCTCGCAGGTGCGCATCGGCGAGCGCGTCGGGGCAAGTGAAATCCGCCCCGGGACGGCGCTCCTGCTGATCGCCTTCGAGGCCGCGGAGGGTTTGCGCTGGGGCCACTTCCTCGCACCCGGGGGCTGCGCGCTGCTCGATTCGTGGCGCGCCGTTCCACCCATCGTGTCCTCGGGCGTGCACCAGTATCCGGACCATCCGGCGGCGCAATTGCGTGCCACAGGCTTGCAGGTGCGGGAAATCGCGGCGCGCGGCACTGCCGAGCAGCTCGGCGATGCGCGGCTCGCCAACAGCGTGATGCTGGGCGCAGCGGCGCTGCGCCTGCCGTTTCCGGAACAAACGCTGCGGGCGCAAGTGCTGCTGCGGTTCGGCGGCGGGGAACTCGAGGCGCGCAACGCCGCGGCCTTCGACGCCGGCCGCGGCCTGGCGGCCTAGCGCCGGGCGCGGCGCATTCACTCGACGAACAGGTTGAGCGCGCCGTCGAGGCCGGAATGGTCGAGCGTGTGCGTGGCGAGTTCGCGCACTGCGGGCTTGGCGCGGTAGGCGACCGAGATGCCCGCCGCGCGCATCATGGGAATGTCATTCGCACCGTCGCCGATGGCCAGCACCTGCTCGCGCGGCAAGCCGAGCCGGTGCATCTCCTCGCGCAGCTTTGCGGCCTTGGTATCGCCGTCCACGATTGCACCGAGCACGCGCCCGGTAAGCCGCCCACGCTCGATCTCGAGCACGTTGGACAGCACTTCATCGATGCCGAGCCGCTGCTGCAGCCAGGTCGTGAAGAAATTGAAGCCGCCGGACACGAGCAGGGTGCGGATGCCGCGCTCGCGGCAGTCGCGCACCAGCGCCTCGGCGCCGGGCGACAGGTGCATGCGCTGCTCGCAGATCCGCTCGAGCGCGGCTTCCTCGAGTCCGGCGAGGAGCGCGACGCGCTGCCGCAGCGACTCGGCGTAGTCGATCTCGCCGCGCATTGCCTGCGCGGTGACGAAGGCGACGCGGTCCCGGATGCCGAGCATGTCGCCCATCTCGTCGATGCTCTCGATCGTCACCAGCGTGGAATCCATGTCCATCGCCACCAGGCGCAGGTCGGCCAGCCTGCGCTCGTCCGGCACCCAGGCGAAGTCGAGGTCCCGCTGCGCGCACCAGGGCCGCACGCCGGGCTGCTCGGCGGCACGCGTGAGCCGCCAGGCGCAAGGCCCGAGCGCGATCACCTGGCTCGCGCCGGTGAGCGCGGTGATCTCGCCGAGCGCGTCGTTCGAGAGCGCAGCGCCCTGCAGCACGAGGTTCACGCGGCGAGCTGCAGCAGCAGGTTCTTCACCGCCTGCCCGCGCTCCTGCCACGCCGGCAGCTTGGCCGTCAGGCGCAACTTCTCCGGGCCGGTGAGCCGCAGGTCCTTGCGCTGCTGCACCAGGGCGATGATCTTCGCGCCGTCGATCGGCGGGTGCTTCACGAACTGCAGCTGCACCGACTCGTGGGTGGCGTCGACGCGCGACACGCCCACCGGCCTGGCCGCGATGCGTAGCGCATGGCATTCGAGCAGTGCCTGCGCCGGCTCGGGCAGCAGGCCGAAGCGGTCCACCAGCTCCTCGCGCAATTCATCGAGCTGCTCGCGCGACTCGCAGTTCGCCATGCGTTTGTAGAGCGTGAGCCGCTCGTGCACGTCGCTGCAATAGGCATCGGGCAGCAGCGCCGGGGTGTGCAGGTTGATCTCGGTGGACACGTCCAGCGGCTGCTCGAGGTCCACCTGCTGTCCCGACCTGAGGGTCCGCACGGCGCGTTCCAGCATCTGCGCGTACAGATTGAAGCCCACTTCCTGGATCTCGCCCGATTGCGATTCGCCCAGCACCTCGCCGGCGCCGCGAATCTCCAGGTCGTGCATGGCGAGGTAAAAGCCCGAACCCAGCTCCTCCATCATCTGGATCGCCTCCAGGCGCTTTTTCGCCTGCGCGCCGATCGCTTCCTCGGGCGGGGTGAGCAGATAGGCATAGGCCTGGTGGTGCGAGCGTCCGACCCGGCCGCGTAATTGGTGCAATTGCGCCAGTCCGAACTTGTCGGCGCGGTGGATGACGATGGTGTTGGCCGTCGGCACGTCGATGCCGGTCTCGATGATGGTGGTGCACAGCAACAGATTATTGCGCTGCGCGTAGAAGTCGCGCATCACGCGCTCGAGCTCGCGCTCGCGCATCTGCCCGTGCGCTACGGCGATGCGCGCTTCGGGCAGCAGCTTCGCCAGGCGCTCCTGCATCTGACCGATGCTGTCGACCTCGTTGTAGAGGAAGTACACCTGGCCGCCGCGCTTGAGTTCGCGCAGCGCCGCCTCGCGGATCAGGCCCTCGGAGAATGGAGCGGCGAACGTCTTGATCGCGAGGCGCTTCTGCGGCGCCGTGGCGATGACGGAGAAATCGCGCAGGCCCTCGAGCGACAGGGCCAGCGTGCGCGGGATCGGCGTGGCGGTGAGCGTGAGCACGTCGACTTCGGCGCGCAGCGCCTTCAGCGCCTCCTTCTGCCGCACGCCGAAGCGATGCTCTTCGTCGACGATGGCCAGCCCCAGGCGCTCGAATTTCACGTCGCGCGACAGCAGCTTGTGCGTACCGATGACGATGTCCACGTCGCCCGAGGCCAGGGCCTTGAGCGTGGCCGTGGCTTCCTTGCCGGTGCGAAAGCGCGACAACTCGGCGATCCGTACCGGCCAGTCGGCAAATCGGTCGGAGAAGGTCTGGAAATGCTGCTCGACCAGCAGCGTGGTCGGGCACAGGATCGCGACCTGCTTTTTGTCGGCCACCGCGACGAACGCCGCGCGCAGCGCGACCTCGGTCTTGCCGAAGCCCACATCGCCGCAGATCAGGCGGTCCATCGGCTTGCCCAGGGCCATGTCCTGCACGGTGGCCTGGATGGCGGCGGCCTGGTCGACGGTTTCCTCGAAGCCAAAGCCGTCGGCGAAGGCGTCCAGGTCGTGCGCCAGGACGCTGAAGGCATGGCCTTCACGGGCTGCGCGCCTGGCGTAGAGCGCAAGCAGTTCAGCGGCGGTGTCGCGCACCTGCTTCGCGGCGCGCGCCCTGGCCTTGTCCCACTGGCCGCTGCCCAGTTTGTGCAGCGGCGCACCTTCGGCTTGCGCGCCCGAGTAGCGCGAGATGACGGCGAGCTGCGACACCGGCACGTACAGTTTGTCTCCGCCTTCGTACTGCAGGTGCAGAAATTCGGTGGGGCCTTCGCCGAGGTCCATGCCCACCAGGCCCTGGTAGCGGCCGATGCCGTGCTGCGCGTGCACCACCGGGTCGCCGACGCGCAGTTCCGAGAGGTCGCGCAGCATGCCCTCGACGGAACTTTGCTTTTTCGCGTCCTTCGCACGGCGCCGCACCGTTCCGGCATACAGCTCGGCTTCGGTGACCACGCACCAGCCTTCGGCGGCCAGCGCGAAGCCCGCGGCGAGCGGCGCGACGGTGATGGCGAAGCGTTCCTGCGAGCCCGACCAGGCGCTGAAATCCGCGACGCCCGCGGGCTTGAGCCCGTACTCGGCGAAGTAGGCGAGCATGGTCTCGCGCCGGCCCGGCGATTCCGCCGCCACCAGCACGCGCAGGCCGCAGCCCTCGAGGAACGCCTTGAACGCCGCCAGCGGGTCATGCGCGCGGCGGTCCACCGCCAGCGCGGGCAGCGCCGCGCTCGACAGGCCCGCTTCGAGCTCAACCTGGCGCAGCGCACGCGCTGCGATGTGGAATTCCTCGGCAGGTACGAAGATCTGTACCGGCGGCAGCAGCGGCCGCTCGCGCTCGCCACCGAGCAGGCGGTAGCGCGAGCTCGCGTCGCGCCAGAACGCGTCGATGGCGCCGGGCACATCGCCGAGGCGTGCGAGCGTGGCGTTTTTCGGCAGGAAATCGAACAGCGTCGCCACCGCATCGAAGAACAAGGGCAGGTAGTACTCGATGCCCGCGGCGGCGATGCCGCCGGAGACATCGCGGTACAGGCCCTTCTTCGACGGGTCGCCTTCGAAGATCTCGCGCCAGCGGCCGCGAAACTTCGCCCGCCCCGCGTCGTCGAGCGGGAACTCGCGTGCCGGGAGCATGCGCACCTCTTTCACCGGGTAGAGCGTCCTCTGGGTGTCGATATCGAAGGTGCGGATGCTGTCGATCAACTCGTCGTCGAGGTCCAGGCGGTAGGGCAGCTGGCTGCCCGCGGGAAACAGATCGATCAGTCCGCCGCGAATGCAGAATTCGCCCGGCGTCATCACCTGCGTGACGTGGTGATAGCCCGCCGTCGCGAGCTGCTGCCTGAGCGCATCGGTGTCGAGCCGCTTGCCCTGCTCGAGAAAGAAGGTGCGCGCGGCAAGGTACGCAGGCGGGCACAGGCGTACCAGGGCGGTCTGCGCCGGCACCACGGCCACGTCGAAATCGCCGCGCTGGATGCGGTACAGGGTCGCCAGGCGCTCCGACACCAGGTCCTGGTGCGGTGAAAACGAGTCGTAGGGGAGTGTCTCCCAGTCGGGCAGCAGGCACACGCGCAGCTGCGGCGCGAACCAGGCAATCTCGTCGACCAGCCGCTGCGCGCCGAGCGCCGTGGCGCTGATCACCACCAGCGGCGCGGCAGCTGCCGCAGTGCGGCACACGGCAAGCGCGTCCGCGGAACCGGCGAGCCGGGCGTCGTGCGCAGTCGCGGGGAGCGGTTCGCGGAGCATCTCGAAACGAATTATACTTGCTTGAATTCATGGAGTTTTTGCGTTGACCTGCTTCGCGCTGATTCCGGCTGCGGGTCGCGGCAGCCGCATCGCCGGCGACCAGCCCAAGCAGTACCTCCCGCTCGGCGGCAAGCCCATGCTGTGGCATGCGGTCGCCGCGGTATGCCGCGCGCCGGTCGAAATGGTGTTCGTGGTGCTGGCGCCGGGTGACGAGGCGTTCAAGGGCTACGACTGGAGCGCGTTCGCCGGCAGGATGGAGCCCCTGTTCTGCGGCGGCGAGACGCGCCGCGACTCGGTGTTCAACGGCCTGGTGGCGGCGATGGCGGCAGTGGACGCGGACGACTGGGTACTGGTGCACGATGCGGCGCGGCCTTGCCTGCCGGCAGCGGATCTCGCCCGGCTCTACGAGGAATGCCGCAATGACCAGATCGGCGGCGTGCTCGCGCTGCCGGTGGCGGAAACGGTGAAACGCGCGGCCAAGGACGAAGGCGGTGCGCTGCGCGTGGCCGGCACCGAGAACCGCGACCTGCTCTGGCTGGCGCAGACGCCGCAGATGTTCCGCGCCGGGCTGCTCGCCGACGCGCTGCGCAAGGCGCAGGGCCCGATCACCGACGAGGCGAGCGCGGTGGAGCAGATGGGATTGAAACCGCGCCTGGTCGCGGGCAGCCGCGAAAACCTCAAGGTGACGTACCCTGAGGACCTGGCCATGGCGCAGGCCATCCTGGCGGGGCGATGAAATGAGAATCGGGCAGGGCTTCGACGTGCACGCATTGGTCGCCGGGCGCAAGCTGGTGATCGGCGGCGTGCAGATTCCTTTCCACCTCGGGCTGGAAGGCCATTCGGACGCCGACGTGCTGCTGCACGCGATCTGCGACGCGCTGCTGGGCGCGGCGGGGCTGGGCGACATCGGCCGGCACTATCCCGACAGCGACGCGCAGTTTTCGGCCATCGACAGCCGGCGGCTGTTGCGCGACGTCGCGGCCAAGCTGGCCGCGGGCAAGTGGCGCGTGGTCAACGTGGATGCCACCGTCGTCGCGCAGGCTCCGCGCATGGCGCCGCATTTCGAGGCGATGACCGCCAACATCGCTGCGGACCTGGCCATCGCTTCGGGCGCGGTCAACCTGAAGGCCACCACCACCGAGGGGCTCGGCTTCACCGGTCGCGGCGAGGGCATCGCCGCGACCGCGGTCGCCCTGATCGAAGAGCGCTGACATGTATTCGCCGCCCTACAACCGCGTGGAAGACCGCCGCGAACTGCTGGAGTTCATGCGCTTCCACAGTTTCGCCCTCCTGGTCACGGCCACCGGCGGCGCGCCGGTGGCCTCGCACCTGCCGGTGACGGTCGCCGACGGCGAGGGCGGCATGGCGATCCACTCGCACATGGCGAGGAACAACCCGCAGTGGCAGGAGTTTTTCGAGGACGAGGTGCTGGTGGTGTTCTCCGGCCCGCACGCCTACGTCTCGCCGCGCTGGTATGAGCAGCAGGAGCGCGTGCCGACGTGGAACTACGCCGCGGTCCACGCCTACGGCAAGGTCAAGGTGACCGAGGATCGAAAAGTGAAGCACGCGGCACAGCGCGAGCTGGTGGCGGGGCTCGATGCGCAGTGGCTGCCGAAGTTCGATGCGCTGCCCCCGGATTACGTGGACGGCATGCTGGCGGGCATCGTCACCTTCGACATCGCGGTGACGCGTCTCGAGACGCGCTGGAAGCTGTCGCAGAACCGCGGGCGGCGCGAGCAGGAGTTGATTGCCGCGGCGCTCGATCGCTCCGAGGACCCCTCGGTGCGCGCGCTGGCCGCGCTGACGCGCAAGCACCTCGCCGAGCGCTGACGCGGTCTTTCGGCCGCGCTCAAGCCAGCGGCAGCACCAGCCGGGCGGCGAGCCCGCCCCCCTCGCGTGCCGCCAAATCGAACCGGCCGCCGTGCGCCCGCGCCACGCGCTCCACGATGGCCAGCCCGAGCCCGGCGCCACCCTGGCCGCTGCGCGACTCGTCGAGGCGGGTGAACGGGCGTTTCAGGCGTTCGGATTCCGCCGCAGGAATTCCGGGGCCGCGATCCAGGACGGCGATCACCAGCAGTTGTCCGTCCCGGCGCGCTTCGATTTCCACCGGGCCGCCCGCGTAACGCAGCGCGTTATCAATCAGGTTGGAGACGGCGCGGCGCAGCGCCATGCGCGCGAAGGCAAAGCGCGGCAGATCCTTCTGGCGCACGCTGACCTGGCGGCCAAGGCGCGCATAGTGCGCGCCGATCTCCTCGAGCAGCGCGCCGGGGTCGGCTTCGGTGCGCGCCTCGTTCTCGCCGCGCGCGAATTCGAGAAACTGGCCGATCACCTGGTCCATTTCCTCGATGTCCGCGCTCATGCCCTGCGCGGCGATGGGCTCCGCGCCGCTCATCTCCAGCGCCAGGCGCAGGCGCGACAGCGGCGTGCGCACATCGTGCGAGATGCCGGCGAGCACCATGGCGCGCTCGCGCTCCAGCGCCTCGAGGTCGCCCGCCATGCGGTTGAACGCGGCCGACACCGTCGCTAGTTCGCGCGGGCCGATCTCGGCGAGCGCCGCCGGCTGCTGGCCACGCCCCACGGCCCGCGCCGCCGCGGTGA
>JAQBXT010000093.1 GCA_027624175.1 Pseudomonadota bacterium | reverse complement strand
GGCCGGTTGCGCGGAACTGGCGAGCGACGCGCGCTTCGCCAGTAACGGCAAGCGCGTCGAGAACCGGGTCGAGCTCACGCGGCTGCTGGGAGAAATCTTTCGCCAGCGCACGAAGAAGGAATGGGTAGCGCTGCTGGATACTGCAGGCGTGCCTAACGGCCCGATCAACGATATCGCCCAGGTATTTGCCGAGCCGCAGGTCAAGGCGCGCGGCGTGAAAATAGAGATCGATCACCCGGTGGCCGGCAAGCTGCCGATGGTGGCAAGCCCGATGCGCTTCTCCGCGACGCCGCTCGAACACAACACCCCGCCGCCGCTGCTGGGCGAGCACACCGAGGAGATCCTGCGAGAGCTGCTGGGCAAGAGCGCCGCGGAGATCGCGCAAATGCGCGCGCGCGGCGTGATCTGAGCGCGCTTACTGGGTGCGCAGCCGCGGATCGAGCGCGTCGCGCAGCGAGTCGCCGAACAGATTGAAGGCGAACACCGCCAGGCTGATCGCGAGGCCCGGGAAGAATGCCATCCATGGCGCAGTTTCGGCGAACTCCACCGCGGCGCCACGCAGCATCAGGCCCCAGGCCGCGACTGGTTCCTGCACGCCAAGGCCGAGGAACGAGAGCGACGCCTCCAGCAGGATCGCCTGACCGAGAAAAGCGGTCAGCATGATGAGGTAGGGCGCCATCACGTTCGGCAGCATGTGGCGCAGCACGATGCGCGAATCGCGAAAGCCCGCCGCGCGCGCCGCGTCGACGTAGGGCATCTCGCGCACCGCCAGGGCGCTCGAGCGCACCACGCGCGCGCAGCGCGGGATCATCGGAATCGCGATCGCAAGGATCACGTTCTCCAGGCCGGTGCCGAGGATCGCCACCACGGCAAGTGCCAGGATGATCAGCGGAAATGAAATCAGTACATCCATGATGCGCTGCACGATGAGGTCGATGCGACCGCCGAAGTAGGCGCTCGCGACACCGATGAGTGCCCCGAGCGTCGCGCCGATGAAGGAGGCCCCGAGGCCGACGATGAGCGCGGTGCGCGAGCCGAAGATCATGCGCGAGTACACGTCGCGGCCGTAGGCGTCGGTGCCGAGCCAGTGCTGGGCGCTGGGCGCGGCCAGCATGGCGCCGTAATCGGTGGCCAGCGCTTCGAACGGGGCGAGCCAATGCGCCGTGAGCGCCACCAGCACCATCACCACGATGATGACGGCGCCGATCGCGCCCAGCGGCCGTTGCCAGGTGAAATCCAGGACCGCCTGCAGCCAGCGCGCGCGCGGCGACTCAGCTTGGGCAAGGCCCTCCAGGGTTTCCTTGCTGGCGGCCATGGCTAGCGGTAGCGGATGCGCGGATCGAGCCACGCATAGGCGATGTCGGTAAGGAAATTCACGAAGATGAACACCGATGCGACGATCAGCACCAGCGCCTGGGTGAGCGTGTAATCGCGATGCGAGATGGCCTCCACGAACAGCATCCCCAGGCCGTTCAGGTTGAACACCTGCTCGGTGACCACCAGCCCACCCATCAGGAAGGCGAACTCCAGGCCGATCACGGTGATCACCGGCAGCATGGCGTTCTTCAGCGCGTGGCGCGTGAGGATCAGCTTCAGCCACAGCCCCTTGGCGCGCGCGGTGCGGATATAGTCCTCGCGCAGCACTTCCAGCATGGCTGAGCGCATCATGCGGGTGGCCACCGCGGAGTAGCGGTAGCCGACGGCGAGCGCCGGCCAGATCAGTTGCGCGAGGTTTTCCCAGGGGTTCACCCAGAACGGCGTATACACCATCGGCGGCAGCCACTTGAAGAGGATCAGCATCGCCAGAATCATCAGGATGCCGAGCCAGAACGAGGGCATGGCGAGACCGGCGATCGAGAATATCCGCACCGCGTAGTCCACCCAGGTGTCCTGCTTGACCGCGGCGATGATGCCGAGCGGAATCGCCAGCAGCGTCGCCACCACGGTGGCCATGATCGCCAGCTGCAGCGAAAGCTCGAAGCGCAGCTTGATTTCCTCGGTGATCGGCGCGCCGGTCCACATCGACAGGCCGAAGTCCAGGCGCGCGAGCCCTCCCATCCAGCTGGTGAACTGCTTCCAGATCGGCTGGTCGAGGCCCAGCTTTTTGCGTTCGATGTTCATCAGGTCCTGCGACAGGAACTGGCTGCCCTGCGTCAGGTACCGTGCCTCGACCACGTCGCCCGGCACCACACGCATCAGCACGAAGATCAGCACCGCGACCCCGAGCAGCGTCGGGATCATCAGCAGGAGCCGCTTGATGATGTAGTGCAGCATCGGGGATCAGCCCGGCGGCGCTCGGCGCGCCGCCGGTGCCACGCGGATTACTGCGTCAGCCAGACCACGTCCAGCGTATTGTTGAGGTAATGGCTCGGCGTGACCTGCCAGCCCTTGACCTTCGAGGAGTGTGGAATGATGCGGTGCCACTGTAGCGTCATGAGGTAATGCGCCTCCTCGTCGAGCAGCCGTTTCTCGAAGGCGCGAATCAACTTCTTGCGCTCTTCGACGTTGGTGGCGCGGCTCTGCTTGTCGTACAGGTCGTCCAGCACCCGGTCGGTGTAACGCCCGTAGTTGGCAGGGTTGCGGTCCGCCGACAGGAACTTGTACATGTCGAGGTCGGGTTCGACGATGTAGCCGCACTGGAAGTCCATGAACACCTGGGCGTCGCCCTTGCGGATGGTGCCGTAGTAGGCCGCCGGCTCGATCACCTCCTGCTTGACGTTCAGGCCGACCTGGCGCCACTGGTCGATCATCCACACGGCGAGCGGCTCGTACGGCATCGGGATGCCGCGGTTGGTGAAGGTGAACGAAAACCCCTCCGGCACCCCGGCTTCCTTCAGCAGGCGGCGCGACTCGGCGCGCGACTTGTCGATGTCGGTCCAGTAGCCGGCGAGTTTGTTCAGTTCCTCGGGCGGCGTCGCGAACGGCGTGCCCGGCACCTGCACTCCGGCGACTGACTTGACGATCGCGATCCTGGAGAGCGCGGTCGACGCTTGGTGCCGGTCGAGCGCCAGCGTCAGTGCGCGGCGTACGCGCTTGTCGTCGAACGGCTTTTTCTCGTGGTTGATGGCCACCAGCAGGATGCAGTCCCAGGCGGACTCCTGCACCGTGATCTTGTCGCCCAGCGCCGCCTTCAGGCTGTCGCGGTCGGCCGGGGTAAAGCCGCGGAACTGGATATGCGCGCGCTCGCCGCGCACCGCCGCCACCTGTGCCGACGAGCTGCGGATGAAGATCGCGCGGAAGCCATCCAGATAGGGCTTGCCCTTGTCCCAGTAGTCCGGGTTCTTCTTGCCCAGCACGTGCGAGCCCTTGACGTGCTCCACCAAGGTGAAGGGTCCGGTGCCCATGATGTTCTTCTCGTACCAGTGCATGTCCTTCGCCAGGATGTCGGCGCTGTAGATGAAGTTGTAGGGCGACAGCAACGAGGCGATGAACGAGCCGGAGGCATACTTGAGCTTGAAGCGCACCGTGTAGGCATCGGGCGCCTCGACGGCCTCGACCACCGCGTACTGCCCCTTGCGCGACGAGCCTACGCCTGCCGGCGGGAAAATGATCTTGTCGTAGGAGGCCTTGACGTCCTTCGAGGTCATGGCGCTACCGTCGTGGAACTTGACGCCCCTCCTCAGCTTGAAGTTGTAGGTCCTGCCGTCGGCGGAGACGGTCCAGCTTTCGGCGAGCGACGGATAAGGCTTGGTGCCGCCGGGATCGTTGGGATCGACCCGCAGCAGCGTGTTGTAGAACGGCGCCAACGGATGGATCAGGCCGAAGGTCTCCTCCCGGTGCCCGTCGTACGAGGGCGGCTCGGAAGGAACGGGGAACACCAGATCGCCGCCGTAGCGCGGCGTCTGCGCCTGCAGCGGGAAAGCGAGCAATGCGCTGGCCGCGACGGCCAGAATACCCATGAGTCGTTTCATGATGCACCTCCTCCTCGATGTGACCGGGGCCCCTGCAACGGGGAGCCCTCAGAGTACTGAATACTGAATAACAACTAATACGAGGGATTGTTCCTTTCTGTCAAGCAAGATGGCACGCTGCCCAATGCCCCGGCCGGATCTCCCGCAGGGGTGGAATTGCCGCACTGCAGCGATCGACCGCGATCGGGCAGCGCGGGTGGAATACGCACCCCGACGGCGGGTTGAGGGCGCTCGGCACCTCGCCGCGCAGCACGGTGCGCTCGCGCTTGGCCTCGATCTTCGGGTCGGGGATGGGCACCGCGGAAAGGAGCGCCCGCGTGTACGGGTGCAGCGGCTCTTCATAAATCGCCTTGCGGTCGGCGAGCTCGGCGATCTTGCCGAGGTACATCACCGCCACGCGGTCCGAGATGTGGCGCACTACCGAGAGGTCGTGCGCGATGAACAGGTAGGTCAGCCCGAGGCGCGACTGCAGTTCCTCCAGCAAGTTGATGATCTGCGCCTGGATCGACACGTCGAGCGCGGATACCGGCTCGTCGCATACGATGAGCGAGGGCTCCATGGCGAGCGCGCGCGCGATACCGACGCGCTGGCGCTGGCCGCCCGAGAGCTGGTGCGGGTAGCGCTTGGCGTGCTGCGGGAGCAGCCCCACCTGGGTGAGCAACTCTCGCACGCGCAATTCGCGCTCCCCCTTGTCGCGAACGATGCCGTGCACCTTGAGCGGCTCGGCGAGCATCTGGCCAATCGTCATGCGCGGGTTGAGCGAGGAGTAGGGATCCTGGAAGATCACCTGGACGCGGCGCCGCACCGCGCGCAACTCGGCGGCGTCCAGCGTCACCATGTCGACCCCTTCGAACACGACGCTGCCGCTCGTGGGCCGCTCGAGCTGCAGGATGCAGCGGCCGGTGGTGGTCTTGCCGCAGCCCGATTCGCCCACCAGGCCGAGCGTCTCGCCTTTTCGGATGGTGAAGCTCACGCCGTCGATGGCGCGCACGACGCCGACCGGTTTGGTGAACATGCCGCCGCCGATCGGGAAATGCTTGACGAGATTGCGTACCTCGAGCAGGGCTTCGCTCATGCGGTCACCGCCTTCGCCAGGCGTTCGGCTTCCCAGCACGCGGACATGTGGCCCGGGGCGCCGCTCGCCGCAAGCGGTGGCACCTCGGTGCAGCGCTCGATGCGGTAGGCGCAGCGCGGCGCGAACGCGCAGCCGGGCGGCAGGCGCGTGAGGTCCGGCGGCTGCCCGTCGATCGGATTGAGGCGCGAGCGGATCGGCTCATCCAGCCGCGGCACCGAGCGCAGCAGCCCGAGGGTATAGGGGTGGCGCGGATCGGCATAGATTTCGGCGGCGGTGCCGCGCTCGATGATGCGCCCGGCATACATGACGTTGACGCGATCCGCGTAGCGCGCCACCACGCCGAGGTTGTGGGTGATGATGAGCATCGCCACGCCAAGGCGGCGCGAAAGGTCCTGCAGCAGCTCGAGGATCTGCGCCTGGATGGTGACGTCGAGCGCGGTGGTGGGCTCGTCGGCGAGGATTAGCGCGGGATTGCAGCCGAGCGCCATGGCGGCCATCATGCGCTGGCGCATGCCGCCGCTGAACTGGTGCGGGTACTGGCCGAGGCGGCGCGCCGGATCCG
>JAQBXT010000092.1 GCA_027624175.1 Pseudomonadota bacterium | reverse complement strand
CGCGCCGGGCGGGCAGGGTCGCGACCGCGTGCAGCGCCCGCGATCGGGGATCCAGGCGCACCTCGAGATCGAGGTGCGGCAGGGCGCCCTGCACCGCGAGCGGCGCGAGCGCGCCGGCGGCGAGGAACAGCAGGCGCCCTCGCGGCGTCACGGCTCGCGCGGAAACTTGACGATGATGTCGAGGCTTTCGCCGCCGCGGCGCACGCGCATCGGCAGCCAGGTTCCGGCCGGCTGGGCGCGCACCGCCGCGATCGCCGCGCCGACCTCCGAAATCGCATTGCCCGCGATCGTCAGGATCCGGTCGCCGCGCTTGAGCCCGCTTGCCTCTGCCAGACTGCCCGGCACGACATCGACCAGGGTCACCTCGCTATTCGACTGCTGCAGCCGCACCCCGAGCCGCGGCCGGGGCGCCTGCTCTGGCGGGGAACTTGCGATCGCGAACACGGCATCGGCAAGGCCGGTCCTGGGCTCGGCGCAGTCGGCACTCGCGGAGATTGGCAGCAGCGTCGCCACGCTCGGCACGCCCAAATCGCGCAACTGGTGCGGCACGCCATGGCCATAATCCAGGTGTCCGCTGCCGATGATGCCGACGACAAGTGGCCGCTCGCCGCGCTCCCGATCGTGCAGTGCCCGCGCGAGGGCCTCGGCCATGGCACGGTCCCAGGTCGTCTGCGCGGCGACGAAATTCCTGAAATCGAGATCGTCGCGACCCGGTTCGCCTTCGCGCCCTTGCTCTCGCACGTGCTGCTTGTACGTCTCGAACAATGTGTCCAGGTACGCGGGCGGGGGCGCGGCGGGCCGCGAGACGCCTTCCCGCTGCGCTTCGGGCACCGCTTCCCAGCCGCCGCGCGCGACGGCCTCGGTGAGCGAGCGCTCGACGTTGAGCGCGACCATCGGGATCCGGTTGAGGCGCGCGAACTGGAACAGGGGCATGTAAAGCCCGGCCGGATAAGTCCAGACTTTGTCCCAGTCTGTTTGATCGAGAAACTCCTTCTCGGAGAACTCGCCGGCGATCCACCGGTCGAGCACCGGCTGCAGGCGACGCGGGAACGACTCGAAGCCGATCACCATGCGCGGCCGCAGCAGCTGCAGCGCGGCAAGCGTCTGCAACTGCCAGCGGTGGTGATCGGCCGCGTCGTGCTGCTCGCCGAGCAGCACGACGTCACGGCGTGCGGCTTCGCGCAGCACTTCGGCGCCGGCGACCTTGTCCAGCCGGCCGGTTGCGGGCGAATACCAGGACGCCGGCTCAAGACAACCGGGTCCGGCCGCGGGCCGGGCGTGCGCCTCGTTCGCCCCGGCAACGGCGAGCAGTGCTGCCGCCAGCACAACGGCGACCTCGCCGTGAAGGGTCACGCGAATCGTGTACATGCCACGCGAGTTTATCGTCGTCGACGGCGTGGTGCGCTGAAGCACTACCAGCCGGCCTTGACGCGCAGATCGCCCTGCGCCACCGAGGCACGCAGCCAGGATACGAAGGGCGCGCCCCACATTTCGAGCCGCCTCAATCCCGGCAGCGGCTCGTCGTCGCGGTATGCGTGTGTGTCGCCGTGCACCAGGACCAGGCGCCCTGAGAACCAGGCGGCGTGCGTGGCGAGCACGCCGCGCAGGCGCGCGTAGGCGTCGCCTGGGCCGGCCCGCTCGAAGCGCGGGTCGGCATGCATGAGGATGAAGATACGCTCCGCGCCGCGCTGCTCGGCGCGCGCCAGGCTCTCATCGAGCCACTCGAGCGTCGCCGCCATGCGCGCGTCGCGCAGGTCCGGCCTGCCGCCGCCGGGGACGTTCAAGCCGATGAACGCCATGCCGCCCGCCTCCCAGCGGACGTTTTCGCAGTGTCCCGGCTGGCGCTCGAGCGCGAGCGCGCGCGAGTCAGTGCAGAAGATTTCTCGCCAGCGCGCGAGGCGCGACTGCGGATCCTGCCCGTGCCGCGCGCAATCGCTCCATTCGTTATCGCCGGGGAGCAGGATGAACGGGTGCCGCAGGCGCGCGAACTGGCGCTTGCGCGCCTCGAGCCAGGCGTCGCCGCAGGCCTGCGTTGCCGCGCTGGTGCCGATATCGCCGACGTGCACGACGAAGGCGAGTTCCTGCGCATTCATGCGATCGATCAGCGCGTCGAGCTTTACGACCTCGGTGTCCGAATACGGCGTGTCGCCGAGCACGCCGAAGGCGACGTCCACGCCCGGCAGCGGCGCGAGCGGCACGCAACCGGCAAGCAAAACAAATGGGGACAGACCCCATTTTTTCGCAGAGCGAAATAATGAGGTCTGTCCCCATTTGAATTTAAATGCCGTAGGCTTTCCTCAGCAGCGTCAACGGGTGCGCCTTGACGGCCTGCGGCGCTTCCTCTCCCATGCCCTGGCGGATGTGGCGCGCGGCGATCGGGCAGTCCGAGCTCACGTAGTCGGGCCCGGGCTCGGCCATCTGGCGGAACACCGGGCGGCCGATCTTCATCGAGTTCTCGTAGTACTCGCGCTTCACGCCCCAGGTGCCGTCGTGGCCGGCGCAGCGTTCCACCGTGCTCACGACGGTGCCGGGCACCATTTCCAGCATCTCGCGCGTCTTCTGCCCCATGTTCTGCACCCGCGAGTGGCAGGGCACATGGTAGGAAACCTTGCCGAGCGGTTCCTTGAAGTCCTTTTTCAGCAAGCCGTCCTTTGCGCGCATCACGAAATACTCGAACGGATCGAACATCGCGTCCTGCACCGCCTTGACGTCGGCATCCTCCGGGAACATGAGCGGCAGCTCCTGCTTGAACATCAGCGTGCACGAAGGCACCGGGGCGAGGATCGCGTAGCCCTCGCGCGCCAGTCGCACCAGGGGCGGGATGTTCGTTTCCTTCAGCCGTGCCACCGCATCGAGATCGCCAAGCTCCAGCTTGGGCATGCCGCAGCAGGCCTCTTTCTCCACCAGCACGTGGGGCACCTCGTTGTGCTCGAGCAGCGCGAGCAGGTCGTGCCCCATCCCCGGCTCGTTGTAGTTTACGTAACAGGTCGCGAAAATCGCCACTTTGCCGGGGGTGTTCTTGCCGTCCTTAGGCGCATGGGGTTTGCTCAGCGCTGCGCTGCTGCGGAATTTCCGGCTGGCGTAATCCGGAAGCTGCCGCTCCCTGTGCACGCCGAGGGTTTTCTCCATCAGGCTGCGCGCCACCGGGAGCCGGTTCACCGCGTTCACCGTCTGCGCCACCACGGGAATCGCCGCTAGCTTGCCCATCGCGTCGGTGGCGGAGAGCAGGCGATCGCGCAGCCCGGCGCCGTGGCGCCGGAATTTCACCGCCTTGGCGCGCAGCATCAGGTGCGGGAAGTCCACGTTCCAGGCATGCGGCGGCACGTAGGGGCACTTGGTCATGTAGCACATGTCGCACAGGTAACACTGGTCGACCACCTTCCCGTAGTCGGCCGTCGCGACTCCGTCCACTTCCATGGTCTTGGAGTTGTCGACCAGGTCGAACAGTGTCGGGAACGCCGTACACAGGTTCACGCAGCGCCGGCAGCCGTGGCAGATGTCGAACACGCGAGCGAGCTCCTGGTCGAGCTTGCGTTCGTCGAAGAACTCCGGGTTCTTCCAGTCGAGCGGGTGGCGGGTGGGGGCTTCGAGGCTGCCTTCGCGGACGGTCATGGTGCCTTCCTCGTGGGAACGCCGGAAGGATACGTCGCCGCCCCGCGGCGTACCAATCGAAAAGCGCGATGCGGGCCATTGTGCACCTCAATCGCGGCTTTCGCGAACGCCGCTTGATCCACGTCAAGGGATGCGCCGCGGCGCGGTGTCTAATGAACGGCATGGTCGATCCGATTGCCGCCTGGCACGCGGACCACGTGCGTTTCCGGCACCTGCTCGAGATGCTGGAAAAGGAGGTGGTGCTGTTCCACTCCGGGGAGCAGCCCAACTACGAGTTGATGCGCGACATCGTGCTCTGGCTGCGGCACTACTCGGACGGCTCTCAGCATCCGCGCGAGGGCGTGGCCTTCGAGCGCATGGTGCTGCGCGATCCCGCGCTGCGCATCCCGGTCAACCGGCTGCTGCAGGAGCATTGCGTGATCGCGTACGCCGGGGAATACCTGCTCACTCGCCTGGATGACGCCGCGAACGGGGGCGATGCGGGATTGCCCGAGTAATCACCTGCCGGAGACTGCCATGACCTACAAGACCATCCTCGTCCATCTCGACAATCGCCCGCGCTGCGCCGAGCGGGTCAATCTCGCGTTCGGCCTGGCGGCGCGGTTCGATGCGCACCTCATCGGCCTGTATGCCCCGGGTGAACCGTACATTCCATCGTATGCGCTCGCCGAGGCGGGGCCGACAGTGCGCGAGATGCTGGATCAGCGCCGCGCCGAGAGCGCAAGCCAGGCCCAGGCGCGCTTTCGCGACGCGACCAGGAAGCACGGCGACACGAGCGCGGAGTGGCGCGCGTCGGACGGCGATGCGGACACTGCGGTGCGCCAGAGCGCGCGCTACGCCGACCTGGTGGTCGCGGGCCAGCCCGAGGCGGCGGACGAAGGCGGCCTGCGCGGCCTCGCCGACGAGTTGGCGCTCTCCGCCGGACGGCCGGTGCTGTTCGTGCCCTACGCCGGTCGCTTCGCTGCGCTCGGCAAGCGTGTGCTCATCGCCTGGGACGCGGGGCGCGAGGCAGCGCGCGCCGTGACCGACGCGCTGCCGTTCCTGCAGCGCGCCGAGGCGGTCGAGGTGGCCGCCTTCGATCCCGAGCGCGGGCGGCGCGGCCACGGCGAGCAGCCTGGCGCGGACATCGCCTTATACCTCGCCAGGCATGGCGTGAAGGTGACGGTGCACCAGCAAAGCGGGGCGGGCTACGAGGTTGGCGGGCAGATCCTGTCGCGTGCCGCCGACGCCAGCGCCGACCTCATCGTCATGGGCGCCTACGGCCACTCACGCGTGCGCGAGCTGGTGCTGGGCGGCGCGACGCGCAGCATGCTCGAAGCGATGACGGTGCCGGTGCTGATGTCCCACTGAAGCTGCGCTCAAGTGCCGAAGCCGTCGGCCACCATCACCTCGAGCAGGCGCGGGCGGCCGCTCGCCAGAGCGTCGCGCAGCGCGGGCGCGATCTCGGCGGGATCGGTGATGCGCCGCGCCGGCACGCCCATCGATCCGGCGAGCGCCGTGTAGTCGATCACCGGGTCGCGGATGTCCATGCCGACGAACCGGTCGGTCTTGCGCATCGAGACCAGCCGCTCCTTGAGGATGCGATAGCCGCGATTGTTGGCGATGACATAGGTGATCGGCAGCGCGAGGTGCGCCGCGGTCCACAGCGCCTGGATGCCGTACAGCGCGGAGCCGTCGCCGACCACCGCCACCACGGGCCGCCCCGGGAGCGCGAGGCTCACGCCGATCGCGCCGGGAAGCGCGAAGCCGAGCCCGCCGCTGGCCAGGCCGTAGAAACACTTCGGGTCGCGCTGCTCGAGCAGCGCGGGCAGCGCGGTGCTCGAAGTCAGCGCCTCTTCGACCACCACCGCGTTGGCGGGCAGGGACTCGGCGATGCGCAGCATCAGGTAGCGCGGATCGATCGGTCTTTCTTCGGCTGCCTCCAGCGCCGCGAGGCGCGCCTGGTCGCGCTGCGCGCTCCAGTTGCGCGGTGCGAGCGCGGCGAGGCGCCCGGCGG
>JAQBXT010000091.1 GCA_027624175.1 Pseudomonadota bacterium | reverse complement strand
TACCTACGGCTCAAGATCCTCACATGCATGCTGCCAGCCATCTAAAATGCCCCAAAATCACCCACTCGATTTCCTGAAGAGCCTCATTTCACGGGCATGAGAATCGCGCTGGAATTGGAATACGACGGCAGCTGCTTTCTGGGCTGGCAGACGCAGCCGGGCGGCGGTACCGTTCAGGATGCGCTCGAGACCGCGCTGTCGGGCATCGCCGGGGAGCGCATCCAGGTGACCTGCGCCGGACGAACAGACCGCGGCGTGCATGCGCGCGCTCAGGTGGTGCATTTCGACACTGGCGCGGTTCGCCCAGCGAGCGCGTGGGTGCGCGGCGTGAATGCCCTGCTGCCCGACTCGGTCGCCGTGCAATGGGCGCAACCGGCGCCCGAGCGGTTCCATGCGCGCTATTCGGCCGTATCCCGGACTTACCGCTACGTGCTGCTCAATCGGCCGGTACGCCCGGCGCTCGCTGCCCGTTATGCCGGCTGGTTCCACCAGCCGCTCGATATCGTAGCGATGCGCAGCGCGGCAGGCATGCTGCTCGGCGTGCACGACTTCTCGGCACTGCGCTCCGCCGAGTGCCAGTCGAAAACGCCGGTGCGCACGCTGCACGCGCTGGAGATCGCGGCGCGTGGCGAGCGCATCGACTTCGTGCTGCGCGCCAACGCTTTCCTGCACCACATGGTGCGCAATATCGTGGGCCTGCTCCTGTACGTGGGCAAGGGCAAGCACCCGCCGGCGTGGGCTACCGAGGTACTCGCATCGCTGGACCGCGCGCGCGCCGCGCCGACGTTCGCCGCGCAAGGCCTGTACCTCGAGCAAGTGCAGTACGAGCCGCGCTGGGGCTTGCCGGGGACCCAGGCCGGTGAACTGCGCCTTCCGGTCGAGTCATGAGAACGCGCATCAAGATCTGCGGCATTACGCGCCCGGGCGATGCCAGGGCCGCTGCAACGGCGGGGGCCGACGCGATCGGGCTCGTGTTCTACCCGCCCAGTCCGCGCTTTCTGAGCGTGGAGCGCGCGCTCGACATCCGCGCCGCGCTGCCGCCGTTCGTGCAGGCGGTCGCGCTGTTCGTGAATCCAGATGCGGCGCAGGTGGCGCAAGTGATCGGCCGGCTGCATCCGGCGATGCTGCAATTTCACGGCGAGGAAACGCCGACGTTCTGCGCGCAATTCGGCTTGCCCTACATCAAGGCCTGCCGCGTGGCGCAGGGGGTTGATTTGCTAAAATACCTACAGCCGTTCTCCACGGCGAGTGGCTGGCTGCTCGATGCCCATGTGGAGCAATATGGCGGGGTTGGCACCAGCTTCGATTGGGCGCTGGTGCCGGCACGGCTCGAGCGGCCATTGGTTCTGTCCGGCGGGCTGGCCGTGGGAAACATCGGCCAGGCGGTGCGGCAGCTGCGACCCTGGGCGGTGGACGTTTCCAGTGGCGTCGAGTCGGCAAAAGGAATCAAGGACGCCGCGAAAATCGCGGCGTTCATCGCGGAGGTCCGAAATGCGGATACATGACTTGCCCGATGCGCGCGGGCACTTCGGCCCCTACGGCGGCGTGTTTGTCGCCGAGACGCTGACGCACGCGCTCGAGCAACTGCTGGCCGCCTACCAGCAGGCGCGCCGCGATCCGGCATTCGAGGCGGAATTCCGCTACGACCTGAAGCACTACGTCGGGCGCCCCAGCCCGGTGTACCACGCCAAGCGCTGGTCGCAGGTGCTGGGCGGCGCGCAGATCTATCTCAAGCGCGAGGACCTCAACCACACCGGCGCGCACAAGATCAACAACACCATCGGCCAGGCGCTGCTGGCGCGGCGCATGGGCAAGTCGCGCGTGATCGCCGAGACCGGCGCCGGGATGCACGGCGTCGCGGCGGCGACCGTGGCGGCGCGCTACGGCATGCAGTGTGTGGTGTATATGGGATCGGAAGACATCCAGCGCCAGGCACAGAACGTGTACCGCATGAAGTTGCTCGGCGCCACGGTAGTGCCGGTGGAATCCGGCTCGCGCACGCTCAAGGATGCGCTCAATGAGGCGATGCGCGATTGGGTCACGCATATCGACGCAACGTTTTACATTCTCGGTACGGTCGCCGGCCCGCACCCCTATCCGATGATGGTGCGCGATTTCCAGTCGGTGATCGGCGAGGAATGCAAGCAGCAGATGCCGGAACTTGCCGGACGCCAGCCCGATGCGGTCATCGCCTGTGTTGGCGGTGGCTCGAACGCCATGGGCATCTTTTACCCTTACATCGAGGTCGAGGGCGTGCGCCTGATCGGCGTGGAGGCCGCCGGCGAGGGGCTTGCCTCCGGCAGGCATGCGGCGTCGCTGTGCGCGGGCAAGCCCGGCGTGCTGCACGGGAATCGTACTTATCTCCTGCAGGACGCGAATGGGCAGATTCTCGAGACGCATTCGGTATCGGCCGGCCTGGACTATCCCGGCGTCGGCCCCGAGCACGCCTGGCTGAAGGACGCCGGGCGTGCCGAATACGTGGCGGTGACTGACGTCGATGCGCTGCGCGCATTCAGCGATTTGTGCCACTACGAAGGCATCATTCCCGCCCTCGAATCGGCACATGCGGTGGCATACGCCGCGCAGATTGCCCCCGGGATGCCCAAGGACCGCATCCTGCTCGTCAATCTCTCCGGCCGCGGCGACAAGGACATGCAAACCGTCGCCGAGCGCGCAGGCCTGAAGCTCTAGCCGTGTCGCGCATCCAGGCCCGCTTCGAAATGCTGCGCCAGTCAAAGCGCAAGGCCTTGATCCCCTACATCACGGCAGGCGACCCCACGCCGGCCCTGACGGTGCCCCTGATGCGCGCTCTGGTCGAGGCGGGCGCCGATATCCTTGAGCTCGGCGTGCCGTTTTCCGACCCGATGGCGGACGGACCGGTAATCCAGCGTTCGGGCGAGCGGGCGCTCAAGCAGGGCGTTGGGCTGCGCGACGTGCTCGGGCTGGTGCGTGATTTCCGTCGCGGGGACACCCAGACGCCGCTGGTGTTGATGGGCTACGCCAATCCGATCGAGGCCATGGGTGTGGAGACATTCGTACGCGAAGCCGGCGCGGCGGGCGTGGACGGCGTCATCGTCGTCGACTACCCCCCCGAGGAATGCGCCCAGTTCACCGAGCTGGCCAGGCGGGCGGGCATTGATCCGATCTTCCTGCTGGCGCCGACGTCGACCGAGCGGCGCATCCAGGAAGTCGCCCGCATTGGCAGTGGCTACCTGTACTACGTGTCCCTGCGCGGTGTGACCGGCGCCGCGCACATCGACCTCGCCGACGTGGCCGCGCACCTGCCGAAAATCCGCGCCGTGACACGTCTGCCGATCGGCGTGGGCTTCGGCATTCGCGACGCGGAGTCGGCGCGTCGCGTGGCGCAGGCTGCCGACGCAGTGGTGATCGGCAGCCGCATCATCCAGGAGATCGAGGAGGCCGGCGCCGGGCAGGCGGTGGCGAGGGTGAAGACGCTGCTGCGCCCGATCCGGGAGGCGCTCGACGCATGAGCTGGCTGCAAAAACTCCTGCCGCCCAAGATCCAGCGCAGCTCCGGCCCGAAGCGCGCGGTGCCCGAAGGCCTGTGGACCAAGTGTCCGGCCTGCGATGCGGTGCTCTACAGCACCGACCTGGAAAAGAATCTCAACGTGTGCCCGAAGTGCAGCTTCCACCGGCGCATCGGCGCGCGCGCCCGGCTCGATGCATTGCTCGACGCCGACGGCAGGTTCGAGATCGGCGCCGAAGTTCTGCCGATCGACAGCCTGAAATTCAAGGATGCGAAGAAATATACCGAACGCCTGGCCGAGGCCGAGGCGCAGTCGGGAGAATCCGAAGCGCTGGTGGTGATGCAGGGCGCGATCAAGTCGATCGGCGTGGTGGCTGCGGCGCACGAGTTCGAGTTCATGGCCGGCACCATGGGCTCGGTGCTGGGCGAGCGCTTCGTGCGCGGCGTGCGCGTCGCCATCGAGCAGAAGGCGCCGTTCATCATCATCACTGCGAGCGGCGGCGCGCGCATGCAGGAGGGCCTGCTGTCGCTGATGCAGATGGCCAAGACCACGGCCGCGCTCACCGACCTGGCCGAGCGCCGGCTGCCGTTCATCACCGTACTCACCGATCCCACCACGGGCGGCGTGTCCGCAAGCTACGCAATGATCGGGGACATCGTGCTTGCCGAGCCGAAGGCGCTGGTCGGCTTCGCCGGCCCGCGCGTCATCGAACAGACCGTACGCCAAAAACTTCCCGAGGGCTTCCAGCGCTCGGAGTTCCTGCTGGAAAAGGGCGCGGTGGATATGATCGTCGACCGCCGCCAGATGCGGGACAAGCTGGCGACGCTGCTCGCGCTTCTACAGGGAATCGCGATCGACCAGCCTTCGTGAGCGCCCGCGCGCTCGGGGACTGGCTCGATTTCATCGGCCGCCAGCATCCCGACGCCATCGCACTGGGGCTGGAGCGCGTGCGCGAGGTGTTGGCGCGCATGGGCACCCGCATCGACTGCCCGGTCATTTCGGTGGCCGGAACCAACGGCAAGGGTTCGGTCTGCGCCACCCTGGACAGCATCCTGCGCGCCTCCGGGCGCCGCGTCGGCATGTACACCTCGCCGCATCTGCTGCGCTACAACGAACGCGTACGGATCAGCGGTGCCGAAGCATCGGACGACGCACTCGGCGAGGCGTTCGCCGCGGTGGAGCAGGCGCGCGGCGGCGTGCCGCTGACCTACTTCGAATTCGGCACGCTCGGCGCCCTGTGGTTGTTCGCACGGGAGTCCCTGGACGCGCTGGTGCTGGAAGTCGGCCTGGGCGGACGGCTCGACGCGGTGAACGTGCTCGATGCCGATTGCGCGGTGATCACCGGCATCGCGCTGGACCACATGGACCTGCTGGGCGATACGCGCGAATCCATCGGTCGGGAGAAAGCGGGCATCGTGAGGGCCGCGCGCCCTGCGGTCATTGCAGATCCGGATCCGCCCGCCTCGGTGTTGCGCGAAGCCGAGCGCATCGGCGCGCGCGTGGTGCTGCTGGGCCGCGATTTTGGCTACCGCGTGCAGCCCGGCCAGTGGGACTACTGGGGACCTGCGGGCAGGCGGGCGGCGCTGGCGCATCCGGCGTTGCGCGGCGCGTCGCAGCTGCGCAACGCCGCCGCCGCGCTGGCCGCGCTCGACGTCTTGCGCGGGCAGTTGCCGGTCGCGATGCAGGACGTGCGCCGCGGATTGGCCGAAGTGGAGCTTCCAGGGCGATTCCAGGTTCTGCCCGGACGGCCGCAGGTGATCCTCGACGTGGCGCACAATCCCGAGGCGGCGCGCGCGCTGGCGGCAAACCTCTCGGCGGCGGGTTTTGCGCGCGAGACCCTTGCGGTGTTCGGTATGCTGCGCGACAAGGACATCGCGGCGGTGGCGCAGGCGGTTGCGCCGCAGGTCACGCGCTGGCATCTGGCTGGCCTGGGCGGGACACGAGGCGCGAGCGGCGCCGAACTGGGGCGCATCCTTGCCGCTGCCGGCGTGGCTGCGCCGCTGAAGGAGCACGATACGCCCGCGGCCGCCTTTGCAGCGGCGCGGATCGAGGCAGGCGAGAATGATAAAATCGTCGTATTCGGATCCTTTCTCACCGTCGCCGAAGTGATGCAAGCGCTGGCGGCTGGCAGCAGCGGCTCCGGTAACCATGGCTGATACCCAGGACGTCAACACACTGAAGCGCCGCGGACGGCGGAGGCTGGTCGGCGCCATCGCGCTGGTGCTGGCTGCCGTGATC
>JAQBXT010000090.1 GCA_027624175.1 Pseudomonadota bacterium | reverse complement strand
CCGCGCCGGCGCCCAGGCCGGTGGTCCAGGCGCCCGTGCCGCAACCGCCGCAGCCGGGGGCGAGCGAGCCTGCGTCTCCCGTCGCACCCGCCCCACTCGCACGCCTCGAATATCAACCCGCGCCGGCGCCGCCGCCGCCGGACAGCGCCGCGCGCGAGCACTATCGCGCGAGCCTGAACATCGCCGCGGCGCGCTTCAAGCGCTATCCGCGCGCTGCGATCGACAACAACTGGGAGGGCGAGGTGGTGGTGCTGATGATGATCGGCGCCGATGGCCGCATCGCCTCGTTGCGCGTGCGCAGTAGTTCGGGCTACGAGATCCTCGACCGGCAGGCGCTCGTGATGTTCAGAAACGCCAAGCCTTTCGTGCCTATCCCGACCGAGCTGCGCGGCCGTCAGTTCGAACTCGAGCTGCGCGCGATCTACGGCCTGAGGGATCAGGGCTCGGGCTGAAACGCGACCACGTGGTCGACGTCGAGTCGGATGCCGATCCTCTCGCCAAGGGCGTGGTTGTGGTGGCTGGGAACCAGCGCCAGCACCTTGCGCCCGCTGGCGAGCCTGAGGGTGTAGAGGATCTCCGCGCCGCGGAACGCCTTGTGCTGCACCTCGGCCGTGAGAGCCGAGGCGTCGTCGTGCACCACGTCGTCGGGCCGCAGCAGGATGTCGGTGCGGCAGCCCTTGCCGCAGGCGTCGCAGCCGACCTGGCAGGCGCTGGGGATGCTGCCCTCGAGCATGCCGAGCTCGATCTCGCACTGGCGCGAGTTGAGCACTTTCGCCGGCAGGAACACGCCCTGGCCGACGAAGTCGGCGACGAAGCGGTTCGCGGGCTGGTGATACAGGTTGTAGGCGCTGTCCCATTGTTCGATGCGTCCCGCGCGCATCACGCCGATCTCGTCGGCCATGGCGAAGGCCTCGTGCTGGTCGTGCGTCACCAGCACCGCGGTGGCGCCGCTCGCCTTGATGATTTCACGCACCTCCAGCGACAGGCGCTCGCGCAGGTCCACGTCGAGATTGGAAAACGGCTCATCCAGCAGCAGCAGTTCCGGTCGCGGCGCAAGCGCGCGCGCCAGTGCCACGCGCTGCTGCTGGCCGCCGGACAGCTCATGCGGAAACTTGTCCAGCACGTCCGCCAGGCCCGCGAGCTCCGCCAGCTCGCGCGTGCGCGCCGCGCGCTGTGCGCTCGGCGCGCGATGCAGGCCGAAGGCAATATTCTTTTCCACCGGCAGGTGCGGGAACAGCGCGTAGTCCTGGAACACCATGCCGACGTGCCGGTGTTCCGGCGGCACCGTGATCCCCGGGCCAGACACCAGTGCGCCGTTGAGCACAATGCGGCCGGCGCGCACGGACTCGAAGCCGGCAATGCAGCGCAGCACCGTCGTTTTGCCGCAGCCGCTGGGGCCGAGCAGACAGCCAATGGCGCCGTGCGGCACGCTGAAGTCGAGCCCGCACACGACTTCGGCGCCGTTGTAGCCGTGGTGCAGCCCGTGGACTTCGAGGTGATTCACCCCTCCATTATATAAAATTTTCCGGAACAAGAATCGTTCTTGTTAGAATAACGAGTGCTTTATCATCAAACAGTTAGACGCGGCGCGGCGGCACTATCGGTCGGGATTGCCGCTTTCCTGGCGCTGCCGATCCTCTGGGTGGCCAGCAGCGTACTGCAGCCGGCGGGCGACGCGTGGCGCCACATCGCGGGCACGGTCCTGGGCTTGTACGTCGCCAACACCGGTCTGCTGCTCGGCCTCGTCGCCGTCGGCGTGATCTCGATCGGCGTGCTCTCGGCATGGTTGGTTGCAAGCTACCGCTTTCCCGGCGCGCGCCATCTCGAGTGGGCACTGGTGCTGCCGCTCGCGATGCCCGCGTACGTGATGGCCTATGCCTACACCGACTGGCTGCAGTTCACCGGGCCGGTGCAAAGCGGCCTGCGCGCGCTGACCGGATGGCAGGCGCGCGAGTACTGGTTCCCGGAGATTCGCTCCCTCGGCGGCGCCGCCGCAGTGCTCGCGCTCGCGCTCTATCCGTATGTGTACCTGATCGCACGCACGGCGTTCGGCGACATGTCGCGCAGCGCGATCGAGGCGGGCCGCCTCGCCGGCCATTCGGCCTGGACCGGTTTCTGGCGCGTCGCGCTGCCGCTCGCGCGGCCGGCGATCGCCGCCGGCACCGCACTCGCGCTGATGGAGACGCTCGCCGACTTCGGCACCGTGTCCTACTTCGCGCTCGAGGTATTCACCACCGGCATCTTCAAGGCCTGGCTGTCGATGGGCGACAGCGTCGCCGCCGCCCAGCTCTCCAGCTGCCTGCTCGCGTTCGTTGTCGTGGTGCTGGCGCTGGAACGCGCTGCGCGTGGCCGCGCCGCGTATCACGGCACCGCGCCGGGCAAGCCGGTGCCGCCGCGGCGCCTGCGCGGCTGGCCCGCGGCGCTCGCCACCGCCGCCTGCGTGATGCCGGTGCTGCTCGGTTTCCTGGTCCCGGCAGCGATCCTCCTGCAGCTTGCGTTCGCGGACCCGGACGCGCGCTGGGGCGCGCGCCTGCTGGGGCTGGTGGGCAACAGTTTCTCGATTTCCGGCGTCACCGCGATTGCCGGCGTGCTGCTGGCGATGACCATGGCCTACTCGGCGCGACTGTCGAAAAGCCGCGTCGCCGCGGCGGCCAGCCGCTTCGCCCCGCTCGGCTACGCGATGCCAGGGGCGGTGATCGCCATCGGCGTGCTGGTGCCGCTGGGGCGCCTGGACAACTGGCTCGCGGGGCTGATCGAGGACGTGACCGGCGCGAAGACCGGCCTGCTGCTCACCGGCACCATCGCCGCGCTGGTGTACGCGTACCTGGTGCGCTTTCTCGCCGTGGCGCTGCAGACGACCGAGGCCGGATTGGCGCGCATCACGCCCAGCATGGAGGATGCCGCGCGCAGCCTGGGCGCGACGCCGGCGGCGGCGCTGGCGCGCGTGCATGCGCCGCTGCTCGCGCCTAGCCTCGCCACGGCGGGGCTGCTGGTGTTCGTCGACGTGATGAAGGAACTGCCCGCGACTTTTGCGCTGCGTCCGTTCAACTTCGACACCCTGGCGGTCGAGGCCTACCACCTGGCGAAGGACGAGCGCCTCGCCGAGGCCGCCGTGCCTTCGCTGGTGATTGTCGCCGTCGGCCTGGTGCCGATACTGGCGCTCTCGCGGCGCTATTTCCAGGCCACGCGGTCGTAGATCTTCTGCGCTTCGGGCTGGTTGCTGCCCAGCAGCGCGACGTTGACCGGGTCGTAGCGGAAAGTGCCGAACTGCGACAGCACCGGGTTGACCACGCGCACCGCGGCCACCACCGGCCACTCGTTGTTGCCGTCGGCGAAGTAGCGCTGCGCGTCGTCGCCGGCGAGGTACTCGAGGAAGCGGATTGCCGCTGCCCGGTGCGGCGCGTTCTTCATCACGCCCGCACCGGAAATGTTGACATGGGTGCCGTGTCCTGCCTGGTCCGGGAACACCACGCCGACCTGGTCTGCGATCGTGCGTTCGTCGCGCTTGGCGGAGCGCGCGAGGCGTGCGTAGTAGTAGTGGTTGGCGATCGCCACGTCGCATTCGCCCGCGGCCACGCCCTTGATCTGGTCGGTGTCACCGCCCTTTGGGTCGCGCGCCATGTTGGCGCGCACCGCTTTCGCCCAGACCTCTGCCTGCGCCGCGCCGAGGCGCGCAATCAGCGCGCCCATCAGCGAAAGATTGTAGATGTTGCTGGAAGAGCGCACGCACAAGCGGCCCTTCCACTTCGCCTCGGCAAGGGAAGCGTAGGTCGGCACCTCTTCGGGCGTCACGCGTGCCCTGTTGTAGGCGATGACGCGCGCGCGCATCGAGAAGCCGAACCAGTGCCCGCCCGGCTCGCGGAAACTCGCCGGAATGCGCGCCTCGAGCAGCGCCGATTTCACCGGCTGCAGCAGCCCGAGCTGTTCGGCGCGCCACAGGCGGCCGGCATCCACGGTGATGAGCACGTCCGCCGGGCTGCGCGCGCCTTCATTGCGGATGCGCTCGATGAGCGCATCCTCGCCCGCCTCGATGCGGTTGATGGTGATCCCGGTCTGGCGTGTGAAGCCGGCGTAGAGCGCTTCATCGGTCTGGTAATGCCGCGACGAGTAGATGTTCAGGACCTTGTCCTGCGCCAGCGCGGAGCAGGAAACAAGCAGGGCCGGGAGGAGGACGAGCGCTTTGAGAACAGTCATTTGGGCCTCAGATGGCGATGAGGCTTAAATGATAGTAACTCTCATGTAGAGAGTAAATACAAATGAGAATTGTTACTAAGGAGCCTTGGCCTGGACGCGGCGAGCGCCGTCGAAGCGCTTCATCCAGTAGCGGGCGCCGATGGCCTCGACCCTGACCTGGGCGCCGGTCTTGGGGGCGTGCACGAAGCGGCCGTCGCCCAGGTAGATGCCGACGTGCGAGTAAGGGCGATTGAGCGTGTTATAGAACACGAGGTCCCCGGCGCGCAGTTCCGATAGACTCACGCGCACCCCGTATTCGCTCTGCGCGCGCGCGTTGTGCGGCAGGCGGATCCCGTAGGCCTCGCGAAACACATGCGCCACCAAGCCGCTGCAATCGAAGCCCGTTTCGGGAGATCCCCCGCCGTAGCGATAATCCAGCCCGAGCGCGAGCAGCGTCTGCAGCAGTGCCTCGGCGCGCTCTTCGCTCATCGGGCCGGTGTCCCGGGCCGGCGGCTCCGGCGGCAGCGTTGAGCAGCCGATCTGAATCGCTAAAATAATAATATACAAGTAGTTACGCAACATACCTAAAGTAATCTAGTCCAAGCTCGGATTGAAAGCAACCACTTACGTTTGCCGCCTGATTGAGGCACGGCCCTGAGTTCGACCACCGCGCGCGCGCTCGAGCGCCTGTTCGCGGACGGCGGTCCGCTCGCCGCGCAGATTCCCGGCTACCGCCTGCGTCCGCAGCAACTCGAGATGGCGCGCGCCATGCTCGAGGCCATCGACCGGTCCGAGCCGCTGGTGGCCGAGGCGGGCACCGGCACCGGGAAGACGCTCGCCTACCTGGTGCCCGCGCTGCTCGCGGGCGGCAAGGTGATCGTGTCCACCGGCACCAAGACCCTGCAGGATCAGCTCTACGACCGCGACCTGCCGGCGGTACGCGCGGCGCTCGCCTCGGGCGCGGTGACCGCGCTGCTCAAGGGCCGCGCCAACTACGTGTGCCTGCACCGCCTGGAGCGCGCCAGCGCGGAAGCGCGTCTTGGCAGCCGCGAGGAAGCGGCGCAGCTGCGGCGCATCGAGCGCTTCGCCGCTGTGAGCGCGAGCGGCGACCGCGCCGAGCTGCCCGACGTGCCCGACGACGCGCCGGTGTGGCAGCACGCTACCTCGACGCGCGAGAACTGCCTGGGCCAGGAGTGCCCGCGCTACCAGGACTGCTTCGTGATGAAGGCGCGCCGCGGCGCGCTTGCCGCGGACGTGGTGGTGGTCAACCACCACCTGTTCTTCGCCGACGTGGTGTTGCGCGATGAAGGCGTCGCCGAGTTGCTGCCTTCCTGCAACACCATCATCTTCGACGAGGCGCACCAGCTGCCGGACACGGCGCGCCTGTTCTTCGGCGAGAGCGTCTCCACCGGCCGGCTGATCGAGCTCGCGCGTGACGCACGGCTCGAGCTGCGCGCGGCGGGCGGCGCGGTGCCGGAGTTCGACGCGCTCGCCGGGTGCATGGACAAGGCGGCGCGCGACCTGCGGCTCGCGTTCGACACGGAGGGGGCGCGCCTGTCGTGGACGCAGGCC
>JAQBXT010000089.1 GCA_027624175.1 Pseudomonadota bacterium | reverse complement strand
TTGGTGGGCGCATTGCGGATGTGCAGCGGCACCGGACGCGTGCCGTCTTCCGCGACGAAGGCGCGCGCCGCATTATAGGCGTTGTACACCGCGTTGGATTTCGCCGCGCAGGCGAGGTAGATCACCGCCTCGGCCAGCGCCAACTCGCCCTCGGGCGAGCCGAGCCGCTCGTAGGTCTCGGTGGCATCGAGCGCGAGCTGCAGCGCGCGCGGGTCCGCCAGCCCGATGTCTTCGACCGCCATGCGCACCATGCGCCGCGCCAGGTACAGCGGATCGGCGCCGCCGTCGAGCATGCGCACCAGCCAGTAGAGCGAAGCGTCCGGGTCCGAGCCGCGCACCGACTTGTGCAGCGCCGAGATCTGGTCGTAGAACTGCTCGCCGCCCTTGTCGAAACGCCTGAGGTTCTTCGCCAATGTGGCTTCGACGGTGCCCGCGTCGATCGCGCCTTGCGCCCCTGAATTCTGCAGGATCTCCACCGCGTTCAGCAGGCGCCGCGCGTCGCCATCGGCGAAACCGACCAGGCGCGCGCGCGCCCCCTCGTCCGCCCGCAGTCCGGTGCGCTCCAGCAGCGCACCCAGGTCCTGCGCATCCAGGCTCTCGAGCACGTACACCGTCGCACGGGACAACAGCGCCGAGTTCACCTCGAAGGACGGGTTCTCCGTGGTGGCGCCGATGAACGTGACCAGGCCGCGCTCCACGTAGGGCAGGAAGGCATCCTGCTGCGCCTTGTTGAAGCGGTGCACCTCGTCCACGAACAGGAGCGTGTGGCGACCGCTCGAGTCGAGCGTGGCTTGCGCCACGTGCACGGCGTCGCGGATGTCCTTGACGCCCGAGAACACCGCGGACAGCGCGACGAACTCCGCGTCGAAGGCCCGCGCCATGAGGCGCGCCAGCGTGGTCTTGCCGGTGCCGGGCGGGCCCCACAGGATCATCGAATGCGGCTTGCCCGAATCGAAAGCAAGGCGCAGCGGCCGGCCCGGGCCGAGCAGGTGGCGCTGGCCGAGCACTTCGTCGATGCTGCGCGGGCGCAGGCGTTCGGCCAGCGGCGCCATCGGCGCCGCTCCTTCGCGCGCCGCCGGCGCCGCGCCGCCGAACAAGTCACTCGCCGAGGACATCGGCGCCCTTGGGCGGCACGAACCTGAACGCGGACGCCTCGAGCGGGGGGTTGCGCACGACGTTGGAGAAACGCAGCACGGTGGTCTGGCCGAAATGATCCGAGAGCTCCATCGCCTGCACGCCCGCCGGACCCATGCCGAGGCGGATGCGCTCAAACCCGGCCTCGCGCTCGCGCGGCCTGGCCTCCAGCCAGTCGAGTCCGTCGCTCGAGCCTGCGTCGGAGAGCTCGAACGCGCGCTCCACATCGGCCGCGCCGGCGAGCAGCGCCGCAGGCGTGGAGCCCAGCGCGCGCGCCATGGCGCGCACCGTGACCTGATTGAGGTCTTCGTCGTAGACCCAGACGCGCGTCCCGTCGCCGACGATCAGCTGCGCGTAGGGCTGCGCATAGCTCCAGCGGAAGCGCCCGGGGCGCAGGAAGGCGAAATTGCCCGTGGAGCGCTGCACCAGTTTGCGCTCGCGGTCGTAGACCTGCTGCTCGAAATCGGCGCGTGCCGTCTGCGTATTGCGCAGGTAGGCCTGGAACCGGTCGACGCCCGAAGCCTGCGCTGCAGCGGGCAGCAGCAGGGCGAGCACCAGGCCGCGCAGGGCGACCACTGCTACTCCGCCTTCGCGGGCACCAGCACCTCGCGGTTGCCGTTGGTCTGCATCTGCGATACCAGCCCCGCGCGCTCCATGTCCTCGATCAGGCGCGCGGCGCGGTTGTAGCCGATGCGCAGGTGACGCTGCACAAGGGAAATCGACGGCCGGCGCGTGCGCAACACGATCTCCACGGCCTGGTCGTACAGCGGGTCCTTTTCGCCGGCCGCTTCGCCGCCCGTGCCGTTGCCGGCAAGCTCGTCGCCGCTGCCAGGCTCCAGCACGTCCTCGATGTACTCGGGCGAGGCGAGCGACTTCAGGTGCTCGACCACCTTGTGCACCTCATGGTCGGCGACAAACGCGCCGTGCACGCGCTGCGACAGGCCGGAACCGGCCGGCAGGTACAGCATATCGCCCTGGCCGAGCAGGGCCTCCGCCCCCTGCTGGTCGAGGATGGTGCGCGAGTCGATGCGGCTCGCCACCTGGAACGCGATGCGCGTCGGGATGTTGGCCTTGATCAGGCCGGTGATCACGTCCACCGACGGCCGCTGCGTGGCGAGGATCAGGTGGATGCCGGAGGCGCGCGCCTTCTGTGCCAGCCGCGCGATCAGCTCCTCGACCTTCTTGCCCACCACCATCATCAGGTCGGCGAGCTCGTCGATGACGACAACGATGTACGGCAGCTGGCTCAGCGGTTGCGGCGCGCCCGATTCGAGTGTGGCTGGATCCTCCAGCGGCTTGCCGGTCTTCTCCGCGTCGGCCACCTTGTGGTTGAACCCGGAGAGGTTGCGCACGCCGACCCAGGACATCAGCTTGTAGCGGCGCTCCATCTCCGCCACGCACCAGCTCAGCGCGTTGGCGGCCTGCTTCATATCGGTGACCACGGGCGCGAGCAGGTGCGGGATGTCCTGGTACATCGACAACTCGAGCATTTTCGGGTCGACCATGATCATGCGCACCTGCTTGGGCTCGGCCTTGTACAGCAGCGACAGGATCATGGCGTTGATCGCCACGGACTTGCCCGAGCCAGTGGTGCCCGCCACCAGCAGGTGGGGCATCTTCTGCAGGTCTACGACCACGGGATGGCCCGCAATGTCCTTGCCCAGCGCCAGCGCGAGCGGCGTGTGCATGCCGGCGTACAGTTCGGAGCCCAGGATCTCCGACAGGCGCACCGTCTGCCGGTGCGGGTTGGGAATCTCCAGGCCCATGCAGGACTTGCCGGGGATGGTCTCGACCACGCGGATCGACACCACCGACAGCGCGCGCGCCAGGTCCTTCACCAGACTGACGATCTGGCTGCCCTTGACGCCGACCGCAGGCTCGATCTCGTAGCGCGTGATCACCGGGCCGGGATAGGCGGCGAGCACCTTCGCCGCAACGCCGAAGTCCGAGAGCTTCTTCTCGATCAGGCGCGAGGTGAATTCGAGCGACTCCGTGCTCACCTGCTCGCCATCGCGCGCGGCCTCGTCGAGCAGCTTGACCGGCGGCAGCGGCGTGTCCGGCAGGTGGTCGAACAGCGGCGCCTGCTTTTCCTTCTGCACGCGCTCGGAGCGCCTGATCTCCGCCACCGGCGGCGCGATGACCAGGGGCGCATGATCCTCCTCGCGCTTCTTCTCCGCCTCGACCACCACTTCACGCTCTTCGCGCGCCAGTTCGCCCGCCTTGCGATCGGCGCGCTGTTCCCAGGCGCGCCGTGCGAAGCCGGCGACCGCTTCGAGCAGCAGGCCGGTGAACTCCGCGACCGCAAGCCAGGACACGCCGGTGAACAGGCTGAAGCCGACCGCGGCGAGCGTCAGCAGCAGCAGCGTGGCGCCGGTGAAGCCAAGCAGGCCCGAGGTGAAGCCGGCGATTGCCGCGCCGAGCAGCCCGCCGGGGGCGAGCGGCAGTTCCGCGGCGAGGCTGTGCAGGCGTAGGGCCTCCAGCGCCGCGCTCGAGAGCAGCAACAGTGCGAATCCGCCCAGCGCGATCGCCAGCGGCCGCCGGTCAATGAGCGCGCTGCGGTCGAGCGTGCGGTAGCCCCAGGCCACGCCGACCAGGCACAGTGCGACGCACCAGTAGGCCGAAACGCCGAACAAATAGAGCAACAGGTCCGCAATCCATGCGCCGGCGCGCCCGCCGGCGTTGTGCGTCGCGGACTCGGTGGCGCTGTGAGACCAGCCGGGGTCCGCCCGGTCGAAGGTGAGGAAGATCAGCAGCAGGTAGCCGGCGATCCCCGCCAGCACCAGCCATCGAGCTTCGCGCAGCAGGTTTGCGAGCTTTGCGGGGAGGGGCGCTGCTGTGGTTTTCTGCGCTGCTGCCATCGCGGCCCGTTCTGGGTTGCGCGGATTTTACCGCAGGCGCACCGCCCGGACACGCACCGGTGCCGGCGTGCGCCCGGGACTGCCGCCTGTCACTCGGGCGGCTGGATGGTATTGCGCAGTACGATCGTCGAACCGCGCATCTCGATCACGCCACTGGTCTGCAAGTCCTTCATCACGCGGCTGACCATCTCACGCGAGGCACCGATCATCTTGGCGATGTCCTGCTTGGGCAGGCGCTTGGTGATCATTCTCTCGCCCTCCACGGTCTCGGACATGTCGAGCAGCAGCCGCGCCACGCGCCCGTAGACGTCGAGCAGCGCCAGGCTGCCGATCTTGCGGTCGGCCTCGCGCACCCGGGCGCACCAGGCCGCGCATCACTGCGTTGGTCATTTCGGCGTTCTCGGCCAGGCACTTCTTGAAATCGCGCCGCGCGACGGCGAGCAACTCGCAGGCCTCGATCGCCACCACCGTCGCAGAGCGCGGGTTGTCGTCGATCAAGCCCATCTCGCCGAAATACTCGCCGCGCCCCAGAATGCTGAGGATCACTTCCTTGCCCTCGGCGTCGCTCATCATCACCTTGAGGCGTCCCGAGAGCACGATGTACAGCGATTCGATCGAGTCGCCCGCGGCCATGATGATCGAGCCGCGCGTCACGCTGCGCCGCGTTACCACCGTGGCGAGCAGGCGCAAGGGCTCCTCGGCAAAGTTCGCGAAGAGCGGCACCGAGCGCAGCATTGCAGATGAGACCGCGACCGCCATGTGAAGAGCCCCCCTTGTTATCTATAATGCCAAGCCCGGAACCAGTATACCCCCGCGCGCCATTTCCGCGATTCCAACCATGCCCACGCGCCACAATCGCCTCGTCATCCTCGGCTCCGGCCCCGCCGGCTATACCGCCGCCGTGTACGCGGCGCGCGCCAATCTCAAGCCGGTGCTGATCGCCGGCATCGCGCAAGGCGGGCAGCTGATGACCACCACCGACGTGGACAACTGGCCCGCCGACGCCGGCGGCGTGCAGGGCCCGGAACTGATGGCGCGCTTCCAGAAGCACGCTGAGCGCTTCGAGACCCAAGTGCTGTTCGACCACATCCATACGGTGCAGCTTGGCGCGCGCCCCTTCGTGCTGCAGGGCGACTCGGCGACCTACACCTGCGACGCGCTCATCGTCGCCACCGGTGCCTCTGCCAAGTACCTCGGCCTGCCCTCCGAGCAGCGCTACATGGGCAAGGGCGTGTCCGCCTGCGCCACCTGCGACGGCTTTTTCTACAAGGGCCAGGATGTCGCGGTCGTCGGCGGCGGCAATACCGCGGTCGAGGAATCCCTGTATCTCGCCAATATCTGCAGGAGCGTGACGCTGGTGCACCGGCGCGACAAGTTCCGCGCCGAGAAGATCATGGTCGACAAGCTGATGAAGCGCGTCGCCGAAGGCCGGATCGCGCTCGAACTCGACGCGGCGCTGGATGAGGTGCTCGCCGACAAGAGCGGCGTGACCGCGGTGCGCATCAAGCGGCTGAAGAGCGGCGCGCACAAGGAGCTGCCGGTGAAGGGTCTGTTCATCGCCATCGGCCATACCCCCAATACGCAGATCTTCGCCGGCCAGTTGGAGATGGAAAACGGCTACATCGTGACGCGCGCCGGCCGCGAGGGCGGGGCCACCGCGTCCAGCGTCCCGGGGGTGTTCGCCGCCGGCGACGTGCAGGACCATGTCTATCGCCAGGCGGTGACCAGCGCTGCCACTGGCTGCATGGCAGCGCTCGATGCCGAGAAGTTCCTCGACTTGCAGGCCGCTTGAGGCGCGCCGTGAGCGACGACGACAACGACCGCGAGGCGCTGCGCCGCGCACTCGTCGGCGTCAAGCCGCTGCGCCGGGT
>JAQBXT010000021.1 GCA_027624175.1 Pseudomonadota bacterium | reverse complement strand
CGAGCCGCGGGCGCGCGGCGTGGCCGCGATCTCGGGCTCGGGCGGCGCAGGGGTGATGGCGGCGGACAAGGCGGCGCGCCACGGCGTGCCGATGCCGCAGCCGCTCGAGGCGACCGGTACGAAACTGCGCGCAATCGTTCCGGACTTCGGCGCGGCGCGGAATCCCTGCGACCCGACCGGCCAGGTGATCAACATTCCGGAGTCCTTCAGCCAGTGCTGCCGCGCGCTGCTCGACGATCCCCAGTACGGCGTCCTCGTGGTCCCCGCCACCGTGGCGATCGCGGAGACCGCCAGGGATCGCGTGCCGCAGATGGCGGCGATGGCGCGCGAGCAGGTCAAGCCCATCGTGCTGGTCTGGCTCTCGGAGTGGCTGCAGGGGCCGGGCGCCGAGGGGTACGAGAAAGACGAAAAGATTCCCGTGTTCCGTTCCATGGAGCGCTGTTTTGGCGCCATCGCCGCCTGGCATGCGCGGGCAGACCGGCAATTCGAGCCTGCCGCGCGGCGCTCGCCGCCCGGCGCGGCGCAGGCGGCGAGAAAGCTCATGGCGCAGGCGGGGCCGAACCTGACCGAGAGCGAAGCCAAGCGCGTGCTCGCCGCCTACGGCGTGCCGGTGGTCGAGGAGCGCCTCGCGCGTACTCTGGAGGAAGCGCTGGCGGCGGCGAAGGAACAGGGTTTCCCGGTAGCGCTGAAAGGCGCGTCACCGACCATCCTGCACAAGACCGAGCTCGGCGTGGTGAAGCTCGCGCTCGGCGACGAGGACGCAGTGCGCCGGGCGTACGCAGAAATCGAGCGCGCCGCGCGCGGTCACGAACTGCGCGGCGTGCTGGTGCAGCCGATGATTCCAGGGATCGAGGTCATCGTCGGCTCGCGCGTGGACCCGGTGGTCGGGCCGTTGGTAGTGGTCGGCTCGGGCGGCGTGCTGGTGGAATTGGTGCAGGACGCCGTGGCGGCGCTTGCGCCGGTATCGGTTGCGGAAGCGAAGGCGATGCTCGCGCGGCTGAAGGGCTACCCGCTGCTCACCGGCTTTCGCGGCAGCGTGGCGGTGGACCTGGAAGCGCTGGCCGACGCGGTGGCGCGCATCTCCGAGCTGGCGGCGGATCTCGCCGGCGAGATCGAGGAGCTGGACGTCAACCCGCTGCGCTGTAGCGCCGCGCGGGTGGTCGCGGTGGACGCGCTGCTGGCGCGCCGCGCTAGCCCTTGAGCTGCAGCGACTTGTACTCGAGGAATTCCTCCAGCCCGTACACGCCCGCCTCGCGCCCGTGGCCGGACTGCTTGAAGCCGCCGAAGGGCGCGTTCATGTTGAAGGCGCCGCCATTCACGTCGATCTGCCCCGCGCGGATGCGCCGCGCCACCGCCTGCGCGCGCGCTTCGTCCTTCGACCACACGGCGCCGGCGAGCCCGTAGGGCGAGTCGTTGGCAATGCGCACCGCCTCGTCCTCGTCCTGGTAGGCGATGAGGCAAAGCACCGGCCCGAAGATTTCCTCCTGCGCGATGGCCATGGAGTTCTTCACCTTGCCGAAGATGGTCGGCTTGACGAAATAGCCGCCCGGCAGGCCGTCGGGCTTCTCCGCGCCGCCAGTGAGCACTTCGGCGCCTTCTTCGACGCCTTTCTTGATGTAGCCGCGCACGCGCTCGAGCTGCATCTGCGACGACAGCGGCCCCAGGCGCGTGCTTTCCTGCATCGGGTCCCCAAGGGTGAAGCCCTTGGCCGCTTCCACCGCGAGCTTCGCCACTTCGTCGTACTTTGACTGCGGTACCAGCATGCGCGTGAGCGCGGTGCAGGTCTGGCCTGAATTGAGGTAGCAGCCGTTGACCGTGCCCTTGACCGCGGCAGCCAGGTCGGCATCTTCCAGAATCACCGAAGCGCTCTTGCCGCCGAGTTCCAGCGCGACGCGCTTCACGCTTTGCGCCGCGAGCTCCGAAATGCGCTTGCCGGCGCGCGTCGAGCCGGTAAAGGAGATCATGTCCACCTGCGGGTGTTTCACCAGGGCTTCGCCCACCACCGGACCGAAGCCGGTGACCAGGTTGAAGACGCCCTTTGGCAGCCCTGCCGCTGCCACCACCTCGGCGAGGATGAAGGCGTTGAACGGCGCGATTTCCGAGGGCTTGAGCACCACGGTGCAGCCGGCGGCGAGCGCGGGCGCGACCTTGAGCGCGATCTGGTGCAGCGGGTAGTTCCACGGCGTGATCGCCCCGACCACGCCCACCGGGTCCTGCACCACCACGGAATTGCCGACGCGCTCCTCGAACTCGTATTCCCTGGCGATACGCGCGTAATTGGCGAAGTTGGCAATTGGCAGCCCGGCCTGGATGCGCCCGGCAAGCTTGATCGGCATGCCGACCTCCTGCGCGATGGTCTTCGCGATCTCCTCGGCGCGCGCCTTCAGGCCGTCGGAGATTTTCTGCAGAAACTCCGCGCGCTTCTCGGCCGGCGTCTGGCTCCAGGCCTGCAGCGCCGCCTGAGCGGCGCCGACCGCGGCGGCAATATCGCGCTCGCCGCCGGCGGGGACCGTGCCCATCACCTCGCCGGTACCGGCGTTGTGTACTTCGATGGTCTCCTTGGCGGACGGGGCGACCCACTGGCCGCCGATATAGAACTTGTCGCGTATCTGCATGGGATAATCCTTTTGGGGAAGGGTGCTACTTTAACGCCCGCGCGCAACCTGCCGCAACGAGGGGGATCGTGAAGGGGTCCGGCCAGTTCCGTCTTCTCGGCGAGCGCCGCTTCGGTCCGTTCTTAGGCGTACAGTTCCTCGGCGCGTTCAACGACAACGTGTTCAAGCAGGCCCTGGTGATCCTGCTGGCCTACCAGACGGCGAGCTTCACCACCATGTCCTCGGACACCCTGCAGAACCTGGCGCAGGCGCTGTTCGTGCTGCCGTTCTTCCTGTTTTCCGCCACTGCGGGGCAGCTCGCCGACAAGTACGAGAAATCCCGCCTCATCACCATCACCGTGGCGATCGAGCTCGCGGTGATGGCGCTCGGCGCCGTCGGGTTGTTCATGCAGAACCTGAAGCTGCTGCTGGCGGCGCTGTTTCTCGGCGGCGTGCAGTCGGCGCTGTTCGGGCCGGTCAAGTACGCCATCCTGCCGCAGCACCTCAACGAGACCGAGATCGTCGGCGGCAACGGCATGGTGGAGATGGGCACCTCGATCGCCATCCTGATCGGCATGGTGTACGGCGGGTGGATGATCACCCAGCCCGGATGGGGCGTCGCCGGCGTCGCCGTGTCGGCGATGGCGATCTCCGCAGCGGGCATCGCAATCTCGCGCTTCATCCCGCGCTCACCCGCGCCCGAGCCCGGGCTGAGGATCAACTGGAACCCGGTCACCGAGACCTGGCGCAACCTGAAGTTCACCTCGCAGAACCGCACCGTATGGAACGCAATCCTCGGCATCTCCTGGTTCTGGTTCTACGGCGCGATGTTCATCACGCAGTTTCCCAACCTGTCGAAAAACGTGCTGGCCGCAAGCGAGCACGTGGTAACGCTGCTGCTCATCGTGTTCTCGGTCGGCATCGGCGTTGGGTCGCTGCTGTGCGAGAGGCTCTCGGGGCGCAAGGTGGAGATCGGCCTGGTGCCCTTCGGCTCGATCGGGCTGACGCTGTTCGGCGTCGACCTGTGGCTCGCCGCCGAGATGCATGCGACGCACGGGCCGCAGGGCCTGGCTGCGTTTGCGAGCGACCCCTCGCACTGGCGTATGCTGATCGACTTGTTCCTCATCGGCCTGTTTGGCGGTTTTTACATCGTGCCGCTGTACGCGCTGATCCAGACGCGCAGCGACCCGGCGCACCGCTCGCGCATCATCGCCGGCAACAACATTCTCAACGCCGTGTTCATGGTGGCCGCCGCCGCGCTCGCCATCGGCTTGTTCGCGGCGGGCCTCACCATCCCGCAGCTGATCCTGGTCACGGCGCTGCTCAACGCCGTGGTGGCGCTCTACATCTACCTGCTGGTACCCGAGTTCCTGATGCGCTTCCTGGTCTGGATGCTGGTGCATTCGGTGTACCGGCTGGAGAAGAGCGGCCTGGAGCATGTTCCCGACGAAGGCGCGGCGCTCATCGTCGCCAACCACGTCAGCTTCGTCGATGCGCTGGTGATCGCCGCGGCCTGCCGCCGGCCGGTGCGCTTCGTCATGGACCATCGCGTGTTCAGGCTGCCGGTGCTCAATTTCGTGTTCCGCACCGGCAAGGCGATCCCGATCGCCTCGGCGAAAGAGGATGCGCAGATGATGGAGCGCGCCTTCGCCGAAGTGGCGCAGGCGCTGCGCGAGGGCGACGTGGTGTGCATCTTTCCGGAGGGACGTATCACCGATACGGGTGAGGTATATCCGTTCCGTCGCGGCTTGACGCGCATTCTGGAACAGACGCCGGTGCCCGTGGTGCCGGTGGCGCTGCGCGGGCTGTGGGGGAGTTTCTTCTCGCGCGCGGGCGGTGCGGCGATGACCAGGCCCTGGCGCATGCGCCCGTTCGCGAAGATTGGTCTGGCGGCCGGAGAAGCGGTGGCGGCTGCTGCGGCGACGCCGGAGGCGCTGCAGGCGCGGGTGCAGGCGTTGCGGGGGGCATGGCTGTGAGCTACCGCCTCAAACTGGCCGAGAACGCCGCCGAGCGCGAGCAGGTGCACCGGCTCAATTACGCGACCTTCGTCGAGGAGATTCCGCAGCACCCGCCGAACGATGAGCGGCGCCTTGTCGATCGCTTCGACGCGGAGAACGAATATGCGATCGCGCTGACGGGCGCTGGCGAAGTGATTGGCATGCTCGCCTTGCGCGCGCAGCGTCCGTTCTCCCTCGACCAGAAGCTGGAGTGTCTGGACGACTACCTGCCGCCGCACCGCTCGTTGTGCGAGTTGCGCCTGCTCGCCGTGCGCCGCGAGCACCGCCACCGGGTTTTGCTGCGCGACCTCGTCGCGTTCACCACGCAGCGCTGCGTCCACGCGGGCCACGACCTTGCGGTGATTTCCGGCACCACGCGCCAGATCGCGCTCTATCGGCACCTCGGCTTCGAGCCCTTCGGTCCGCTGATCGGCGCGCCCGGCGCGCAGTTCCAGCCCATGTATCTGTCGCTCGAGGGGCTGCGGGCCAGCGCCGGAACCGTGCTGGGCGTAAGCGGCGCGCAGGCAACCCAAGCGTCGGCGCGCTTCACTCCCGGGCCGGTCGCCGTGTCGGCCGCTGTGCGCGCGGCGATGGCAGAAGAGGCGGCCCCGCACCGCTCGGCAGAATTCGTTACGCGCGTGGCGCGGGTGCGGCGTGCGCTGTGCGAACTGACAGGGGCAGGCGATGCCGCGCTCATGGTCGGCACCGGCACTCTGGCCAATGACGCAGTCGCTGCCGCGCTGCGCGCGCGGCCAGGCCGAGGCCTCGTCCTGGCGAACGGCGAGTTCGGTGAACGGCTCATCGAGCAGGCGCGCTGCGCCGGCCTCGAATTCGACGAACTGCGCCTGCCCTGGGGCGAACCAATTGCGGAAGCGCTGGTCACCGAGGCGGCGGCGCGCGGCGGCGGCGCGAGCTGGATCTGGGCGGTGCACTGCGAAACTTCGACCGGGGTACTGAACGATGTCGATGCGCTGAAGCGCAGCGCACAGGGCGCGCGGGCGGCGCTGTGCCTTGACTGCGTCAGCTCGATCGGTGCCGTGCCACTGCGCCTCGATGGCGTCTGGCTTGCGAGCGCGAGCAGCGCGAAAGGGCTGGCGGCCTATCCGGAGCTTGCCGCGGTTCTCGTCAACGGCGCTGCGCCACGCACTGTTCCGCCCACGGCGCGCTACCTCGATCTCGCTTACTGGCTGCGCCGTGACAGCGTTCCCTTTACGCATTCATCGAACCTCGTCGCGGCGCTGGACGCGGCGCTGGCGCAGGTCGACTGGGATGCGAGGCTTGGCCATACGGCGCGCGACGCGCGCTGGCTGCGCAGCGCACTGAGGGCGCGGGATTTCGTGCTTGTCGCCCACGAGGCCGCCGCGAGCCCGGCCGTAGTGAGTATCGCGCTGCCAAAGGGCGTGCCGGCGGACGAAGTCGGCGCCGCGCTGGCGCGGCGCGGATTCGAGATCGCCTGGCGCAGCGCCTATCTCGCGAGCCGCAACTGGGTCCAGGTGGCGCTGATGGGCGCGTACGACCGAATCGCGCTGCGCCAACTGCCCGAGGCGCTCGCCGAGGAAGCGCGCGCGCGAACCCGCAGCGGCATTCGGGCCGCGTGAGCGAGACGCTGGAGCGGCTCGTTCCGAGCTGACCGCGAACCGCTATACTTTGTGCCATCTGTTTTTGGAGCAGCACATGGCGCGCAAAGGCAAGGCGGTGCTCTGCCGCGAACTGAACCAGCCTGTGGTGGTCGAGGAAATCACCGTCGACGCGCCCCGGCGCGGCGAAGTGATGGTGAAGATCGCCGCCTGCGGCGTGTGCCACTCCGACCTCTCAGCCACTAACGGCACGATCGCGCTGCCACCGCCGCTGGTGCTCGGCCACGAAGGTGCGGGCGAGGTGGTGGAGGTGGGCGAGGGCGTCGCCGGCCTTGCCGTCGGCGACCACGTGGTGTCGTCCTTTATCTACATGTGTGGCAAATGTCGCTTTTGTTCGGGCGGGCGTCCGGTATTGTGTGTGGAGCAGGGCAAGGCGCTCACCACGCCGCCGGAAGGCACGCCGCGCGTACACGATAGGGCGGGCAAGCCGCTCGGCATTTTCTCGGGCTGCGGCGTGATGGCCGAGTACGCCACGCTCTCAGTAGACAACCTGGTGAAGATCGATGCGAAGATTCCCCTGGACCGCGCGGCGTTGGTCGGCTGCGCGGTGACCACCGGCGTGGGGGCTGTCTTCAACACCGCGAAAGTCGAGCCCGGTTCGAGTGTCGCGGTGTTCGGCTGCGGCGGCGTCGGCCTGAATGTCGTGCAAGGCGCGGCCATCGCCGGTGCCGGGCGCATCATCGCCATCGACACCCTGCAGGCGAAACTCGACCTGGCAAAGCAGTTCGGTGCCACCGACACGATCCTCGCCAAGCCGGGCGAGGACACGGCCAAGGCGCTCAAGAAGCTCACCGGCGGCGGTCCCGACTATGCCTTCGAGTGCGTGGGTGTTGGCGCGCTTGCCGAGACCGCATACCGGGCGATCCGGCGCGGCGGCAAGGCGATCGTGGTCGGCGTGGCGAAGGCCAGCGACAGCGCCTCGCTCAAGCCGATGACGCTGGTGTTCGAGGAAAAAACCTTGCAGGGCAGCTACTTCGGCTCCTGCGTGCCGCGCATCGATTTTCCGCGCATGCTGCAGCTCTACATGGCAGGGCGCCTGAAGCTCGACGAACTGATCACGCGGCGCTACAGCATCGACGAGGCGCCGCAGGCCTTCGCCGACCTCGAGTCCGGACGCAATGCGAGGGGCGTGATCGTCTTCTGATATGGCATCCATCGTTGCGGCGCGGCGCGGCCGCATCCTGGTGGTCGACGACCAGCGTGCGAACGTCGAAATGCTGGTCTAGCTGCTGCGCTCGCGCGGCTACGAGGTGACCGGGGCCTACGACGGCGAGTCCGCGCTGCAACAGATCGCCGAGCGCGCCTTCGACCTCGTGATCTCCGACATCCGCATGCCGGGCATCGACGGCTACGAGCTCACCCATCGCCTGCGCGGCAATCCCGCCACCGAGTTGCTGCCGGTGGTGCTGGTCACCTCGCTCGAGGATCGCGACGGGCACGACGAGCGCATCAGGGGCATCGAGGCGGGCGCCGATGATTTCCTCACCAAGCCGGTGCGTTACGCGGAGTTGTTCGCGCGCGTGAGGTCGCTATTGGGCGTGAAGGTGCTGCAGGACGAGGTGCGCAGGCAGGCCGAAGAGCTGCGCGAGTGGAACGAGCGCCTGGAAGAGCGGGTGCGCGAGCAGGTGGCGGCGCTGGAGCGCCTGACGAAGATGAAGCGCTTCTTCTCGCCGCCGGTGGCCGACGCCATCGTTGCCGGCGGCGTCGACATGCTCGAGCCGCACCGGCGCGAGATCTCGGCGGTGTTCCTCGACCTGCGCGGCTTCACCGAGTTCACCGACCGCGCCGATCCCGACGCGGTGATGGACCTGCTCGGCGAATACCACGTGGCGATGGGCAACCTGGTCGAGCGCTACGCCGGGACCCTGGAGCACTTCGCCGGTGACGGCGTGCTGATCTTCTTCAACGACCCGATTCGCGTGGATCGGCCCGCGGTGAAGGCGGTGCGCATGGCGCTCGACCTGCAGCAGGCGTTCATGCCGATCACGCAGGCCTGGGCGCGCCGCGGCCACGCCGTGGACCTGGGCGTGGGCATCGCGCAGGGCGAGGCGACGCTCGGAGTGATCGGCTTCGAGCAGCGCTGGGAGTACGCGGCCATCGGCGCCGTCCCCAATCTGGCGGCGCGACTCAGCGGCCAGGCAAGGGGCGGCGAGATCCTGATCGACTCGGTAACTTACGCCGCGGTGAGCGACTTCGCCGACGCCGACGCGGTGGGTCCGGTGCAGCTGCGCGGCTTCACGCAGCCGATCCCCGCGTTCCGGCTACTACGGCTTAAATAGGGACAGACCTCATTTTTCTCATTTGCAGATGAGAAAAATGAGGTCTGTCCCAAGTTATTTGCAACCGAGCTTCGTTTCCTTTGCCCTGACCAGGGCGGTGACGGTGTCGTTCACCGGCGCGGCGACGCCGAACTGTTTTCCCACCCTGGGAATCGAGCCGTTGATGACGTCGATCTCGGATTTCCTCTTCGCCATCAGATCGAGCAGCACCGAGGGCCGGGCCTTCGGGATTTTCGAGGCGAACTCGCGCACGTAGGCCACGGGGTCGGTGAAGCCGAGCTTCACGCCCTTTGCTTTCGCGACCGCGTAGGCCTCGGTGGCGCAGGCCGCCGAAACTCGCGCCAGGTCCGGGTCATTCATCACTTCTTCGGTCGTGCACTCGGCCAGGCCGCAGGGCCCCGAGTAGGCGCAGTTGCAGATCAGCTTTTCCCACACCAGCTGGTCGATGTCGTCGAAGACTTTCACGCGAAAGCCCGCGCCGCTCCAGGTTTCCTCCACCTTCTTCAGCCGCGCGGTGATCGGCCCGCCGAATTCGCCCAGGCGCACCAGCTCCATGCCGTTGTGGTGCGCGTGGCCCGGCCCCTTCATCGAGGCGCCAAAGCCGCCGACCACGCCGACCATCACGCGCTCGCGCCCGAGGATTTCAGCCGCTGCGTCCGGACCGCCGAGGCCGTTCTGGATGGAGAGCACCGGCGTGTCCTTGCCGAGGAGCACCTTGACCGACTCCGCGGCCGGCGCGACCTGCATCGCCTTGGTGGCCAGCACCACCAGGTCGCAGGGTCCCGCGTCCTTCGTATCCGTCGTGGCATTGACCTTGACGGTGCGATCGCCCGATTTGCCCTCCAGGCGCAGGCCGCTCTTCTTCATGGCCTCGACGTGCTCGGCCCAGCGATCGATGGCCCAGACTTCGTGCCCGGCCGAGGCGAACAGGCCCGCGTACACCGAGCCCATCGCCCCGCAGCCGACGATGGCGATCTTCACGCAACCTCGAACAGGCCCGCGGCCCCCATGCCGCCGCCGATGCACATGGTCACCACCACCAGCTTGGCGCCGCGGCGCTTGCCTTCGATCAGCGCGTGGCCGACGAGGCGCGCGCCGCTCACGCCGTAGGGGTGACCCACGGCGATGGCGCCTCCATTGACGTTGAGGCGGTCCTCCGGGATGCCGAGCTTGTCGCGGCAGTACAGCACCTGCACGGCGAAGGCCTCGTTCAGCTCCCACAGGTCGATGTCGGAGACCCTTTTCCCGGCTTTCTGCAGGAGCTTGGGTACCGCGTACACCGGGCCGATGCCCATTTCGTTCGGCTCGCAGCCGGCCACCGCGAAGCCGCGGAAGATGCCCAGGGGCTTCAAGCCGCGCCTCGCCGCTTCCTTGGCGCTCATCACCACCGCGGCCGAGGCGCCGTCGGAGAACTGGCTGGCGTTGCCGGCGGCGATCACGCCGCCTTCGATCGCCGGCTTGATCTGCGAGATGCCTTCATAGGTGGTGTCGGGGCGGATGCCCTCGTCGTGCTCCGCCGTGACCTCCTTCATGGTCTCGACGCTGGTGGTCTTGTCGATCACTTTCATCTTGGTGGTGATGGGCACGATCTCGTCCTTGAACTTGCCCTCCGCGCGCCCCTTGGCCGCGCGCTGCTGGCTCTGCGCGCCGTAGCGGTCCTGCAGTTCGCGCGAGATGCCGTACTTCTTCGCCACGTATTCCGCGGTCTGCAGCATCGGCCAGTAGACCTCGGGCTTGTGGCGGTGCAGCCACTCGTCCTGGCCGTGGTGCTTGTTCGCTTCATTCTGCACCAGCGAGATCGACTCCACGCCGCCGGCGATGTAGATGTCGCCCTCGCCCGCGAGCACGCGCTGCGCGGCGAGCGCGATGGTTTGCAGTCCCGAAGAGCAGAACCGGTTCACGGTCATGCCGGACACCGAGACCGGCAGGCCGGCGCGCAGGGCGATCTGGCGGGCGATATTGCCGCCGGTCGCGCCTTCGGGCGTGGCGCAGCCCATGATCACGTCCTCGACTTCCTGCGGCTCGAGCTTCGCCCGATCCAGCGCCGCGTGCACCACGTGGCCGCCCATCTTCGCGCCGTGGGTCATGTTGAGCGCACCGCGCCAGCTCTTGCACAGCGGCGTGCGCGCCGTGGAAACGATCACTGCTTCGGTCATGGCAAAGTCTCCTATCCGTTAAAGCGTTTGCCCTCTTTGGCAAGCTTGACCAGCAGCGGCGCGGGCGTCCACTGCGCGCCCAGGTAGCCCTGCTGGAATTTGGCGATCGCCGCCACCACCTTGTCCAGGCCCACGGTGTCGGCATAGAACATCGGCCCGCCGCGGTGCGGGGGGAAGCCGTAGCCGGCGAGGTACACCATGTCCACGTCGGAGGCGCGCAGCGCGATGCCCTCTTCCAGGATGCGCGCACCTTCGTTGGCGAGCGCGTAGATGCAGCGCTCGACGATCTCCTGGTCTGAAATCTGGCGCGGCTGCAGGCCGTTCTCCTTGCGGTACTTCTCCAGCAGCGCATCGATTTCGGGGTCGGGTTGCGGTTTGCGGTTGCCGGCCTCGTACTTGTAGAAGCCCTTGCCCGTCTTTTGCCCGAAGCGCCCGAGCTCGCACACCTTGTCGGCGAATTTCGAGTACGCCATGTCCGGCTTCTCGTAGTAGCGGCGCTTGCGCACGTCCCAGCCGACGTCGTTGCCCGCCATGTCGGACATGGTGAACGGGCCCATCGCCAGGCCCCAGTTCTGCAGCGCTGCGTCCACCTGCTGCGGGCTCGCGCCCTCGTCGAGCAGGAATCCGGCCTGCTGCGTGTAGCGTTCGAGCATTCGATTGCCGATGAAGCCGTCGCACACGCCCGAGACGATCGGCACCTTTTTCAGCTTCTTGCCGAGCTTCATGGTGGTGGCGAGCACGTCCTTGCCGGTCTTCGCCGCGCGCACCACTTCCAGCAGGCGCATCACGTTCGCCGGCGAGAAGAAGTGCGTGCCGATCACGTCCTGCGGGCGCTTGGTGACCGCGGCGATCTTGTTCACGTCGAGCGTCGAGGTGTTGGTGGCGAGGATCGCGCCGGGCTTCATCACGGCGTCGAGTTTCTTGAAGATCTCCTGCTTGACTTCCATGCGCTCGAATACCGCCTCGATGACGATGTCGGCGTCGCGCGCGGTGCGCAGGTCGGCGGTGCCCTGGATCAGCGCCACGCGCTTGTCCATGTCCTCCTGCTTGAGGCGCCCGCGCTGCACGCTGACGGCGTAGTTGTCCCTGATGCGCTTAAGCCCCTTGTCGAGTGCCTCCTGCGACAGGTCGGCGATCACCACCGGGATGCCGGCATTGGCGAAGCACATGGCGATGCCGCCGCCCATGGTGCCCGAGCCGACGATCGCCGCCTTCCTGATCTCGCGCGTCGGCGTGGTCTCGGGCACGTCGGGGATCTTCGAGGTCTGGCGCTCGGCGAAGAACATGTGGCGCAGCGCCCTGGACTCGACGGTGTTCACCAGGTACTCGAAGCGCTCGCGTTCCACCTTGCGGCCCTCGTCGAACGGCAGGGTGACCGCAGCCTGGATGCACTTGGCGATCTCGGCGGGCGCGGGATTGCCGCTCGCGGCGCGCGCGGCCTGTTCCGGCACCGCGTCGAGCAGCGCCTTCTGGTCGCCGTCCACGCGCGGCGGCAAGTCGCGCACGCGGCGCGGACCCTTGCCCTCGGCGACGAGTTTTTGCGCGTAGGCGATGCCCGCCTCGAGCAAATCGCCGGTGACGATCTCGTCGATCAACCCGAGCTCTTTTGCTCTTTCCGCTGCAATCGGGTCGCCCAGCATCATCATGCGCGCTGCCTCGTGCACCGGGATGACACGCGGCAGACGCTGCGTCCCGCCCGAACCGGGCAGGATGCCGAGCTTCACCTCCGGCAGGCCGAGCAGGCTTTTCGGGGCCGCGATGCGGTAGTGGCAGCCGAGCGCGAGTTCCAGCCCGCCGCCGAGCGCGAAGCCGCCGATCGCCGCCACCAGGGGCTTTTGCATCGCATCCTGCATGTCGTTGACTTCCGGCAGGTTCGGCGGAGTCATCGGCTTGTTGAACTCGCGGATGTCGGCGCCGCCCGAAAACGCCTTGGACGAGCCGATCATCACCACCGCCTTGACCTCGGGGTCGGCTGCGGCTTGCTTCAGGCCTTCGGCGATGCCCGCGCGCAGCGCGTTGCCCAGGCCGTTCACGGGCGGGTTGTTCAGGGTGATGACGGCGATGCCGTCGCGCACGGAATACGCAGCCACGTCGCTCATTTCGCGCAATCTCCAGTGGGGGATGCGCAAATTCTACCCCCCGGATCGTGCCGCCGGATAGTGCTTGACCGGGGCGATTGCCGCGCAGTACGGTCTGATCCGAGGAGGGGAAACCCATGCAAGGCTTGATGATGGACGTGCCGTTGCTGATCACCGACCTGATCCGCTTCGCGGAACGCAACCACGGCGACACCGAGATCGTCTCCAAGACCGTCGAAGGGGGGCTGCACCGCTATACCTACCGCGAGGCCCATGCCCGCGCGCGCCGGCTGGCCAAGGTCCTGCACGCCCTGGGCGTGAAACTGGGGGACCGCGTTGGCACCCTGGCCTGGAACGGCTACCGCCACTACGAGCTGTACTACGCGATTTCCGGCATCGGCGCCGTCATCAACACCATCAACCCACGGTTGTTTCCCGACCAGATCACCTACATCTCGAACCACGCCGAGAACCAGGTGCTGTGCTTCGACCTCAGCTTCATGCCGCTGGTGGAGAAGCTCGCGCCGCAACTGAAGTCGGTGAAGCACTACGTTTTGCTGACGGACCGCGCGCACATGCCTGCGCAGACCTCGATCCCGAAGCTGAAGTGCTACGAAGATTTGATGGACCAGCAGGATGACCGCTTCGAGTGGCCGTCGTTCGATGAGCGCACCGCAGCGGCGCTGTGCTACACCTCGGGCACCACCGGCAACCCGAAGGGCGTGCTCTTCGGCCACCGCTCCACGGTGCTGCACGCCTATGGCGCCGCGCTGCCCGATGCGCTCAACCTCTCGGCGCTCGATGCGGTGCTGCCGGTGGTGCCGATGTTCCATGCCAATGCCTGGAGCCTGCCCTACGCCTGCACCATGGTGGGCGCGAAGATGGTGTTCCCGGGGCCGCACCTCGACGGCAAGAGCGTCTACGAGCTGATCGAGCAGGAGAAGGTGACGCTCTCGGCCGGCGTGCCGACGGTGTGGCTGATGCTGCTGCAGCACCTCGCCGCCAACAAGGTGAAATTCTCCACCCTCAAGCGCACGGTGATTGGCGGCTCGGCCTGCCCGCCGGCGATGATCCGCACCTTCCAGGACGATTACGGCGTCACCGTGTTCCACGCCTGGGGCATGACCGAGATGAGCCCGCTGGGCACCGTGGGTTCGCTGAAGACCAAGCAGGCGCAATTGCCCAAGGATCAGCGCTACGCCGTGCAGGCGAAGCAGGGCCGCGGCATCTTCGGCGTGGAAATGAAAATCGTCGACGAGGGCGGCAAGGAGCTGCCCTGGGACGGCAAGGCCTTTGGCGACCTGCTGGTGAAGGGCCCCTGGATCGCCTCGGGGTACATGAAAAGCGAGGGCGGCGACCCGCTGAAGGACGGCTGGTTCCCCACCGGCGACGTCGCCACCATCGACGCCGAGGGCTACCTGCAGATCACCGACCGCTCCAAGGACGTGATCAAGTCGGGCGGCGAATGGATCAGCTCCATCGACCTGGAGAACATCGCGGTGGCGCATCCGGCGATCCAGGAGGCGGCGGTGATCGGCGTCAAGCATCCGAAATGGGACGAGCGTCCGCTCGTGGTGGCAGTGAAGAAGGCGGGGCAGGAGGTGACCCGGGACGAGCTGCTCAAGTTCTACGAGGGCAAGATCGCCAAGTGGTGGATGCCCGACGACGTGGTGTTCGTCCCCGAGCTGCCGCACACCGCGACCGGCAAGCTCTCCAAGCTCACGCTGCGCCAGCAACTCAAGGACTACCGGTTGCCGGGCGCATGAACCACGTCATCGTCGAGACCAGGGACCGCATCACCCGCATCGAGCTCAACCGGCCCGAGAAGAAGAACGCGCTCAGCCCGGAGATGTACGCGGCGATGGCCCAGGCGCTCAAGGCAGCGGATGCCGACGCGCAGGTGCGCGCGGTGCTGATCCACGGCCAGCGCGACTGCTTCACCTCGGGCAACGACGTCAAGGACTTCCTCGAATTGCCGCGGGGTCCCGGCGACTCGCCCGCCGCGGGATTCCTGCGCGCCATCTCCACGGCGCGCAAGCCCCTGGTGGCCGCGGTCGGCGGCCCGGCGGTCGGCATCGGCACCACGATGCTGCTGCACTGCGACCTGGTCTACGCCGCGCCGAACGCGCGCCTGCAGATGCCGTTCGTGCCGCTCGGCCTGCTGCCGGAGGCGGCTTCCAGCCTGTTGCTGCCGGCGATGGCGGGCTACCGTCGGGCTGCCGAGATGCTGCTGCTGGGCGGGCCGTTCAGTGCGGAGAAAGCGCTCGCCGCGGGCATCGTCACCGAAATCGTTCCCGAAGGTGAGTTGCTGGAGCGCGCGCGCCAGGCGGCGGCGGCGCTTGCCGCGCTGCCGCCCGAGTCGGTGCGCATGACCAAGGAGCTGATGAAGCGCGCCCTGGCGCCGGCAGTGCAGGAGCGCATGACCGAGGAGCTGGGGCTGTTCGGCGAGCGCCTGCGCTCGCCCGAGGCAAAGGAAGCGCTCAGCGCCTTCATGGAAAAGCGCAAGCCCGACTTCTCGCGCTTTTCGTGACCATCGTTCATGAAACCGTCGCGGCGAACGGCCTGCGCCTTCACGTCGCGCGCGCGGGCCACGGGCCGCTGATGCTGTTCCTGCACGGCTTTCCAGAGTACTGGGCGATGTGGCAGCCGCTCCTCGAGCACTTCGGCGCGCGCGGCTGGTGCGCGGCGGCGCCCGACCTGCGCGGCTACAACCTCTCGGACAAGCCTGCGGCCGTCGAAGCCTACCGGGCGAAGCACCTGGTGGCCGACGTGCTCGCCCTTGCCGCGCACTACACGAAGGACAAGTTCGTGCTCGTCGCGCACGACTGGGGCGGCGCGGTGGCCTGGGGCGTGGCCATCGCTCACCCGGAGCGCCTGTCGAGGCTGGTGATGCTCAATTCGCCGCACCCCTATGTTTTCTGGCGCGAACTCTGCAACAACCCGGCGCAGCAGCAAGCGAGCGAGTACATGCTGCTCTTTCGCCTCGCCAAGGCGGAGCGGGTTCTCACCGAGAACGGCTACGCGCGTCTGCTGGGTGCGTTCTCCGACCTGGACGAGGCGGCGCGCAAGGCGCTGATCGAGGCCTGGTCGCAGCCCGGCGCGCTCACCGGCGGACTCAACTACTACCGCGCCTCGCCAATGTATCCGCCTTCGCCCGAAGACCCCGGCGCAAAGAAGCTGCAACTCAAGCCCGAGGACTTCACCGTCAAGGTGTCCACGCTGGTGGTCTGGGGCGAGCGCGATGCCGCGCTGCTGCCGGGCTGTCTCGACGGGTTGGACGAGGTGGTGCCGGACCTGAAGCTGGTGCGCGTGCCCGAAGCGTCGCACTGGATCGCGCGCGAGCGAACCGACCTCGTGATCCGCGAGATCGAGGCGTTTACAATCCACCGATGAAGACCTCGCTGAAGATCCGCGACCTGGAAAGCCGCGTGGGCCAGGAGATCGCCGTGTCGCCCTGGGTGGACATGCCGCAGGAGCGCATCGATCTGTTCGCCAAGGCCACCGAGGACTTCCAGTGGATCCACGTCGACCCGGAGAAGGCGAAGAATTCATCGTTCGGCGGCACCATCGCGCACGGCTTCCTCACGCTGTCCATGCTGCCCAAGCTGATCGAGTCCACCTTCGAATTCTCCGACCGCAAGATGGGCGTCAACTACGGCCTGAACAAGGTGCGCTTCACCTCGCCGGTGCCGGCGGGGGCGAAGATCCGCGGCCGCTTCACGCTGGCGAAATTCGAACAGCTGGAAGGCGGCGTGCAGACCACCTGGGGCGTCACGGTGGAGCGCGAAGGCGCCGACAAGCCCGCGATGGTCGCGGAAACCATCAGCCGGCACTACTTCTAGCCATGGCGCAGCGCTGGAAACAGAAACCGCCGAATTCCAACTGGGGTGAATTCGGTCCCGACGACCAGCGCGGGCGCATGAACTACGTGACGCGCGAGAAGGTGCTGCAGGGCGTGGCCGAAGTGAAAGAGGGCCGCACGTTCTGCCTGTCGCTGCCGCTCGACTATCCGGGCGGCAACGTGCTCAATCCGCGCCGCAATCCGCCGCGGCTCGCGCCGACGATCAGAGACGGAAAGCAGGCGTTCTGCTTTCCGCTATCCGAGGTTTTCGCGGGCGTAACCGATATCGTCTGCGATGACCAAGTGCTGCTGGCGCTGCAATACTCCACGCAGTGGGACTCGCTTGCGCATGTCGGCGGCAAGTTCGACGCCGACGGCGACGGCAAACCGGAAATCGTGTTCTACAACGGCTTTCGCGGCGGCGAGGACGTGAAGCCTGCACCGGAGAAGCCCGGCGCGGAACCCTGGGCGAAATACGAAGGCGCCCGCGCCGATGCGCTGGGCATCCAGAACCTCGCCGAGCACGGCGCGCAGGGGCGCGGCGTGATGGTCGACCTGCACGCGCACTTCGGCCGCGAACGCAAAGCCATCGGCTACGACGCGCTGATGCGCCTGATGGACAAGGACAAGGTGGTGGTGGAGAAGGGCGACTTCGTCTGCTTCTACACCGGCTTCGTCGACGTGATCCTGGAGCTGAAGAAAAATCCCGACCCCAAGCTGATCCACAACACCTGCACGGGGCTCGAAGGCCGCGACGACAAGCTGCTGCAATGGATCACCGATTCAGGTTGCGCGGCGCTGATCGCCGACAACTACGCCGTCGAGATCATCCCGGCGAGCCCGTTCAAGCCGATGGCGCACGCGCTGATGCCGCTGCATGAGCATTGCCTGTTCAAGAACGGCATCCACCTCGGAGAAATCTGGTACCTCACCGAGCTTGCGCGCTGGCTGCGCGAGCACGGCAGGAACCGGTTCCTGCTCACCGCGCCGCCGCTGCGGCTGCCCGGCGCGGTCGGTTCGCCCGCGGCAGCGGTGGCCACAGTCTAGGAGGAGTCCATGTCGAATAACGACCGCCGCGACCTCGTCGCGCAGATGAAGAACCGCGCGCTCATCTACAAGGAGACCTACGATGTGCTCGCCGGCGAACTGGGCGCGGCCAAGGCCGAGGAACTGCTGACGCGGGCGATTTACCAGCGCGGCCGCGCCATGGGCGCACCGCTCGCCAAGTTCGCCCCGGCCGATCTCGCCGGGCTGCGCGAGGCCTTTCTCGCCAGCGTGCCGGGCGGCGAGGAGATCTTCAAGCCGCAGGTCCTGAAACAGGATGCCGGGGCGCTCGAAATCCAGCTGCATGGCTGCCCGCTGAAAGACGCCTGGCGCGAGGCGGGGCTGCCCGAAGAAAAGGTGGCGACGCTGTGCCGCATCGCCGGCGCCGTGGACAAGGGCCTGTTCGAAGGCGCGGGATTCAAGATCGAGAACCGCACGTGGACGCCGGGCGCGGCGGGCTGCTGCTTCCTGCGCATCCTGCGTGGCTGAAGGCTGGGATTACGTCATCGTCGGCGCCGGCACGGCGGGCTGCGTGCTGGCCAACCGCCTCACCGAGGACGGCAAGCACCGCGTGTTGCTGCTCGAAGCCGGGCCGCGCGACACGAACCCCTGGATCCACGTGCCGCTGGGCTACGGTAAGCTCTTCGCGCGCACCGACGTCAACTGGGCCTACGAGTCCGAACCCGAGCCGACGCTGGGCGGCCGGCGCATCTTCACGCCGCGCGGCAAGGTGCTGGGCGGCTCCTCCTCGATCAATGGTCTCGTCTACATCCGCGGCCAGCCCGAGGACTTCGACGGCTGGGGCATACCGGGCTGGCGTTTTGACGACCTGCTGCCGTACTTCAAGAAATCCGAGGACCAGGGCCGCGGCGCCGATGCCTGGCACGGTACGGGCGGGCCGATCGCGGTCAACGACCTGCCCGACAAGCACGAGCTGTGCGACGCCTTCATCGCTTCGGCCGAGACGCTCGGCGTGCCGCGCAACGACGACTTCAACGGCGCGCGCCAGGAAGGCGCGGGCTACTACCAGGCGACGACCCGGATCGGCCGGCGCTCGAGCGCCGCGACCGGCTATCTGCGCCCGGCGCTGAAGCGCCCCAACCTTCGCGTCGAGGTGGAGGCGCTCGCCACGCGCGTGCGCTTCGAGGGTGCGCGCGCCGTCGGCGTCGAATACCTGCAGCGCGGCGGCAGGCAGGTGATGCGTGCTGCGCGCGAGGTGATCCTTGCCGGCGGCTCGATCAACTCGCCGCAGCTGCTGCAGCTCTCGGGCGTCGGGCCGCGCGCGCTCCTCGAGCGCCACGGCATCCGGCCGGTGCACGACGCGCCCGGCGTGGGCGAGGACCTGCAGGATCACTTCTACGTGCGCACCTTCTGGCGCTGCACGAAACCGGTCACGTTGAACGACGACATGGCGAGCTGGTGGCGCCAGCTCGGCATCGGCCTGAAGTACGTGTTCGCGCGGCGCGGCCCGCTCACGGTGAGCGCCGGCTACGCGGCGGCGTTCGTGCGCACGCGGCCGGAGCTCACGCGCCCGGACGCGCAGATCTACTTCATCAACTTCTCCGCCGCGAAGCGCGGTGGGTTCCTGCATCCGTTCTCGGGCTTCACGGTGTCGCTCTCCCAGCTGCAGGCCGAATCGCGCGGCTGGGTGAGAATCCGCTCCGCCGATCCCGGGGCGCCGCCCGCGATCCAGTACAACTACTTGTCGAGCGAGAACGAGCGTCGCACGATGGTCGAGGGGCTAAAGTTCGTGCGGCGCCTCGCGGGCACGGCACCGCTCTCGGACTACGTGGCGGAGGAGTTCCAGCCGGGGCCCAGGGTGCAAAGCGACGCCGACTGGCTGGCCTATGGCCGGGAGAGCGGCGACACCGTGTTCCATCCGACCTCGACCTGCCGGATGGGCGAGGACGCGCGTGCCGTGGTGGATGCACGCCTGCGGGTGCGGGGGCTCGAGGGCCTGCGCGTGATCGACGCCTCGGTGCTGCCCTCGGTGGTGTCGGGCAATACCATCGCGGCGGTGTACGCGATCGCCGAGAAAGGCGCCGATCTGGTGCGCGCCGACGCGAACCATGCTTGACACGGTGGCCCTGTCTGCGAAAGACTGACCCGCTCAAGGAGGAGACAACCATGCGTAACCACGGAATGCGCACGCTCGCCGTCGCCGCCGCCCTTGCGGCGGGCTCGTCGCTGGCGCTCGCGCAGGGCAAGGAAATCAAGATCGGCGTGATCTACGACTACACCGGGCCATTCGCCGCCGGCGGCTCGCAGGCCGCGGGCATCGCCACCAAGATCGCCATCGACATGATCAACGAGAAAGGCGGCGTCGAGGGCTACAAGATCAACGCCACCTACGCCGACGCGCAGTCCAAGGCCGAGGTGGCGATCAATGAAGCCACGCGGCTGCTCGACCAGGAGAAGGTCGACCTGATCATGGGCGTGTACTCGAGCGCGCACTGCGTGCCGATGGCGCAGAAAGTCGACGCGGCAAAGAAATTCATGTGGGCGAACGTGTGCGTCGCCTCGAGCGTGTTCAAGGACAAGAACCTCACGCACGTATTCCGCGCGCAGGTACATTCGGATCAGTTCGGCGAGGCGTCCTGTTCGTTCCTGAACGAACACGCCAAGACAAAGTTGAAGAAGGATCCCAAGGACCTCAAGCTCGCGATCATTTATGAGGACGGGCCTTATGGCGCTGGCGTGGCCTCGGGCAACGACGAGAACTGCAAGAAGTACGGCATGCAAGTGGTCCTCAAGGAAGGCTACTCGGCGACCGCGCCGGACCTTTCCTCGCTCATCACCAAGCTGCGCCGCGCGCGGCCCGACGTCATCCTGCACACCGGCTACAACCCGGACATCACGCTGTTCTGGCGCCAGGCGCGCGAGCAGGGGCTGAAGTGGGCGGCGCTCATCGGCCACGGCGCCGGTTATGGCCAATTCGACAAGTTGAAGGCGACGTTCGGCAAGGAGGCCGAGTACATCTACAACGTCGATCCGGTCGCCGCGCAGTTGCTCGACCCGAAGACACTCAAGCCGGGCCTGGGCGACCTCACCGAGGAAATGGTCAAGCGCTACACGGCCGAGACCAAGGCCACGGTGGTGCCGCCGCATGCTTCGATGGGTTTCAACCAGAGCTGGATCTTCTTCACCGACGTGCTGCCGCGCGCGATCAAGAAATACGGCGGTTACGATCCCGAGGCGCTTCGAAAGGCCTCGCTCGATACCGACATCCCGGTGGGCGGCACCATCCAAGGCTACGGCGTGAAGTTCTTCCCGCCGGGAACGCCGATGTCGGGCCAGAACGAGCGCAGTTCTATGGTGGTGATGCAGTACCAGGGCGGTCAGACCAAGATCGTCTGGCCGACCGCGATCAAGACCGCGAATCCGCTGCTGCCGATTCCGAAGAGCTCGGCCTACTCCTGGTAGCAGGGCTCGCACGACGCCCACACCCTCCCTCTCCCGCGGCGGGAGAGGGAGCGGGCGCACCCTGCCTGCGATGCTCACCGTCACCGACCTTACCAAGCAGTTCGGCGGCTTTACCGCGGTCAACCGGGTTGCGTTCGAGCTGCAGGAAGGCGAGCTGCTCGGGCTCATCGGGCCCAACGGCTCGGGCAAGAGCACCATCTTCAACCTGATTGCCGGCACCCTGCCGCCCACGGCCGGCTCGATCCTGTTTCGCGGCCGCGAGATCAGCGGCCAGAACGCGAGCCGCGTGGCGCACTTCGGCATTGCGCGCACGTTCCAGATCCCGCGCCCCTTCCGCCGCCTGTCGATCCAGGAAAACGTCGCGCTCGCCGCCTACTACGGCCAGGAGGCGCGACCCTCGCGCGAGCAGGCCTTCGCGCAGGCGAAAGAGGCGCTCGAACTGGTCGGGTTGCCCGCGGATTCCGCCGCGCGCGCCGACGGGCTGGGCGCCGCGGGCCTGAAGAAGCTGGAGCTCGCGCGCGCACTCGCCACGCGCCCGCAGCTCCTGCTCGCTGATGAGTCGCTCGGGGGCCTGGACCATGCCGAGATGGACCAGGCGGCCGACATGCTGGCGGGCATCCGCGACAAGCGCGGCATCTCCATCATCTGGGTCGAGCACATCATGGGCGTGCTGATGCGCGTCGTGGACCGCTGCATCGTGCTCGATCATGGCGAAGTGATCGCCGCGGGCCGGCCCGACGAGGTGGCGCACGACCGCAAGGTGATCGAGGTGTATCTGGGCACCGATGCCGGCGACGTGCAGGCCACCGTGGCCGCGAGGACCGGCTGATGCTCAACCTGGCGGCGGTGTCGGCGGGCTACGGCGGCTTCCAGGCACTGTTCGAGGTCAGCCTGGAAGTGAAGGCGGGCGAATCGGTCGCGGTGATCGGGCCGAACGGCGCTGGCAAGACGACGCTGCTGCGCGTGATCTCCAAGCTGATCGACGCCCGCTCAGGCGAGATCAGCATGGAAGGGCGGCCGCTGGAAAACGTGCCCTCGTACGAGGTGATCGGCTACGGCATCGCGCACGTGCCCGAGAACCGGCGCCTGTTCGCCAAGCTCTCGGTCGAGGACAATCTGCGCATGGGCGCCTTCATCCCGGCGGCGCGCGCGAAGTACGCCGAACGGCTCGAATTCGTCTACTCGCTCTTTCCGCGCATGCGCGAGCGCCGGCACCAGATCGCCGGCACGCTCTCGGGCGGCGAGCAGCAGATGTGCGCCATCGGCCGCGCGCTGATGTCCGGTCCGAAGCTGCTGCTGCTCGACGAGCCCTCCGCGGGCCTCGCACCGGTGGTGGTGCAATCGATCTTCGAACTGGTGCGGCGCATCTGCAAGGAAGGCTACACGGTCCTGATCGTCGAGCAGAACATCCGCCAGGTGCTCAAGGTCGTGCACCGCGCCTACCTGCTCGAGACCGGGCGCATCAGGCTCTCGGGCACCAGCGCCGAGCTGCTCGACAGCGACTTGATAAAAAAGGCGTACCTGGGTCTATAGCCGCGGAGGCACGATGGAATTCTTCGATATCTTCCTGCTCGAGGCGGTAATCAACGGGCTGCTGCTCGGGGGCGTGCTGGCGCTGCTCGCGCTGGGGCTGAACCTGATCTTCGGCGTCATCGATGTGGTGTGGATCTGCTACGCCGAGCTGGTGATGATCGGCATGTATGCGGTGTACTACACGCACAACGTGTTCGGCTGGCCGCTGTGGCTGGCGATGCTGGTGGCGATCCTGTCGGTGGCGGCGCTCGGGGCGGTGCTGCACCAGTTCGTGATCCGGCCGGTGCTTGCCGCCGAGCCGATCAACCAGTTGCTGGTTACCGGCGGGGTGCTGTTTTTCCTGCAGGCCGCGGCGACGCTCGTCTTCGGCGTCGAGTTCCGCAACATCGGCGTGAGCCTGCCGGCGCTGCAGTTCGGCGGCATGTACCTCAGCTTCGCGCGGCTCATCGCCTTCCTGGTGGCGCTCGGCGGCATGGTGGGCGTGTACCTGTTTCTCACGCGCACCTACGTCGGCACGGCGATCCGCGCCATCTCGCAGGACCGCGCGATCATGCCGCTGATGGGCGTGAACGCGAACCGCATCTTCGTCATCACCTCGGCGCTGGGCGGCGGCCTCGCCGGGCTCGCCGCCTGCCTGCTGGTGCTGCAGTACGACATCCACCCCGCCATCGGGCTCACTTTCGGCCCGATCACCTTCATCATCGTCGTGCTGGGCGGTCTGGGCAACATGCTCGGCGGCTTCATCGCCGCGTTCATCTTCGCCCAGTTCATCTCCGTGGGCGGCTACGTCCTGCACATCGAGTGGGGCTACGTGCTCGCGTTCCTGTTCTTCATCGCAATGATGTTCTGGCGGCCCCAGGGCATCCTCGGAGGCAAGTAGGGTGGGCAATCCACTGCGCTGGGCCGGCCTGGCGCTGCTTGCGGCGGCGCCGCTGGCGGGCATGGGCAACTACCCGCTGCACCTGCTGATCATGACGCTGCTGTGGGCCTTCGTGTATACCGGCTGGGCGGTGATGGGGCGCCTGGGCCTGGTGAGCCTGGGCCACGGCGCCTTTCTCGGCATCGGCGCCTACGTGGTGGTGATGGGCTGGAACCACTACGGCCTCACGCCCTGGCTTGGCATTCCCCTCGCGCTCGGCGTGACAGCGGTGATCGCCTTCGTCATCGGCTATCCGTGCTTCCGCTTCAAGATCGTCGGCCACTACTTCGCGCTGGTGACCCTCGCGCTGTCCGAAGTGGCGCGGCTGATCATCGTCGCGCTGCGCGACCAGACCGGCGGCTCGCTCGGCGTGACCCCGGTGACCGCACTTGCCGACACTTCCGGGTCGCTGGTAGCGCTGCAGTTTTCCTCCAAGCTGGTTTGGTTCTACATCATCTTCGCGTTCTGGCTCGGCGGGCTGTGGGTGTGGACGCGCGTCGACCGCTCGATGGAACGCCTCGCGCTCGAGGCGATCAGCCAGGAGGAGGAGGCCGCGGCCTCGGTCGGTATGAACATCACCCGGCTCAAGCTCGGCGTCACCATGATCTCGGCGCTGATGACCTGCCTGGGCGGCGTGCTGTACGCGCAGTACCAGCTCTACGTGAACCCGGATACCGTCTCGGGCATCGGCATCAGCCTGCAGATTGTGTTCGGCGCGATCGCCGGCGGCATGTTCGTGCGCCTCGGGCCGACGGTCGGCGCGGCCTTCACGCTGCTGCTTGCCGAGGGGCTGCGCCTCGCGCTCGGCCACGACATCCACGGTCTCGATGGCACGCTCTACGGCCTGATGCTGGTGCTGTTCATCATCTTCATGCCCAAGGGTATCCTCGGCGCGGCGCAGGAGGCCTGGAAAAAGCGTCGCGCGCCGCCGGCGCCGGCGGCGGCGGGCTGAGCCTCGCGCATCGACGGGCACTTCAGACCCGGGCCGGGGTCAACAGACAGGATCAACACCGAAGATGTGGGAGACCGCCGCCATCGCGCTCGTGTTCGCCGGCCTCGCGTTCTGGATCGACAGCCTGCGGGCGCGCGAGCGCGCCGTGGCCGCGGGGCGCGCCGCCTGCGTGCGCTACGGCGTGCAGCTGCTCGACGAAACCGTGTTCTTCAACCGCATTGCACTGGCGCGCGACGACGAAGGGCGGCTGCGGCTGCGGCGCAGCTACGGCTTCGAATTCTCCGACACCGGCGACAACCGCCGCCGCGGCGCCATCGTCATGCTCGGCGCGCAGCTCGAGGACCTGCAGCTCGAGCCGTACCGGATGCAGCCATGAGGGCGCGCTGAAATGGCCCTCTGGCTCGAGGCGCGCGTGATCGAGAACCGGCACTGGACGCCGGCGCTGTATTCGCTGCGCGTGGCGGCGCCGCCGCTCTCCTTCGCGGCCGGGCAGTTCGTCAGGATCGCGCTCGACATCGACGGTGCGCGCGTGGCGCGCCCGTTCTCCTTCGTCAACCCGCCCGGGGACCCGACGCTCGAGTTCTACGGCGTGATCGTCCCCGAGGGTCCGCTCTCGCCGCGCCTCGCCGCGCTCGTGCCGGGCGACACGCTGTACCTGGCGCCGAATCCCTCGGGCTTCCTGGTGATGGCGGAGGTGCCGGACACGCGCACCCTGTGGATGATCGCCACCGGCACCGGACTCGCGCCTTTCCTGTCGATCCTGCGCACCGAGACGCCGTGGCGGCGCTTCGAGCGCGTTGTGCTGGTGCACGCGGTGCGCCACGCCGCCGAGCTGGTGTACCGCGAGCCGCTCGCGGCGCTCACGCAATTGCACGGCGAACGCTTGCGCGTCGTCGACTTCGTCAGCCGCGAGGCGGCAGGCGGCGCACTTGCCGGGCGCGTGCCGGCGGCGATCGCGGATGGCCGGCTGGAGGCGGCAGCCGGCGTTGCGCTCTCGGCAGCGGACTCGCACGTGATGCTGTGCGGTAATCCCGCCATGGTGAAGGACGCCACCGCGGAGCTGGTCGCGCGCGGCATGCGCAAGCACCGCCGGCGCATGCCCGGGCACATCAGCGTGGAGAACTACTGGTGATCCGGCGCATTGCCTTGCTTGCGCTGCTCGGGCTGCTCGGCGGTTGCAGCGCGCTCGAATTCGCTTACAACAACGCCGACACCTGGCTGCGCTGGCAGGGCGCGCACTACCTCGACCTGCAGGACGACCAGGCAAAAGCCTACGGCGAGCGCGTTGACGCCTTCCTCGGCTGGCACCGCGCGCGGGCGCTGCCGCGGTACGCGCGCCTCGCGGACGAGGCGAGCGCGCGCATCGCGCGCGGCGTCTCGCGGGACGATCTGCTTTGGGGGTACGATTCCATCAGGGCGCAGGCGCGGGAAAGTTTACGCCGCGCCGGCGCGGAAGCGGCGGATCTGCTCGATGGCCTGGCGCTTGCGCAGCTCGAGCACCTGGAGCGGCGCATTGCCGAGTCCAACCGCAAGTTCGCCCGTGAGCACCTGGAAGGCTCGAGCGAGCAGCTCAGGGCCAGACGCCTGGCGCGCACGCTGCAGACCGTGGAGGAATGGCTTGGGAACCTGGACGAGGCGCAACGCGAGCGGGTCCGGCAGTTCAGCGACAGGGCGCCGCTCAACGGCGAGCTGCGCGACCGCGAGCGCCGGCGCCAGCAAGCGGAGCTGCTGGCCATGCTGCGCGCGCGCGAAGCGGGTGCGCGCCTCGCCGACTGGGCTGCGCACTGGGACCGCGGGCGCGAGGCGCACTTCGCCGAGGCCAACCGCGCGTTCGTGGCGGAGTATTTCGACCTGCTCGTGGACCTGAACCGCACGCTGAGCCCGGGGCAGCGCCAGCACGCCATCGCACGGCTGCGCGGGTACGCGCGCGGATTCGACCTGCTGGCGGCCGCGCGATGAACGACCGCAGCGCACCCGAGAACAAGCTGGAGCAGCCGCCGGCGAGCTACGCGGGGCGCACGCGCTTCACGCAGCTCGAATACGAGGCGGTGCTGGCCAACGCATCGATCGGCATCGCTTTCATGCGCGATCGCAAGTTCTTCCTGTGCAACCCGAAATTCGCCGACCTGTTCGGCTGGCACCCCGACGAACTGATTGGCCAATCGGGCGAAGTGGTGTACGCCTCGAGCGAGAGCTACGAGGCGCTCGGACGCATTGCAGTGCCGGTGCTCAGCGCCGGCAAGCAGCTCGACCTCGACTGGGAGATGCGCCGCAAGGACGGCTCCACCTTCCTCGGCCGCGTGATCGCCAAGGCGATCAGTACCGCCGACCCTGGCCAGGGCACGGTGTGGATCGTCGAGGATGTCACCGAGCAGCGCCGCGCCGGAGACGAACTGCGTGAATCGCTCGAGCGCGCGGTGGCCGAGCGCACCGCCGAGCTGAAGGCCGCCAACGCGCGCCTCGGCGCCGAGATCGGCGACCGGCGCGACGCGGAGGAGCGTGCCAGGCACCTCGCCGACCACGACGCGCTCACCGGCTTGCCCAACCGGCGGCTGCTGGAGGATCGCCTGACGCAGGCGCTCGCGCTCAGCCAGCGCAACCGCCAGCAGACCGCGGTGATGTTCGTGGACCTGGACCGCTTCAAGGCCATCAACGATTCTCTCGGCCACGCCGCGGGCGACCAGGTGCTGCAGGAAGTGGCGCAGCGCCTGGTGAAGCAGCTGCGGGTCGGCGACACCATCTGCCGCATCGGCGGCGACGAATTCGTGGTGGTGCTGCCGGAGGCCAAGCGCTCCACGGACGCCGCGCACGTCGCCGGCAAGATCATCGAAACCCTGTCGCAGCCGGTGCGCGCCGCCGACCGCGACCTGACGGTCACGCCGTCCATCGGCATTGCAGTGTTTCCCGACGACGGACGCGATGCGGAGACGCTGATCCGCAACGCCGATGCGGCGATGTACCACGCCAAGGAATCGGGTCGCGCCAACTACCAGTTCTTCACCGAGCAGATGAACCAGACGGCTTCGCGCCGCCTGGCGCTCGAGAGCGACCTGCGTCGCGCGGTGAAAAAAGGCGAGCTGGTGCTGCACTACCAGCCGGTCGCCGAGCTCAAGGGCGGCGCGGTGGTGGCGCACGAGGCGCTGGTGCACTGGCAGCATCCGCAAAAAGGCCTGGTGCCCCCTGCCGAGTTCATCCAGCTGGCCGAGGACACCGGATTGATCCTGGGCATCGGCGAATGGGTGCTGCGCGAAGCCTGCCGCTGGGCCACCTTCATCGGCACCGAGCACGGCGTGCAGGTGGCGGTGAATCTATCGGCGCGGCAGTTCAAGGACCCCAAGCTGATCGAGCTGGTGCGCCGCGTCCTCGCCGAGAGCGGGCTGCCGCCGAAGCTGCTGGTGCTGGAGATCACCGAGACCACGGCGATGCAGCAGACCGACGTCGCCGTGAGCACGCTCAAGAAACTCAAGGAGCTGGGCGTGTCGCTGGCGATCGACGATTTCGGCACCGGCTACTCGAGCCTTGCCTACCTGCGGCGCTTCCCGGTGGACCGGTTGAAGATCGACCGCGCATTTGTCGCCGACGTGCCGGGGGACCGCAACGCCGAATCGCTGGTGCGCGGCATCATCGGCCTGGCGCACGCCCTCGGCCTGAAAGTGGTCGCCGAAGGCGTCGAAACCGGGGCGCAGAGGGATTTCCTCGCCGCCCAGGGCTGCGACCTGGTGCAGGGCCAGCTCATCGGCCCGCCGCTCGACGCCGACAGCGCGGCCGGGGGCTACGTCTAATCGCACTCCCGGTCCTGCACTTCTCGCACGCCAACGGCTTTCCCGCACCGTGCTACGAAGCGATGCTCGCACCGCTGCGGCGGGACTATCGCGTCGGCTTCATCGAGGCCATTGGCACCGATCCGTGCTACCCGCCGACCGAAGGCTGGCCGCACCTGGTCGAGCAGCTGATCGACACGCTCGAGCGCGAGTATGGCGGTGAGCCGGTATTCGGCGTCGGTCATTCCCTTGGCGCCTACCTGAACTTCATGGCAGCGGCGCGCCGTCCGGAGCTGTTCCGCGCCATCGTCATGCTCGATGCGCCCGTCATCGGCGCTTTCAAAGGGCGCGCGCTCGGCGCGGTGAAAAGACTCGGCATTGTCGACCGCGTCACGCCCGCCGGCATGACGCGCGAGCGGCGCAGCGCCTGGACGAGCCGCGACGAGGCGAAGGCGCACTTCAGGTCGAGGAAACTCTTCCGGCACTTCACCGACGAGTGTCTCGAGCATTACGTGCAGCACGGCCTCGTCGGCGCGCCGGGCCGTTTCCGGCTGCGCATCGAGCCGGACATCGAGTACCGCATCTATCGCACCATCCCGCACGGCATGAACCGGTACGTGAAATCGCTCAAGGTGCCGGCGGGCTTCGTCGGCGGCGTGGATTCCGACGTGCTGCGGCGCGTGGGCCTCGGGGCGATGCGCGGGCCGCGTTTCGCCAGGCTGCGCGTGCCCGGCGGGCACCTGTTCCCCTTCGAGCACCCGCTGCTCGCCGCCGCCGCAGTGCAGGAGCTGCTGGCCGGGATTGCGGCCTAGGTACTGCGGCCGCGCTTTTCCTTCAGCCGCTCCTCGGCGCCCTTGATGTTGATCTCGACACCGAGCATGTTCGGGTTCACCTGCAGCGCCCGGCGCCACCAGGCGATGGCCTGGCCGTACTCCTCGAGCGCGAAGTAGATCTGGCCGACGCCCGAGAGGGCGCCGAAGTGCTGCGGGTTGCGCTTGAGCACCTGATCGCAGTCGGCGAGCGACTCGCGGTATGCGCCGGCGAGGTAATACACCGTGGCGCGCTTGTTCCAGCCTTCGGCGAAGTCCGGACGGCGCCGGATCACCTCGGAAAAGGCGGCGACGGCATCGCTATGGCGCCCGGCCTGCATGTCCTCGACGCCGCGCGCCATGACCTGGTCGATGTCGGGGTCGCCCGAGCGGCTCCACAGCAGCCACAGGGCGCGCTCGGCGTAGCTGCGCACGAAGGCGCTTTCGTCCAGCAACCGTTTGAGCAGCAGGGCCGTATCCTCCATGCGGCCGTGGTTGGCGACCCACACCACGCCTTCTGCACGCCGCTCGGTGACGGGGTTGTCGAGCGCGGCCAGCGCTTCCTCGCGCGTCGCGGGGGGCGCCGGGAATGCGGCGCCGGCCGCCAGTGTTAGCGTGAGAACGACGATCAGGAAGCGGGTGCTGGACATGAAAGGCAAACACATGAAAGCGATTTTTCGTCCGTTGATCATAGCGCTGCTGGCCTTTCCCGTGGCGGTCCAGGCGGCAGACGACGCCGACAGCGCGACGTCGGACCCGGTACTGCAGCAGGCCCGGGAGGCGACGTCTCGAAAGGACTACGCGGCCGCCGCCAAGATCCTGCGCGACGCCGTCGCCAAGGCTCCGGCGAATGCCGGCTATCACAACCTCTACGCCTACACGGTGCGCAAGGGGCCGGACCCGAACATGGACCTGGTGTTCAGGCACTACAACGAGGCGCTGCGCCTGGAACCGAAGCACCGCGGCGCGCACGAATATATCGGCGAGGCCTACCTGATGGTGGGCAACGTGCAAAAGGCGCGCGAGCACCTGACCCAGCTCGATCGCCTGTGCTTCTTCGGCTGCGAGGAGTACAGCAGCCTGAAGAGGGCCGTTGCGGAGTACGAAGCCAAGCGGGCACGCTAGGCGCGGGCCGGCCGGCGCATCGAAACGCCGGCTGCATGCCGGCGCAGATGCGTTAGATTGCGGTCATGCTCCTCAGCTGCATTGCGGACGACCTGACCGGCGCCACCGACCTCGGCGTGACCCTCGCGCGCGAGGGTCTTTCGGTGGTGCAGGTAAACGGCGTTCCGGACGCGAAGTTCGCCGTGCCGGACGCCGACGCCGTGGTAGTGGCGCTGAAGTCGCGCACCAACCCGCCCCAAGAGGCGGTCGAGTGGTCGCTGCAGGCGCTCGCCTGGCTGCGGCGCGCCATGCCAAGCCATGTCTACTTCAAGGTGTGCTCGACCTTCGATTCCACGCCGCGCGGCAACATCGGCCCGGTGGCCGACGCGCTGCTGGCCGCGCTCGGCGCCGACTTCGCGCTCGCCACGCCAGCCTATCCGCGCAACAAGCGCACGGTGTACCTCGGCAATCTCTTCGTCGGCGACGTGGCGCTTGCCGAATCCGGCATGCGCAACCACCCGCTCACGCCGATGACCGACTCGAACCTGGTGCACGTGCTGGGAGCGCAGGCGCAGGGTCGGGTCGGGCTGGTGGAGTTCGAGGCGGTGGAAGCAGGTGCGGCGGCGGTGCGCGCACGTTGCGAGGCGCTGCGCGCGCAGGGCATGCGCTACGCGATCGTGGACGCGATCCGCGACGAGCACCTCGTCGCCGCAGGCGAAGCCTGCGCGGGCATGCCGCTCGCGGTCGGCGGAGCCGGCCTGGCCATGGGCATTGCGCGCGCGCTGGCGAAGGGCGCCCCGAAGCGCGACGCGGCTGCGCTGCCGAAGGTGGCGGGCGCGGCGGCGATCCTCGCCGGCAGCTGCTCCGAGGCGACGCTCGCACAGGTCGAGGCGGCGCGCGCGACGTATGCTTCGCTGCGACTCGATCCCGCGCGCCTCGATGTAAGGGCGGCACTCGCGTGGGCGAAACCGAGGCTTGGTGAGGGACCAGTGCTGATTTACACCTCGGCGCCTCCGGCAGAACGATCCACGGGGCGCGCCGAGGAGATCGAGCAGGCGTTCCGCGACCTGGCGCGCGGGCTCGCCGCCTCGGGCGTGCGCCGCTTCGTGGTCGCCGGCGGCGAAACCTCGGGCGCCGTGACCGAAGCGCTCGGCATCCGCGCGCTCGCCATCGGGCCGGAGATCGCCCCGGGTGTGCCCTGGACCGCGTCGATCGGCGGCGAACCGATGCTGCTGGCGCTGAAATCCGGTAACTTCGGCGGGCCGGATTTCTTCTTCAAGGCCTTCGAGGTGCTGGCGTGACCGAGAATCAGCTGCGCGAGCAGCTCGTGCTGTTCGGGCAGTCGCTGTACGCGCGCGGCTATGCGCACGGCAGTTCGGGCAACCTGTCGGCGCGCCTGCCCGACGGGCTGCTGGTGACGCCGACCAATTCCTGCCTCGGCCGGCTCGACCCGGCGAAGATTTCGAAGCTCGACAAAGCGGGCAAGCACGTCGCGGGCGACCCGCCATCGAAGGAGGGCTTCCTGCACCTCGCGATGTACGAAGAGCGCGCGAGCGCGCAGGCCATCGTGCATCTGCATTGCACGCACTGCGTGGCGGTGTCCTGCCTGCGCCATGCCGATCCCGCGAACGTCCTGCCGCCCATTACGGCGTATCACGTGATGCGCATCGGCCGGCTGCCGCTGGTGCCCTACTATCGGCCGGGCGATCGCGCGCTCGCCGAAGCGGTGCGCGAGAAGGCGAAAAAGCACCATGCGGTGCTGCTCGCCAACCATGGGCCGGTGGTCGCGGGAAAGTCGCTGGAGGACGCGGTGTACAACGCCGAGGAGATGGAGGAGACGGCGAAGCTGCACCTGCTGCTCACCGGCCGGGACGCGCGCTTCCTCGACGCGGCGCAGATCGCCGACCTCGAGGCGCACTTTCCGAGCTGACCGCGAGCGGAAAAAAATGCGACCAAGCTTCGTCTTCATCCTCGCCGATGACCTCGGTTACGCCGATCTCGGCTGCTACGGCGGAAGATCCGGTTGCTCGCCGGTGCTCGACCGCATGGCGGCGCAAGGTTTGCGCTTCACCGAGGGCTACGCGAACTCCTCGGTGTGCTCGCCGACGCGCTTTGCGCTCGCCACCGGGCGCTGGCAGCATCGGCTGCGCGGCGGGGCCGATGAACCCATCTCCGGGCGCACGCGCGGCAGCCCGGTGCTCGGATTGCCGCCGGCGCACCCGACGCTCGCTTCGCTGCTGCGCGACGCAGGCTACGCGACGGCGCTCGTTGGCAAGTGGCACCTCGGCTATCCGCCGCACTTTCATCCGCTCAAGAGCGGCTACCAGGAATTCTTCGGCTCTCTTTCCGGCGGCTTCGACTACTTTACCCATTGCGACACGTCGGGCGTGCACGACCTGTGGGACGGCGAAACCGAAATCCACCGCCAGGGCTACATGACCGACCTCATCTCCGCGCGCGCTGTGGACTATGTCGGGCGCCAGCGCCAGGCGCCGTTCCTCCTGTCGCTGCACTACAGCGCGCCGCACTGGCCCTGGGAAACGCGTGCCGACGAAGCCGAGGCGAAGCGCATCGAGAAGATCTGGCACACCGATGGCGGCTCGCTCGCCGTGTACCAGAAGATGATCCACCATATGGATGAGGGTATCGGTCAGGTGCTCGCCGCACTGCCCGACCCGAAGAACACCATCGTGGTCTTCACCAGCGACAACGGCGGCGAGCGCTTTTCCGACACCTGGCCGCTGGTGGGCAAGAAGATGGACCTGCTGGAAGGCGGCATCCGCGTGCCCTACGTCGTGCGCTGGCCCGCGCGCGTGAAGGCGGGCGGCGTCACCGCGCAGCACGCGATCACCATGGACTGGGTGGCGACCTTTCTCGAGGCGGCGGGCGCGAAAGCGCACCCCGACTATCCGCTCGACGGCCTCAGCCTGCTCCCGGTACTGGAGAATCCGGAGGCGGCGTTTGCGCGCGATCTCTTCTGGCGCATGAAGTACCGCAGCCAGCGCGCCGTGCGCTCGGGCGACTGGAAGTATTTCGCCAGCGAGGACGGCGAATTCCTCTTCAACCTCGCGCTGGATGCGCGCGAGCGCGCCAACTACGCCAAGCGCGAGCCAGGGCGGCTAGCCGCATTGCGTGCGAAATACGAGGCGTGGGAGAAATCGATTCCCGCCATGCCGCCGGACGCGGCATTCTCGATTCCCTACACCCGCGCCGACCTCGCGCATTTCTAAATGGGGACAGACCTCATTTTTCTCATTTGGCCAGGGGCCTTGTGAGTCTTCGTGCCTACCGGATCCTCCCCACGGAGGGCAGGACTTTCCACCCGCGCCTCCTGGGCACGCGCGGCGCCGTTGCCTCGAACAGCAACCTCTCGGCGAACGCCGGCGCCGACGTGCTCAAGGCGGGCGGCAATGCCATCGACGCCGCGGTGGCGGCCAGCTTCGTCGAAGGCCTCGTCAATCCGCAGATGCACACCATCGGCGGCGAGTGTCCGATGCTCGTGCGGCTCGCGGGCGAAGCGCGCGTCATCGCCGTGAACGGCAACATGGCAGCGCCGGCGAAGGCGACGCCGGAAGCCTTCCGCGCGCGCGGCCTTGCCGACATTCCGGATTCCGGCATCCTTGCCGCGGGAGTGCCGGCGGCGTTCGGCGCGCTGCTCACCGCGTTGCGGCACTGGGGCACGCTGCCCTTCGCCGAGGTGATCGCTCCCGCCATCGACCTGGCACGCAATGGTTTTCCGGTGTCCGAGGGCCTGCGCAACCAGCACAAGTACGGCATCGCGCCGATGCAGCAGCGCTTCAAGACCGAATGGCCGGGCAGCGCAATGCTCTACCTGCCGGTGCCCGAGGTCGGCGCGCGCTTTCGCAATCCGGCGCTCGCGCGCAGCTTCGAGTACCTCGCAGCGGAGAAGGATCCGCTCGCGGCCTTTTACCGGGGCGACATCGCTGCGGAGATCGCGAAGTTTTCGAAGGCGCGCGACGGGCTGCTCGCGCGCGAAGATCTCGCGGCGTTCGAAACGAAGATCGAGGCGCCCGTGTCGCTACGCGTGGGCAGCACGGAATTGTTCAAGACCGGGTTCTGGTCACAGGGTCCCGCCGAATTGCAGACGCTCGCGCTAATGCAGCAGTTCGACCTGAAATCCATCGGCTTCGGCACGCCGGACTACTGCCATCTGCTCATCGAAGCCATGAAGCTCGCCTACGCCGATCGCGAGCAGTACTACGGCGACCCGGCGATGGCGCGCGTGCCGGGCGAGACGCTGCTCGGCGCGGAC